>NZ_JAHXNQ010000010.1:0-227444 GCF_023148575.1 Pseudomonas sp. EYE_354
GTGGCAAGAGCCAGCTCAATCTTGGGCATCTGGTGGATGCCGGGCGCGAAAAGCGTGGTGAAGGTTTCGAGCTGCGTACCGATGGTTGGGGAGCGATTCGTGGTGGCAAGGGTTTGTTTATCAGTGCTGACGTACAGCCTCGGGCCAACGGCCAGATGTTGGAAATGAGCGCTGCCATGGGGTGTTTGCAACAGGCCGCGGATCAGTTGGGTGGCTTGTCGGTCGATGCCCAGGCCGCTCAGGCGGCCCCGGCAGATGTGCAGGCGCAATTGACGTTGATGCGTGAGGCGCTCGATCAGCTCAAGGCTTCGGTTTTGTTGCTCAGCGCGCCTGAGGGTATCGCCTTGACCAGCGGCAAGCACATGCAGCTGGCGGCGCAGAACAATCTGATGCTCAACGCCGGTGGCGAGGCCGATATCAGTGTGGTCAAGCGCCTGTTCATCGGGGTGGGGCAGGGGCTGAGCCTGTTTGTGCGCAAGCTGGGCATCAAGCTGATCGCCAATCAGGGGCCTGTGCTTGTCCAGGCACAAAACGACACTCTGGATCTGATCGCCCGCAACGGGCTGAGCATTACCAGCACTGAAGACGAAATCCATATCGTGGCAAAAAAGAAAATCATCTTGAACGCAGGCGGCAGTTACATCTCCCTGGATCAGCGTTGCATCGAGTCGGGAACCTTGGGGGACTACAACGTCAAATCGGCGCACTTCGATTACAGCGGTCCGGCGAGCATGACCGCCGCACAGCCTGAGTATCCACAGAGCCTGTCCCGACAACCCTTGTGGTTAAGCGTGCCGAGAACCCCCAACGCCACCCACCAGGGTTGGGCAGGCATGCCTTACACGCTTTATGCCGACGATGCGGTTATCAAGCAGGGCGTGTTGGATAACACCGGCCAGATAGCAATCAATCACCAAGTCGTAACCCGGCAGTACCGCATGGTCATGGCCAACGGGGCGAGTTTTCAGATCCCGGTGCCCGGCGATTATCGCAATAACGAACAAGCGATCCTGGCCAACGCGGGTTTTCACAACCATCGTTCGCAGCCTGATAGCGAGTTGAGCCAACCCATTTCGCACACCGATCACCGCGCCTCTTACGCCGAGGTGGTGAGCCCAGCCAGTGACCAGGAAGGGGAAATCGCATGACTCAGACCGACATTGTTGTACCCGTGGCCCTGCAGCACACCCAGCAAGCGACGTGCACGCCACGGTGGTACGTGCAGAACACCGAATACCCGCCCGCGAAGGCCACCTACCAGCCGTTGATCAATGGGGAAGAAGCCTTCAAGGCCGTGCATCTGGCAATAGCCCAGGCCAACAGGACCATCGACATCATTTGCTGGGGCTTCCAGCCGTCGATGTATTTTATTCGTGACGGCGTAAGTCCGAGCATCGGCGAGTTGTTGATGGCCAAAGCGAGGGACGGTGTGGAGGTGCGGATACTCGGCTGGGAGGCGCCGTTCAACAGCGCAGGCGTGGGAGGCGAGGCCAACCTGCCGGGTAAAGGCCCGTACCGTATTAGCGATCGAGCGCTGCAACCCTCCACTGACGATCAATATGCCTATGACCGGCAGTGGTTTTCCCGCTGTGCATTTGCCGGTCACCTGGCGCCTGCGATGCGAGCGGCGCGCAATGTGCCGGTCTTCGTCGGGCGTGGTTTCAGCGTGTTCGAGCGGGCCGAAATTGCTTATCAGGCCAACTATAAAAGCCACGACCCGCACCTCAGCGTCGGTACGCTGAGCGCGCTGGCCATTGCTCCGACCCACCATCAGAAAACAGTCCTGGTCGACTATGAAATAAAGGACCGTGCCGTTGGCTTCGTCATGGGCCACAACATGCTTGATGAGTATTGGGACAACGACAATCACACCGCGCTGAACCGTTCCGAGGGCAGTAAGCCTGCACCCAATCTTGGCCCGCGGGGTGACACGCCTCGCCAGGACATTTCCAGTCAAGTCAGTGGGCCGATTCTGGAGCACTTGCACCATAACTTTGCGACTGCCTGGCGTGCGGAAACAGGCGAAGACTTGCTGGCGTCCCGACAGGCCAAGCAGATAGGACCACAGCTGACATGCACGCCCGGTGTCACGCGTCAGTTGGCGCAACTCGTGCGCACTCAACCCCAAAACCAAAAGCGCGACATCGCCACGCTCTACCTGAACGCGGTCAATAACGCGACCCAGTTCATCTACATCGAAAACCAATACTTTCGCTGGCCGCCGTTGGCCGAGGCGATCAAAAAAGCCGCCGCCGCGCAAACGCTTGGAGGCCGTGATCCAGGTGTGCACGGCAACCTGCATCTGTTTGTGATCACCAATGCCAGTAAAGACGGTGTAGGCCCCGGGTCATTGAATACCCATCGCATGCTCGAAAGTCTCGGGCGCGGTGACACCATTCCTGAAATTACCAAGCTACAACGCATTGAGCAGGCGAAAGCCAAAGCCGCCGCGCAAACACCTGACCTGGCGGAACTGCTGGAGCAACAGGCGTTGCTTATGTTCACCAGCCTGGTCGACACCGTGGGCGGCGGCAACCTCAGTGATAAGGCCCGGGAGGCCGTGGAGGATACCGCCAGAAACAACCGGTATCGGCAGGCGGTACTTAACGACGAAATCAGGAAGATCGAGAGCGACACACTCACCCCGCAGCCGCGTCCGGGCCTGAAAGTTCATGTGTGCTCGCTGGTCGCGGCCGACTCGCCCGCCGGCAAGCCATGGATGCCAGTGTACATCCACTCCAAGCTGATGATCATCGACGACGTGTTTACTAAAAGCGTCGACGCCGAGATCGAGCGCCTCTACCGAATTGCTGCCGAAAATGGCCATTACAAAGCCAATATCAACCTGCAAAACGGCACCATGCGCGGCCACTTCACGCTCCGTGGCGCGGACCACCTGCGTCTTAGCCAGCAATTGATCGACGCGAATGTGGCAACGGGGTACTACTTTATTGGCATGTTCCTGAAGAACGGCTCCGCCGGGTTGAAGCAGGACACGGCCATGTCCTTGCGCTACTTCCGCAAGGCTGCCGATCAGGGTAATGCCCAAGCTCAGTACGTTGTGGGGGACATGCTGGCTCCGATTGACATCGCACCTGATGTTGCCCGAGAAATGCGCCGTTGTGCGGCTGAACAGGGTCATGGCAAGGCAGCTGTTGCTTTGGGTGTCAATCTTCAAGGGAAAGGCCAGTATCAGGAGGCGCTTGAGATCTTCCAGATGGGCGTTGCCGCAGGTTACGAGAGTGCTGCTGGTTGGTTGAAAGACGGATTTCACAGCCCTGCTGCCACCGACAAGTCAGATTACCTAGGCCAGGCTCAGGTGATCGGCCAGCAAGAAGTCTCGTTGCGTCAGCAAGCCTTCCAGCTTCTGCAAGAACACCTCACCTTCTGCCCGATAGACCGTCATGGGCTGTTCCGGGTAGCGCTCGGCGTACTTGTATCGATTCAAATGATGTTTAAAGCCTTCATCGTTTTCGGCGATCAGTTGCAGGGTGGCCGCGCCGTCCTGTAGCAACCAGCCATCGGGATCGTTCTGCGCCAGTGCCCATTGCATGATCGCCAGGCTCTCATCAATCACCTCGCCGCCCACGCTCAGCACCGGTACCGTGCCCTTGGGCGACAGCGCCAGCATGTCGGCCGGCTTGGCCTTAAGGCTCACCTCGACAATGCGCACCACAACCCCGGCGTAACCCAGGGCCATGCGTGCGCGCATGGCATACGGGCAGCGCCGAAACGAATACAGCACCGCCTCGCTCACTTGACCTCCAGCGTGCTCAACCCGTTGCCCTGACGCTTGACCTGGATCTGCACCGGGATGCGCTCGTGCATTTCCTGCACGTGGGAAATCACCGCCACCTTGCGGCCCTGGGCCTGCAAACCGTCCAAGGCGTCCATCGCCAGTTGCAGCGACTCGGGGTCGAGGCTGCCAAACCCTTCGTCGATAAACAGCGACTCGATCTTCAACGTGCTGGAGGCCATCGACGCCAGGCCCAGGGCCAATGCCAGCGACACCAGGAACGTCTCGCCGCCGGACAGCGAATGCACCGAGCGCAGTTCATCGCCCATTTCCGTGTCCATCACCAACAGGCCGAGCATGCTGCCGCCGCGCTTGAGACGGTAACGGCGCACCAATTGGCGCAATTGCACGTTGGCGTGGTGCACCAGCAGGTCGAGGTTGTAGGCCTGGGCGATCTTGCGGAACGTATCGCCGGTGGCCGAGCCGATCAGCGCGTTCAGGCGTGCCCAGCGTTGCCACTCTTCGTAGGCGGTGGCGATCTGCGCGGCGAGCGCACTGTTGGCCTCCTGGCGCCGCTGGTCTTCGGCCTGGCGTGCGCGCAGTTCGGCGACCTGCTTCTCGCTGTCGGCCAATTGTGTGTTGAGGGCGGCGAGGGCGCTGTCCAGTTGCTCGGCTTCGAGGTTGCCGTTATGCAAGGCCTGGTGTTCGGCCAGGCGTTGTTCGCGTTCCTGCAACAGGACCTGGGCCTGTTCGACAGCTTTTTCGCTGTGTTGCAGCTGTTGGCGCAGCGCGTTGATCTGCGCGTCGTCGAAGGCCAGGAGGCGGTTCAGGCCGGCCTCATCGAGTTCTGGGTGCAGGGCGCGCCAGTCGCTTAGGCGGGTGGCGAGGGTGTGCAGTTCGGCGTGCAGCGCCTGTTGGCGTTCCTGTAAGGCCTTGAGGTCGGCGGCCAGTTGCACCAGCGCGTCTCGTGTTTGCTGCAGTTGCTCGTTCGCCTCGGTTTCACCCTGGCGTGACTGCGCGACGGCGTGGTCCAGGTGCTGCTGCCAATGCTCGGCGCTCGGGTGATCGCCCAACAGGGCGCTGAGGGTTGCCTGGGCGGCCTGTTGCTGGCTGGCCAGCTCGCTGACCTGCTGGGCCAGCGCCTGCAGTTGTTGTTGCCGGTGCTGCTGGTGGGTCTGTTGGTGCTCGATGGCCTGTTGGCGCTCTTGCTGTTCGGCCAGTTCGTCACGCTGATGGCCCAGTTGCTCAAGGCGTTGACTGACCTGCTGATCCAACTGCATGAACGTCGCTGCCGGTTCGCTGCGCAGCCCCTCCAGCGTCTCGGCCGGCAACAGGCTGGCGAAGGCGCTGAGTTCTTCGTCGAGGCGTTCGCGGTCGTTGGACAGCTCGCGCTGCTGGTCCACCAGCAACTGGCGGGCCTGCTGGCTGGCGTCCTGGGCGGCTTGCAGTTGTTGCTGCATGCGCCCGGCATTTTGTTGCAGGTTGAGCAGGGCGCCCTGGCGTTGTTCGTCCGCGGTAATGCTTTGCGTGAGCTGGGCCAGTTGCTGCGCCAGCCAGGCGCTGCGTTTGGCCGCTTCCTGATTGAACAGGGACGCGGCCAACGGGTGCGCATCCAGGCTTGGCTTGAGTGCATGCTGTTGCGTCGCCAGGTGTTCCTGTTGTTGCAGGAACTCCTTTTGCTGGGCAATCAAGCCGCCCACTTCTGCGCGTAACTCGGTGAGTTTTTCCTTTAGGGTGTCGACGGCTTTTTGCGCGGCCGACTCCTCGGATTCATCGTGGCGGCCGAGGCTTTGCAGCAAGGCTTCGGGCTGGTGGTACGGGTGTTCCGCGCTGCCGCACACCGGGCAGGGCTGGCCTTCCTGCAACTGCTCGCGCAACTCCTCGACGCTGGCACTGCGCGCCAGGCGCTGGCGTTCCAGCAGTTGCCGAGTCACCGTCAGCGTCTGTTCGGCCACCGTGAGTTCGGCTTTGGTGTGCAGGCCGGCCGCGTTGAGTTGTTCACGTTGTTGCTGCGCGTCGGCGAGTTTCTGCGTCAGCGCGGCGGCCTGCTGGTCCAGTTGCTGCTGGCTGTCCCACAGGCGCGTCAGGTCTTCAAAGGCACGCTGTTGCTTGCGATTGTCTTGCAGCAGGCTGGCGAGCAGTTGGATCTGTTCGGCCACCGCCTGGGGTTCGGCGCCGGCTTCCTGGTACAGCAGGTCCAGGGCTTCGCGCTGCGCGGTGAACTTTTCTGCCGTACGGGTCGCGCGTTCTTCCAGTTGCGCCAGTTCTTCCTGGCCTTTTTTCAGGCGGCTGCCAATCACCATCAACTGTTGCAGGCGCTCGCGTTGATAGGTCCAGCCATCACTCAACGGCGCCAGGGCGGCGCTGCGCTCAAGTTCGGCCGCAAGGCGTTGCAGGCGCCCGGCGACGAGGGCCTGTTTCTCTTGCAGGCTGTTGAGCAACGTCTGGCCTTCCATGCAGGCCGTTTGCTGTTGCTGATGCTCCTCGGTGCGTTTGGCCAGGTCCTTGGTCAGGTGGGCGAGGGTGCTTTGTTGCTCGAAGGCCTGGCGCAACAGCGGGACGGCGTCGGCCTGGCTTTTCAGGGCCTCGGCCAAGGCCGCCTGGGCGGATGCCTGCTGTGTCCGGGCCTGCTCCTGGCGGGTAGTGAGCGCCTGTTGCTGCTCGATATGCTGCTCAATCTGCGCGGCCAACGGCGTCAGCGCGCTGTCCAGTTCAGCCTGACGGGCGAAGTGATGGCGTTGCGGCGCCAGTTGCTCCAGGTGGTTCAAGTCCTGGCGTTGCGGGCCCTGGCCTGCCCATTGCGCCTGGGCGTGTTGCAGTTGTTCGGTCGCACTGAGTTGGCGCTCCTGCCATTCACGCAGTTCCTTGAGCCACGTGTGTTGCAACTCCAACTGCTTGAGTTGCGCTTGCTGGGTCTTGAAGCGTTGGCTGGCGTCGGCCAGTTGCTGGTCCAGTTCGGCACGGGCCTCGGCTTGCAGCGGCACCACGCCGGTGGCTTGGTCCTGCAGTTGCTTGTGCGCGTCCTTGGCCTCTTTGGCCTTGTCGAAGGCGCGGCGGCCCAGTTGGGTGTACAGGGCGGTGTCGGTGAGCTTTTCCAGCAGTTCGCTGCGCTCGTTGTCGTTGGCCTTGAGAAACGCGCTGAACTCGCTTTGCGCCAGCAGCACCGCACGGGTGAACTGCTCGAAGTTCAGGCCCAGGGCCAGTTCGAGCTGGGTTTTGTATTCGGTTTTCTGGCTGGCCAGCAGTTGGTCGCTGTCCAGGTCGATCAGGCTCTGGCGGCTGTTCTGCAACTTGCCGCTGGCCTTGTCGCGGGCACGGTTGGCTTCCCAGCGTGCGCGATAGCGTCGGCCGCTGACCCCGACAAAATCCACTTCGGCATAACCGCCGCCGGTGCCGCGGCGCAGCAGGGTGCGCGGGTCACCTATGGAAATATCGCTGTCGGCATCCGGCATCTTGGCCTGGCCGGTGTCACCCAGGCGCGGCACGGCGCCAAACAATGCCAGGCACAAGGCGTCGAGCAAGGTACTTTTACCGGCACCGGTGGGCCCGGTAATGGCGAACAGCCCGGCGCTGGCCAGGGGTTCGGCGGTAAAGTCGATTTCAAACGGACCTGCCAGCGAGGCGAGGTTTTTCAGGCGGATGGCAAGGATTTTCATGGCTGTTCACCCGCCTGTTGCACTTCCTGGAGCAGCACGGCGAAGTCCTTCAAGGTCTGTTCATCCACCTCACTGCCGTAGCTGTCCTGCCACGCGCGGCTGAACAGCTCCTGGGGCGTGAGTTGGTCGAGTTCGATCAGGCGCTCATTGTCCGCCTCATCGGTGCCGCGTTTGCCGGCGTACTCGGCGGCGATACGCACCAGGCGCACGGCCTTGCCCTGCAAGGCGGTTTCGATTTGCTGGCGCAGGTCCGGTTGTGGCTCGTCCAGGCGCACGCGCACTTCGAGCCAGGGGTGGCGCTGGGTTTCGGCGAGCAGGTCGATGTCGGGCAGGTCGGTCAGTTGTCTGAGGATGTCCGCCAGCGGAGCGGCTTCCAGGCGTTGCAGGTCGACCGAACGGGGGATCAGGATCGGTTCGACACTCACCAGGCATTGGCCCTGGAAGGCCACATCGAGAATCTGATGTTTGTAGCCGATCTCCGAAAATGACAACGGGATCGGCGAACCGCTGTAGCGAATGCGTTCCTCGCCGTTCACCCGCTGCGGCTTGTGCAAATGACCGAGGGCAACATAGCCGACACTTTTGTCGAACAGTGTGGCCGGCAGCGCCTCGGCATTGCCGATGATCAGGCTGCGCTCGGAATCTTCCGACACTGAACCGCCGGCCATATGCGCATGGCTGATGGCGATCAGCGCCTGGCCTTTCTGGCGTTTGGCATTGGCGGCGGCGATCAGCTTTTCATGCACGTGGCCAATCCCGCGCAGGTAGTCGTCACCCAGCTGCGCGCCAGTGACCTCCGCCGGGCGCAGGAATGGCAATGCCAGGCACCAGGCGGCGATCTTGCCTTTGGCATCCGGCAGCGGAATCAGCAGGCGCTCGGCGTCCAGCTGGCCGTCATCGAGCCACAGCACGCGGCCGAGGGCATGGGTGCGCAAACGCCGCATCAGCGGCGCGGGCAGCTCGATGCGCGAGCCGGAATCGTGGTTGCCGGCGATCATCACGATGGTCAGCTTGGGGTTCTGCTCATGGGCGCTGATGATGAAGTCATACAGGCGCTCCTGGGCTTTGAGCGGCGGGTTGACCGTGTCGAAGATATCGCCGGCGATCAGCAGCGCATCCGGCTGCTGCGCGGCGAGCTGGCGCAATAGCCACTCAAGGAAACAGGTGTGCTCGAAGTCGCGTTCCTGGCCGTGCAGGTTTTGGCCAAGGTGCCAGTCGGAGGTGTGGAACAGACGCAAGGCGAACTCCGTGGAGAAGATGAAAAGGAGGGGAGTTTACCCGGAATGCGAACCCAACGTCCCACACGGCGTGGGACAACGGTGAGGCTTGCCCGCCAGTCAACGTTAGGCCGGCAGGCAAGCCGCTCTCACAGGGTTATGGGGCGTGGGTCGGGTTGGGTTTCAGGCAATCCAGCGCGCGGTCGGCCAGGGTTTTGGCCATGTCGATCAAATGCGCGGTGGCGTAGGCCATGTCGCGCTGGGTACCGGTCAAGCCTTCGGCCGTCTCGGTGGCGGTGGTGGTGGCGCATCGAAGCAGCGAGGAAATGCTGGCGATGGCGTCTTCGAAGCTGAGGTCTTCGTGGGCGATTAAGAGGGGGGCACAGGGTGGATCGGGGACAATTTTTTTCATGGGAAAGCGCCTACTGAAAGTGGGAGCCACCCAAGCGTCGGTCTCACTCGACAAAAGGGTGGCAGCTATGTACGGGGTGAGAATACCGGACAGTAGGACTCCGGCCAGACCGAAGTCTGCCCGCACACAGCCGCCATATAACAGGAGCGGACGGTTGTGGCACTTGGCACCTACTGGTTCACGGGTTCTCACACCCGATCGCTGATATGCAGCGACGGAGCGAAGGCTAGCCAGTGGCGTGAGCAGGCGCAAGGCCGTGGGATTGTCTAGGAAACGTCCTGCAAATTAAAGGGACACGGATTGCTGGCCTTTAACAATGCATGTCGATCAGGCGACGCAGATCCACCCGTGCGGGCTTGCTCGCGCAGGGGCATGCAGCCTGAATCAAGGTTATTTGGGATACAGCGGCGGCAGGCTGGTGGTATCCAGTGCCAGGTCTTGCTCGCGCTCGGCCATCGGGATGGCCTTGATCGCGCGCCACAGGTCTTCCCCCAGCCAATAATGGCCGCCCTCGCTGTACAGCGCACCGTTCAACCCATCCAAGGCGTCCGACAGCGGCACGAACCGCGCCGCCATGTCGGCCAGGGTTTCCGGTTGCTGGCGCGCCCAGGCGTCCAGTGCCTGGCGCGTGGCCTGGGGGTCGTTGGCCTGGGTTGCACGCTTGAGGTCGTCGAGCAGCGTGCGCGGGCTGGGGCCGGTTTGCGCGGCGCGCAGGACGGCCGGTTGCGAGCGTGCGCGCCACCACAGGCCGAAGCCGAGCAGGGTGGTGCAGGCCAGCAGCAGGGTGCTCAGTTGCCACAGCCACAGGTGACTGTCGTCGGGTGCGGTGATGATGGTCGGCGTGGCCGGCGTGTCGATCGCCAGGCTCGGGTTGTTGGCGATTTGCAGGGTGCGGGCGGGCAGGCTGGTGCGCTCGAGGTGGTCCTCGTGGGTGTTCCACCACACCACCTCCACGGCCGGCAGTTCCAGTGGGCCGACGCGATTAGGCACCAGGGCCTCGCGGTCTTCGCGACTGCCGATCAGACCGCGGTCACTGGTCTGGTTGCCGAGCACCGGCTGGTCGGGGTAGCGGCGCAAACCACTGATCTCGGTGCTGGGCAGGGCCGGCAGTTGCGCGCTGGACAGGCCTTCGGCTTTGAGCGTGAGGCTGCGGGTCAGGGAGTCGCCGACCTGCACGTGCTCAGGCTCGGGGTTCCAGCTTTCGGTCAGGGTCAGGCTGCGCGCCGGTAGCCAGGGCGTGTCGGCGGGGTACAGCGCCGGCTTGGGTTTGACTTGCAGCGCCAGCGGCGCCGAACTCACGTGGATCAGCTTGCCGGGCTTGGTGCCTTGCAGGGTGTTTTCCTGGGGCGGGCGCGACTCCACCAGCGTGGCGCTGAAGGTCTGCGTTGGAATAGCCAGGGCGCCACTGTGCTGCGGGTAGATCGCGTAGCGGGTTTCGATCACGCCATGGCGGATGCTGTTGATGACTTTTTCGTAGGTGCGCGATTCGCCCAGTTGCTCCACGCGTGCATCGGGGATCTGCAAGGGTGTGAGGCTGCTGTCGTCATACAGCGACACCGAGTGGTACACGCGCACGGTCAACAATGCCTGGGCCTGCACGTACACGTCTGTCTGGTCGAGATTGGCTTCGACAAACACCGGCGCCAGTTCGGCGTTGCTGTCCTGGCTGGTGGTTTCCAGCACCTGCAGGCTGATCGGCTGGGTCGTGTACTCGCCCACCTGCAGCGGTGGGATCACCACGGTGCCGTTTTGCTTGGGCAGCAAGGTGATGATCCAGCGCGTGGTGGCGTGGTTGTCGCCGCCCAGGGTGGTGAGTTGGTTGAGCTGGCGCGTGCCGCTGACTTCGAATTGCGCATCCAGGGGCGACAGGTCCGGTTTGCCGAACTGGGTCACGTCGCTGGATTCCACTGTCAGTTCCACCGTTTCCCCGGAATTGAGGCGGCTGCGGTCGACGCTGGCGACCAGGCTGGCCGCCTGGACGTGGCTGGCCGATAACGCGAGCAGAAGCAGAAGGGGGGTGCGGCGGCTCATCGAGTCTTGTCCTGATGTTGTTGCTGTTCGTACCAGAATTTGCGTCGCAGCAGTTCGCCGGGGTTGTCCGGGATCTCCCGCAGCCATTGTTCCAGGGCCTGGCGATGTTCACCGTCGAGCCTGGCGTCGGTGGGGCGCAGCGGCGGTGTGGTGGTTTGCTCGTCCCCCAGTTCGCTGCCCGGTACTTCGTTACCGCCGGTTGGCGGCGTGGCGCCGGCCTGTGCGTCGCCGGGGCTGGCTTCGCCCTGGCCCTGGGATGACTCGTCGCCGCCGCGGGTGGTTTGCCCGCTGGCGCCCGGTTGCGCAGTTTGGCCGGGTTGACGGGTTTCGTCATCTTCGTTTTTGGCCGGCTGCTCGGGCTCGGGCTGGGCCTGTTCCTGCATCAGGGTTTCCACCAGGGCCTTGTTTTTCAGGGCTGGTTGCAGGTCGGGTTGGGCTTCAAGGGCCTGTTCATAGGCGTCGATGGCCGCTTCCAGCTCGCCGGACTTGGCCAGCGCATTACCGCGGTTGTAGTGGGAATAGGCGTCATCGCCCTCGGCAAAGCGTTTGATGGCCTCGGCATAGTTTCCCGCTTCGTACAGCGCGACGCCCTGCCATTGCGTGTCCTGAAAATGTTCGGCGGCCTCGGCGGGGCGTTTTTTCTTGAGCAGGTATTGGCCTTGCTGGTCGGGGCGCAGCCATAAGTCCTGGAACTCGAAGGCATAACTGGGTTGCGGCGCGGCCATCAGCAGCAACGGCAGGCAAAACAGCCAGCCACGCCGACCGGCGCACGCTGCCAGCAGCAACAGCGGCAAGAGCAGCCAGTAACCTTGGTCGGCCCAGCTGTCCAGGTGCAGTAACTGGCCGTCGTTGCGCAGGGCTTGCGGTGGGTCGAGCACGCCGAGCTGGCGCAGGTCCTTGTCGTCGAGGCGCGCCGCACGGTAGCGGCCACCCATTTCGCTGGCGAAGGCCTTGAGCGTCGGGCTGTCGAGGCGCGGGATCAGGATCGCGCCTTGTTCGTCCTTGAGGAATTCGCCGCTTTCCTGGGTCACCGGCGTGCCGTCGCGACTGCCGATGCCGAGGATCGACAACGACGGCGCCTGGTTGCTTTGCAGCAACAGGCGAATGCCTTGGCGTTCCTGTTTGGAAAGCGACGAGCCGATCAGCAGCAGGCGCCCCTGGCCCAGGCCGCTCTGGTTGAGCAGGCCGAGGGCTTTGTCCACGGCCAGGTCGGCGCGGTGGCCGGGCTCGGGCATGATCGAGGGGCGCAGGGCTTCGAGCAGGTTGCGGCTGGTGGCCAGGTCATCCGACAGCGGCACCAGGGTGTGGGCGCTGCCGGCATACACGACGATGGCGGTCTGCGCATCGGTGCGCGCCTGCAGCAGGTCATACAGCTTGCGCCGCGCCTGTTCGAGGCGATTGGGCGGGCTGTCGGTGGCGAGCATTTCCGGGGTCAGTTCCAGCAACACCACCAACGGGTCGGACGGCTTCTGGCTGATTTGCTCCACCCGTTGCCAGCTGGGGCCAAGCAGTGCCAGCACCGCCAGTAACCAGGCAATCCCGAGCACCACCCACGGCGATTTACTTTCACGGCCACTGCCGCCGCTGAGCAGCACGGCATGGAACGCCGGGGGCAGGATCATCTGCCAACGGCCGGCGCGTTTTTGCCGGTGCCACAACTGCCACAGCAACCAGCCGAGCAGCGGCAGCAGCAATAGCCACCAGGGGCGGAACAGGTGTGGCCACAGGTCGCTCATCGACGCCTCCGCAAGCGCAGGCGTTTGAGGCGTTGGCGCCATTGCGGGTGTTGTTGCAGGAAGATCCCCTTGCTCGACAGTTTGTTAAGCACGCGTTGCAGGGCGTTGTTCGGCCAGCGTTCTTGAATCACCAACAGCATGCTCAGGATCAGCGCCAGGGCCAGCGGGCCGCTGTACAAGGCCTGGGCCGGACGGGCCTGGGTCGGTTGCTGTTCGACGGGTTCGAGCCTGTCGAGGGTTTCCTTGATGGTTTGCAGTTCTTCGCCATCGCGGGCACGGAAATATTCGCCGCCGGTTGCGGCGGCGATGGCCTTGAGCGCCGGCTCGTCGAGGTCCAGGCTCGGGTTGACGCCGAGGATGCCCAGGGAGCCGGTTTGCTCAGGGTCGGCGCCGATGCCGATGGGGTAGATCTTCACGCCTTCTTCGGCGGCCAGGCGCGCGGCGGTCAACGGGTCGATCTGGCCGGCGTTGTTGGCGCCGTCGGTGACCAGGATCAGCACGCGGCTTTGCGCAGGACGCTGGCGCAGGCGTTTGAGCGCCAGGCCGATGGCGTCGCCAATCGCAGTGTTTTTGCCGGCGATGCCGATGCGCGCTTCATCCAGCCAGATGCGGACGGTGCGCCGGTCGAAGGTCAGTGGTGCTTGCAGGTAGGCCTGGCTGCCGAACAGGATCAGGCCCACGCGGTCGCCGTCGCGGCCTTCCAGGAAGTCGCCGAGCAGGTGCTTGACCAGGCTCAGGCGGCTGACGTCTTCGTCCTGCCAGTGCATGTCGGGAAAGTCCATGGAGCCGGACACGTCCACCGCCACCAGCAAATCGCGGCCACTGGCGGCAATCGGCAGCGGTTCGCCGAGCCATTGCGGGCGTGCGGCTGCGGTCAGCAACAGCAACCACAGCACCACGAACGGTGCTTGCTGGCGCCAGCCCGGCAGGTTCACGCGGGCACGGCGCTTGGCCAAGCCTTCGAGGTCGCTGAGGTAGCTGATGTTGAGGGCCGGCTCGCCGCTGTCGGCCGCAGGAAGCAGCAAGCGCATCACCCAGGGCAAGGGCAGCAGGACGAAGATCCACGGCCAGGCGAATTCAAACATGTTTGCGAATCCAGGTATCGACCGCCTGGGTCAGCCCGGCGATGGCCTTGTCGTCGAGCTTGCATTCGGGCTTGTAGGCGCCTTCGACCAGTACCATCCAGCGCGTCAGGCCGGCGGCCGGGCAGCGGTTATCAAGGAAGGCCAGCCATTTGCGCCCATTGAGGGTGTGGCTCTGGCTGTAGGGGTAGTCGTTGCGGCACAAACGCTTGAGCAGGCCGTTGAGTTGTTGCAGCCAGGCTCCCGCAGGCGCGCCGTCGTAGGGCTTGGGCATCAGCGCCAGTTCCGCCAGGGCGGCGATGCGCAGCGGGTCCAGCGGTTGTTCGGCGCGGGCGAGGGGGCGCCGCGTGGGCAAAAAGCGGCGCAGCCACCACAACCCCCAACCGAGCAGCGGGATCACCAGCAGCAGCAACCACCAGCCCGGCGCGGGCGGCCAGAAGCCGATGGGCGGCGGGGCGATCAGCGGTTGCAGTTGGTCGAGGTTACTCATTGTTTTTTTGCCGGGCGTTGCGGGTTGAGGTATTCGCGCAGTTGCTCGACCATTTCGCTCTGGGTGCTCAAGGGCATCAGCAACACGCGCAACTTCTGCGCGAGCAATTCCCAGCGGGCGATGCGCGCTTCGGCCTGGGCTTTGTAGGCCTGGCGCAAGTCGACGTTGAGCGTGTCCAGTTCCAACAGTGCGCCTCGTTGCGCGAAGCGCAGCAGCCCGGCGGCGGGCAGGGCGTGGTCCAGCGGGTCGGAGACCGGTAACAGCAGCAGGTCGCAATGGCGCGACAGCAGGCTTAATTGTTGCTCGGCGCTTTCGGTGAGGGCGCGCTCATCGCAGATCACAATCACCAGGCTGCCGGGGCGCAGCACTTCGCGCCCTCGACGCAACGCCATGCCCAGGGCGTCGGCTTCGGGGCGGGTTTGCGTGTCGAGGCTCTGGTTGACCCGCACCAGGCGGTTCAGCAGTTGCAGCAGGCTTTGCTTGCTGCGTCGCGGTTTGATTTCGTAGTGCTCGTTGTCGCCGAACACCAACCCGCCGACGCGGTCGTTGTGCCCCAGGGCAGCCCAGCCAATCAGGCTCGCGGCCTGGGCGGCGAGCACTGATTTGAACATCTGGCCCGACCCGAAAAACAACCGACAGCTTTGCTCCACCATGATGAAGATCGGGCGTTCGCGCTCTTCGTGGAACAGCTTGGTGTGCGGTTCCTGGGTGCGTGCCGTCACCCGCCAGTCGATGGTGCGCACATCGTCGCCGGCCTGGTAGACGCGCACTTGGTCGAAATCGACCCCGCGCCCACGCAGCTTGGAGTGGTGCAGGCCGATCAAGGGGCTGCGCTGGCTGGGCGTGGAAAACAGCTGCACTTCGCGCACGCGGTGGCGCATCTCAATCAGCTCACTGAGCGTGACGCGGATACCATCGCCGGCGTTCATCGACTTCAAGCGACGGCAACGACGTCGAGAATGCGCTGCACCACGCGATCCTGGTCAATGCCGGCGGCTTCGGCCTCGAACGACAAGATAATGCGGTGGCGCAGCACGTCGAACAGCACGGCCTGGATATCTTCCGGGCTGACGAAGTCGCGACCGGCCAGCCAGGCATGGGCGCGCGCGCAGCGGTCCAGGGCAATGGAACCGCGCGGGCTGGCGCCATAGGCGATCCACTCGGCCATCTCGGGGTCGAACTTGGCCGGCGTGCGCGTGGCCATGACCAATTGCACCAGGTATTCCTCCACCGCGTCGGCCATGTACAGGCCGAGGATTTCCTTGCGCGCGGCGAATATCGCCTGCTGGCTGACGCGGCGTTCGGGTTTGGTTTCCCCATTGAGGGCTTCGCCACGGGCCTGTTGCAGGATACGGCGCTCTACGGCGGCGTCCGGAAAACCGATTTTGACGTGCATCAGGAAGCGGTCGAGCTGAGCCTCGGGCAATGGGTAGGTGCCTTCCTGCTCGATGGGGTTTTGCGTGGCCATCACCAGAAACAGCGGCGACAGGTCATAGGTACTGCGGCCCACGCTGACCTGGCGCTCGGCCATGGCCTCGAGCAATGCCGACTGCACCTTGGCCGGTGCGCGGTTGATTTCGTCCGCCAGCACCAGGTTGTGGAAGATCGGCCCTTGCTGGAACACGAAGCTGCCGGTTTCCGGGCGATAGATCTCGGTACCGGTGATGTCGGCGGGCAACAGGTCGGGGGTGAACTGGATACGATGGAACTGCGCTTCAATGCCCTCGGCCAACTCTTTGATGGCCTTGGTCTTAGCCAGGCCCGGCGCGCCTTCTACCAGCATATGGCCGTCGGCAAGCAAGGCGATCAGCAGGCGATCGATGAGTTTTTCCTGGCCGAGAATCTGCGTAGAAAGAAAGGTTCGCAGCGCGAGCAGCGCTTCACGATGTTCCATCGATGACGGTTCCTGGAAAGATGAGCCCGTGTGCGGTGAGGCAAACACCGGGCTGGGGGGCATTACTTTAATGCATCGAGGGGTACGGCGACTAACGGCGTAACGGGTATTTTTGGCAAAACTTGTAGGATTTTTGTGTAGGCCGCGGTGGGTGGGGCGCTCACCCCAACAACAGGCCCGTTCACCCCAAATAGCGCCATGCCGCTCGCAAACCCGCTTAGAGCCGGGTGTAGGTGCCCGTGCCCTTGAGGATGTTCTGCAAGGTTTCTTCCACCTCGGCCAGGTCGGAAGCGGACGTGGCGTGGGTGATTTGCAACTGATCCTTGCCGCCCAGTGCATCGGCATCACCGGCCGCGAGCTGTACCAGCAGGGTGGTGGCGCCCAGCGTGACCTTCAGCCCGTCCAGGGTCGAGGGCTCGTAATCCCAGGTCAGTTCCACTTCATCTTCGTCCGGATAACGGGTCAGCATGAACATCTCGCCGTTCTTGCCGTGGCAGCAAAGCATGGCCATGTTGTCTTCTTCGTCGTCACACGGGGTGGCCATCAGGGCGTCGGTTTTCAGCTGCAGCATGGGGAATCCTGGGTGGGGTGGGGCGTTGCGCGAGGCAATTGTGCCATTGTGGCGAATGTTCTGCTGCATCCTGTGTCACGCGTCGGGTATGACCTGGCGGGTAAAATCAGTCATTTTCAGTACTCAGAGCGGTGAAAATCGCCTGTTTCGGCGCCGCAAAACCAGGGTTGCACCCGTCGCAACCTGGACCCTGCTTACCGATGACCGAATATGTCGCAGCGCTGCAAGAGTGGTCTTCCTACACTCGCTAAGCTGCGCAACGGATGTGCATTGGCCAGGCGTCTGACCTGCCCGTCGTACCGTCACCCGGCTGGATGCGCATCTTATGGAAGTTGTATGTGACCTGACTGTCCTGTCCAGCTTCACCCACCTGTCACCCTGATTCGTTTATGGTGCTTAACTCGTTACCAGCGATCAGCGCTGACGGTCTCCCCGCAAGGGGATAACACGCGACGCTTCCATCAATAACAAGCCCAAGCGGAGTACCACAGATGGCGTTCTTCACCGCAGCCAGCAAGGCCGACTTCCAGCATCAACTGCAAGCGGCACTGGCGCAGCACATCAGTGAACAGGCACTGCCACAAGTGGCGCTGTTCGCTGAACAATTCTTCGGCATCATTTCCCTGGACGAACTGACCCAGCGTCGCCTTTCCGACCTGGCCGGTTGCACCCTGTCTGCCTGGCGTTTGCTTGAGCGCTTCGATCACACCCAACCGCAAGTGCGGGTCTACAACCCCGATTACGAACGTCATGGCTGGCAGTCGACCCACACCGCGGTCGAAGTGCTGCACCATGACCTGCCGTTCCTGGTGGACTCGGTGCGTACCGAGCTGAACCGTCGCGGCTACAGCATCCACACCTTGCAGACCACCGTGCTCAGCGTGCGTCGCGGCAACAAAGGCGAGCTGCTGGAAATCCTGCCAAAAGGCACCCAGGGCGAAGGCATCGGGCAAGAATCGCTGATGTACCTGGAGATCGACCGCTGCGCCAACGCCGCCGAGCTGAGCGTGCTGAGCAAAGAACTCGAGCAGGTATTGGGCGAAGTGCGCGTGGCCGTGGCCGATTTCGAGCCAATGAAAGCCAAGGTCCAGGACCTGCTGGCCGGTCTCGACGCCAGCCGCTTCGAGATCGATGGCGAAGAAAAAGCCGAGATCAAGAACTTCCTGGAATGGTTGGTGGGCAACCACTTCACCTTCCTGGGCTATGAAGAATTCGTGGTACGTGACGAGGCGGACGGCGGTCATATCGAATATGACGCCAGCTCCTTCCTCGGTCTGACCAAACTGCTGCGCGCCGGCCTGACCGCCGACGACCTGCGCATCGAAGACTACGCCGTGGCGTACCTGCGTGAACCGACCGTGCTGTCGTTCGCCAAGGCCGCGCACCCAAGCCGCGTGCACCGTCCGGCCTACCCGGACTACGTGTCGATCCGCGAGATCGATGCCGACGGCAAGGTGATCAAGGAACACCGCTTCATGGGCCTGTACACCTCGTCGGTGTATGGCGAAAGCGTGCGGGTCATCCCCTATATCCGCCGCAAAGTCGCCGAGATTGAGCGCCGTTCGGGCTTTCAGGCCAAGGCGCACCTGGGCAAGGAGCTGGCGCAGGTCGTTGAAGTGCTGCCCCGCGATGACCTGTTCCAGACCCCGGTCGACGAGCTGTTCAGCACCGTGATGTCCATCGTGCAGATCCAGGAACGCAACAAGATCCGCGTGTTCCTGCGCAAAGACCCGTACGGCCGTTTCTGCTACTGCCTGGCCTATGTGCCGCGCGATATCTACTCCACCGAAGTGCGCCAGAAGATCCAGCAAGTGCTGATGGATCGTTTGAAAGCATCGGACTGCGAATTCTGGACGTTCTTCTCCGAATCGGTACTGGCCCGTGTCCAACTGATTCTGCGGGTAGACCCGAAGAACCGCCTCGACATCGACACGCTGCAACTGGAAAAAGAAGTGGTGCAGGCCTGCCGCAGCTGGCAGGACGACTACTCCAGCCTGGTGGTGGAAAGCTTCGGCGAAGCCCAGGGCACCAACGTGCTGGCGGACTTCCCGAAAGGCTTCCCGGCCGGTTACCGCGAGCGTTTCGCCGCGCATTCGGCCGTGGTCGACATGCAGCACCTGCTCAGCCTGACCGAAGCCAACCCGCTGGTGATGAGCTTCTATCAGCCGCTGGGCCAGGTTTCCGGCCAGCGTGAGCTGCATTGCAAGCTCTACCACGCCGACACCCCGCTGGCGCTGTCCGATGTGCTGCCGATCCTGGAAAACCTCGGCCTGCGCGTGCTGGGTGAATTCCCCTATCGCCTGCGTCATGCCAATGGCCGTGAGTTCTGGATCCATGACTTTGCGTTCATCGCCGCCGAAGGCGTGAACCTGGATATCCAGCAGCTCAACGACACCCTGCAGGATGCGTTCGTGCACATTGTGCATGGCGATGCCGAGAACGATGCGTTCAACCGCCTGGTGCTGACCGCCGGCCTGCCATGGCGCGACGTGGCATTGCTGCGTGCCTACGCCCGTTACCTGAAACAGATCCGCCTGGGCTTCGACCTGGGTTATATCGCCAGCACCCTGAACAACCACACCGACATCGCCCGCGAGTTGACCCGGTTGTTCAAGACTCGCTTCTACCTGGCGCGCAAGCTCACCGCCGACGATCTGGACGACAAGCAGCAGCGCCTGGAACAAGCGATCCTCAGCGCCCTGGACGATGTTCAGGTGCTCAACGAAGACCGCATCCTGCGTCGCTACCTGGACCTGATCAAGGCTACCCTGCGCACCAACTTCTACCAGACCGACGCCAACGGCCAGAACAAGTCCTACTTCAGCTTCAAGTTCGACCCACGTGCCATTCCCGAGCTGCCCAAGCCGGTGCCGAAGTTTGAAATCTTCGTCTACTCGCCACGGGTTGAGGGTGTGCACCTGCGCTTCGGCAATGTTGCGCGCGGTGGCCTGCGCTGGTCCGACCGTGAAGAAGACTTCCGTACCGAAGTGCTGGGCCTGGTAAAAGCCCAGCAGGTGAAGAACTCGGTGATCGTGCCGGTGGGCGCCAAAGGCGGTTTCCTGCCGCGTCGCCTGCCGTTGGGCGGTACCCGGGACGAGATCGCGGCCGAAGGCATCGCCTGCTACCGCATCTTCATTTCCGGCCTGCTGGATATCACCGACAACCTCAAGGACGGCGCCCTGGTGCCTCCGGCCAACGTCGTGCGCCATGACGACGATGACCCGTACCTGGTAGTCGCAGCGGACAAGGGCACCGCAACCTTCTCCGACATCGCCAACGGCATCGCCATCGACTACGGCTTCTGGCTGGGCGACGCGTTTGCCTCCGGTGGTTCGGCCGGTTACGACCACAAGAAAATGGGCATCACCGCCAAGGGCGCGTGGGTGGGTGTGCAGCGCCATTTCCGTGAGCGCGGCATCAATGTGCAGGAAGACAGCATCACCGTGGTGGGCGTCGGCGATATGGCCGGTGACGTGTTCGGTAACGGCCTGTTGATGTCGGACAAGCTGCAACTGGTCGCGGCCTTCAACCACTTGCATATCTTCATCGACCCGAACCCGAACCCGGCGACCAGCTTCGTTGAGCGTCAGCGCATGTTCGAGCTGCCGCGTTCGGCCTGGAGCGATTACGACACCAGCATCATGTCCGAGGGCGGCGGTATTTTCTCGCGCAGCGCGAAAAGCATTGCCATCTCGCCGCAGATGAAAGAGCGCTTCGACATCCAGGCCGACAAGCTGACCCCGACCGAACTGCTCAATGCCTTGCTCAAGGCACCGGTGGACCTGTTGTGGAACGGCGGGATCGGCACCTATGTCAAGGCCAGCACCGAAAGCCATGCCGACGTGGGCGACAAGGCCAACGACGCCTTGCGCGTCAATGGCAACGAGCTGCGCTGCAAAGTGGTGGGTGAGGGCGGTAACCTGGGCATGACCCAGCTGGGTCGTGTGGAATTCGGCCTCAATGGCGGCGGTTCCAACACCGACTTTATCGACAACGCCGGTGGTGTGGACTGCTCCGACCACGAAGTGAACATTAAGATCCTGCTCAACGAAGTGGTGCAGGCCGGTGACATGACCGACAAGCAACGCAACCAGTTGCTGGCGAGCATGACCGACGAAGTCGGCAGCCTGGTGTTGGGCAACAACTACAAGCAAACCCAGGCGTTGTCCCTGGCTGCGCGCAAGGCTTACGAGCGCGCCGCCGAGTACAAGCGCCTGATGAGCGACCTGGAAGGCCGTGGCAAGCTGGACCGCGCCATCGAGTACCTGCCGACCGAGGAGCAGCTCACCGAGCGCGCTTCGAACGGCAAGGGCCTGACGCGTCCGGAGCTGTCGGTGTTGATCTCCTACAGCAAAATCGACCTCAAGGAAGCCTTGCTCAAGTCCCAGGTGCCGGATGACGAGTACCTGACCCGCGACATGGAGACCGCGTTCCCGCCAAGCCTGGTGGCCAAGTTCTCCGAGGCCATGCGTCGCCACCGTCTCAAGCGCGAGATTGTCAGCACCCAGATCGCCAACGATCTGGTCAACCACATGGGCATCACCTTCGTTCAACGCCTCAAAGAGTCGACCGGCATGAGCCCGGCGAACGTGGCGGGTGCGTATGTGATCGTGCGTGACATCTTCCACCTCCCGCACTGGTTCCGTCAGATCGAAGCCCTGGACCACCAGGTGTCTGCCGAGGTGCAACTGGAGCTGATGGACGAGCTGATGCGCCTGGGGCGTCGTGCTACGCGCTGGTTCCTGCGCAGCCGCCGCAATGAGCAGGACGCCGGGCGCGATACCGCGCACTTCGGTCCGCACCTGGCTGCGCTGGGCCTCAAGCTCGACGAACTGCTGGAAGGGCCGACCCGCGAAGGCTGGCAGACCCGTTACCAGGCTTACACCGAAGCCGGCGTACCTGAGTTGTTGGCCCGTATGGTGGCGGGCACTACGCACCTGTACACCTTGCTGCCGATCATCGAAGCCGCTGACGTCACCGGGCATGACGCCGCCGAAGTGGCCAAGGCCTACTTCGCCGTCGGCAGCGCGCTGGACTTGCCATGGTACCTGCAGCAGATCAGCGATCTGCCGGTGGCCAACAACTGGCAGGCCCAGGCCCGCGAAGCGTTCCGCGACGATGTGGACTGGCAGCAACGGGCGATCACCATTGCTGTTCTGCAAATGGCCGACGCGCCACAAGACATGGAAGCCCGTGTGGCACTGTGGCTTGAGCAGCACCAGGACATGGCTGATCGCTGGCGCGCAATGATGGTGGAAATTCGTGCTGCGGTCGGCACGGACTACGCCATGTATGCCGTGGCCAACCGTGAATTGCTCGACCTGGCGTTGAGCGGTCAGTCGGTGCTGCAACCGGCTTGATCAGGCGGTAACACAAAAGCCCCCGTATCCTCAGATACGGGGGCTAATGATAGGGTCACCCCCAACACCCTGTGAGGGCTACGCTTTCACGGGGTGTTTTTTGTTGGAACACCCGCAATCAAATAAGGGTGGATCTGGGGAAGGCTTTCGCTCCGGTTCAGTGGCGCTTGAGTAATTTGCTTTCCAGGTGATCCAGGTGCTGGGTCATCAGTGTCACCGCGGTGTTCGAGTCCCGGTGCTCAATCGCATCCACAATCGCCACGTGCTCCTGCCACGCGCAATACGTGCAGGCCCTGGTTTCCAGTTGCGCGATAATCAGCGACGTCAACGGCACGAGGCTGTTGAGGAACTGCGCCAACGGACCGTTCCCCGCCATCACCGCCAGTTGCAGGTGAAACTCCCCCGACAAGCGAATCGCCGGTCCACGTTGGTCGCGCTCGATGCAGTCGCGTTCGCGGGCGATCAACTCGCGCAGTTGGCGTATCTGTGCGGACGTGGCCTGGGCACACGCCAGTTTCACCACGGTGATTTCGGTCATGCGCCGCGCTTCGAGGATCTGCCGCGCCTGCTGGGCATCCGGCGCCGCCACTTGGGCGCGCTGGTTGGGGCGCAGGATGATTACCTGCTGATGGGACAGCTTGGCCAACACCCGGCGGATCACGCTGCGACTCACACCAAAGCTTTCACCCAGGCTTTCCTCGGTAAAGCGGCTGGCGGGCGCGATGCGCTGCTCGAGGATTGCGTCGAACAGCCGTGGATAGATGTCATCCACCGAAGGCTTTTTACCGGCCACCAGGCGCAGGGCGGGGAGGAGCGGCTCGCGTTGCAGGGCGTGGGCGGTCATGGTCGTCTCCATAAAGTCAGCTGCCCAGATGGTCATCCGGGATGTTCAGGGCGATGCCCATGCGCTGGCCTTCCTGAAGGATGTGCCGACGCATTTCGGCACTGGCCAGGGCGCTGTTCTTGTTGCGGATGGCGCGCACCACCGCTTCGTTTTCCTGAAGGCGTTCGGCCAGGTGCTCGGGGGAGTTGCGCAGCACTTGGGCGCTTTGCTTGAGCGCGTTGCTGGTCTGCTGCACCACGTTCTGGAAGATCGGGTTGGAGGTGAGGGCGAACAGTTCTTCGTGGAAGCCGAGGTAGGCGTTCATGCCCGCTTCGGCGTCACCTGCGTCGAGGGCTTCGCGCATGTCCATCAGGGTCAGGCGCAGTTGCCCGACTTCCTTGCTGCTGATGGACTGGGCCACCAGGCCAACAATGAACGGCTCCAGGGTGTAGCGCAGTTGCAGGATGTCTTCGAGGCTGGCGTCGGCCACCGCGTCGTTTGACTGTGGTTCGCTGACGCTGGTTTCCAGCACCACCACGCCTTTGCCGGGCATTGAACGCACCAGTCCGAGGGTTTCCAGCACGATCACCGCCTCGCGCAGGCTGGGGCGGCTGATACCCATCTGTTCGGCCAGTTCGCGCTGGCCGGGGAGCATCTCGCCGCGGCGCCACTGGCCCCGCGCCAGGGCGGCGCGCAGTTTTTCTACGACTGAATTGACGACGGTTGAGGTGCTGATCACGTCGTACGCTCCTTAAAAATGAATGAGGGGCCGGCTTCCCGGCCCTGTACGGTCAAAACTCCTGATGCGCCGGCAGTACCGGCTTCTTGGCCTGGAAGGCGTACCCTTGCTGGCCGTCGAGCACCTTGTTGGCGCGCTGGATGTCGATGTCCTTTTCCCAGCGGGCGATGGCTACGGTAGCGACGCAGTTGCCGATCAGGTTGGTCAATGCGCGGCCGATGCCCATGAACCAGTCCACCGCCAGTACCAGCACCAGGCCCACCACTGGAATCGCCGGAATGGCGGTGAGCGTTGCCGCCAGAATCACCAGCGCGGAGCCCGGAATGCCATGGGCGCCTTTGGAGGTGATCAGCGAGACCAGCAGGATGGTCAGCAAGTCGGTCATCGACAACGGCGTGCCGGTGGCGTTGGCGATAAACACGATAGCCAGGGTCAGGTAGATCGAGAAACCGTCGAGGTTGAACGAATACCCCGTTGGAATCACCAGGCCCACGGTGGAGCTGCCGATGCCCAGGTGTTCGAGTTTGCGCATGACCTGCGGCAGCACGGCATCGGAGGAGGCAGTGCCCATGACGATCAGCAGCTCTTCACGCAGGTACTTGAGCAGCGGCAGCATGCGCAGCCCTGACAGGCGCATCACCGCGCCGAGGATCAGTGCGACGAACGCCAGGCAGGTCAAGTAGAACAAGCCCACCAGGCTGCCCAAGTGTTGCAGCGAATCCAGCCCGTAGGTGCTGGTGGTGAAGGCGATGGCGCCGAACACGCCGATCGGCGCCAGACGCACGATCATGCCCATGATGCGGAAAATGACGTGGCTCAGCTCGTTGATCAGCCGAGTGATGCCGGAAGCCGCTTCGCCCACCAGGTTCAGCGCGCTGCCGAACAGCACGGAGAACAGCAGCACTTGCAGCACGTTGTTCTCGGCAAATGCGCCGATCACCGAGTTGGGGATCAGGTCCATCAGGAATTGACTGGTGCCTTTGATGTGCTGACCTTTGTCGGCCAGTTCATTGAGGCCGGCGGAGGACAGTTGCTCCAGGTGGATGTTGGCGCCTTGGCCGATGCCGGTGCTGAACGCCAGAACCAGGCCGATCACCAGGGCGATGGTGGTGAGTACCTCAAAGTAGATCACTGACTTGAGGCCGATACGCCCGACTTTCTTCAGGTCGCCGGCGCCGGAAATACCGCTGACCACCACGCAGAACACGATCAGGCCAATCAGCATTTTGATCAGCTTGATAAAGCCGTCACCCAGGGGTTTGAGTTGCGAAGAGAATTCGGGAAGGGCCAGGCCGCAGGCGATGCCGAGCATCAGACCAATCACGACTTGCAGGAAAATCGAACGCGAGCACCATCTGAGCATGGGAGGGATCTCTATTCGGTGCCCTGGTGGTTCCAGGGCTTAATTGTTGTGGTCATACCGGTAAGTCCAGTGCGTCTCCAGTCTAGGCCAAGTATTTTTGAAATAACAAGTCATTATTCGTCAATTGACGGGTTCCGGTCTGACCAGTTGGTCGCTGAGGGTCAGGCTTGAGCCATTGGCGGGGTGCGAAATTTTTCGCTTATGATCCGTTTTCGGCACATGAGGTGATGGATGGACGCATCAGGACTGATTACCGACCCGGCCGGACGCACCTATTGCGCGTGGCGCACGTCGGCAGCGGAGTATCCGCATTACCACGACCATGAGTGGGGCGTGCCGGTGGCGGTTGATATCCAGCTGTACGAGAAGATTTGTCTGGAAGGCTTCCAGGCGGGCATGGCGTGGATCACCATTCTGCGCAAGCGTGAGCACTTCCGGCAGGCGTTCGACGGCTTTGATTTTCGCCGGGTGGCGCAGTACGGCGAGGCGGATATCGAACGCTTGATGCAGGATGCGGGCATTGTGCGTAATCGGGCCAAGATTGTTTCTGCCATCAACAATGCGCGCAGGGCCTGTGAGCTGGTGGATGAAACCGGCTCGCTGGCGAGGTGGCTATGGACGTTTGAACCCGGCCCGCAAGAGCGTCCGGCCGTGGTGGACCTGGCTTATTGGTCGGGCAATCCCACCTCGCCGGCCTCGGTAAGGCTGTCCAAGGCCTTGAAAAAGCGTGGCTGGACGTTCGTGGGGCCGACCACGATGTATGCGTTGATGCAGGCGATGGGGATGGTCAACGACCATCTTGAAGGCTGCTTGTGCCGTCAGCGCATTGAAGCGCTGCGGCGCGAGTTCAAACGCCCCTGAATGCCTGGCTGGACGCGGTCAAACCTGTGCCCGCCGTTGGGGCGATTTACTGCGACAGGGGCGTCAGCACTAACGACCAAACTGCCGCAAAGCCCCTTAGGCAATCTGCTGAAGAATGCTGCGCACCTTGTCCAGCGCCGGGTCGATGTCCAGGGTTTCGATGGCGCCAAAACCGATAATCAGCCCCGCACGCACGGGGGCGTCGTGGAAGAACACTTCCAGCGGATACAACCCGACCTGCGCCTGGCGCGCCAATGCCACCAACTGTGGAATATCCACCGGCACCGTGCACAGCGCGGCCAGATGGAACCCGGCCACGCTGGGCACGGCCTCGAACCACGGCGACAGATCCCCGGCCAGGCGTTGCAGGATGCGTTCACGGCGCCCGGCATACACCGTATGGCAGCGCCGAATATGCTTGAGCAGATAGCCTTCGCTGATGAACTTGGCTAGCGCCCATTGCGCCAGCGTGGAGCTGTGCTGGTCGGTCAGTTGCTTGGCTTTGATCAGCGCGCCGTGGATCGCCGGCGGCAGCACCAGGTAGCCCAGGCGCAGCTCGGGCAGCAGGGTTTTGGAGAAGGTGCCGACGTAGGTGACCACGCCACGGGTGTCCATACTTTGCAGCGAGTCGGTGGGGCGACCTTCGTAGCGGAATTCGCTGTCGTAATCGTCCTCGATAATGATCGCCCCCAATTCGAACGCGCGCGCCAGCAACGCTTCACGACGCGCCAGGCTCATGGGCATGCCGAGGGGGAATTGGTGGGATGGCGTCACATAGATCAACCGCGTCCCGTCGGGAATTTGCTCGACCACAATGCCCTGGTCATCCACCGGCACGCCGGCGACGCGGGCGCCCATGGCCGTGAACAGCTGACGCGCGGGGCTGTAGCCGGGGTCTTCCATGGCGACGATGCTGCCCGGTTCCAGTACCACGCGGGCGAGCAGGTCGATCGCCTGCTGCGCGCCGTTAGTCACGACGATGTCGTCATCGCCGCATTTGACGCCACGGGAAAACGCAATATGCCCGGCAATCGCACTTCGTAGCGACGACAGGCCTTCGGGCTGGCTGTAGAAGCCACTGTTCTGCGCAATGCGCCGCAGCGCATCCTGGGTGCAGCGGCGCCATTCATCCTGGGGGAACTGCTGGCGGCTGGTGGCGCCGCCGATAAATTCGTAACGCAGGAGGCTGTCGTGGGTGGGGTGGCGCATGGGGGTGGGCAGCGACTGCCATTTGGCCAGGTTGGCGGCGCAGGCCAGGTCGGTGGCGGTGAGTTCACGCTCAGGTGCCGGTGCCCACGCATTGACGAAGGTGCCCCGACCGATCCTGCCGACCAGCAGGCCTTCGTACGTCAGGTTGGCGTAGGTGTCGGAAACGGTTTTGCGCGAGATACCCAACTGCTCGGCGAGCAGGCGGCTTGGCGGCAGTTGTGCGCCTGCGCACAGTCGCCCGGTGGCGATGGCTTCGCGCAATTGCTGATAAAGCTGGGCGGCGAGGTCCTTGCGGCCGGTGATGACGATGTGCAATTCCATGTTTCATCCTGAGACAGATCGATCTGCGCCAAGGTTACGCGCAAATCGATCTGAACAAACCAGGCGATGTCAGGACAGGAAACCACCGTCCACATTCAGCGACACGCCGGTGGTGTAGCTGGACGCGTCACTGGCCAGGAACAGCACCGCACCCGCCATTTCGCTCGGGTCGGCCACGCGCTTGAGGGGGATCTGCGCCAGGGCCATTTTCAGGATGGCGTCGTTCTTTACCAGGGCTGAGGCGAACTTGGTGTCGGTCAAGCCCGGCAGCAGGGCGTTGCAACGGATGCCGAACTCGGCGCATTCCTTGGCGAACACCTTGGTCATGTTGATCACGGCGGCCTTGGTCACCGAATAGATGCCCTGGAACACGCCCGGCGAGATGCCGTTGATCGACGCTACGTTGATGATGCTGCCGCCGCCGTTTTCGCGCATCAGCTTGCCGGCTTCCACCGACATGAAGAAGTAGCCGCGAATGTTCACGTCAACGGTTTTCTGGAACGCACCCAGGTCGGTGTCCAGTACGTTGCAGAACTGCGGGTTGGTGGCCGCGTTGTTGACCAGGATATCCAGGCGACCGAACTGCTCGCGAATGCCGGCGAACACTTGAGTGATCTGCTCCATCTCACCGATGTGGCAGGCCACCGCCGTGGCTTTGCCGCCGTCGGCGATGATCGCGTCGGCGACGTGCTGGCAGCCTTCGAGCTTGCGGCTGGATACGATCACGTGGGCGCCTTGCTGGGCCAGCAACTTGGCGATGGCCTCGCCGATGCCACGGCTGGCGCCGGACACAAACGCAATTTTGCCGTCGAGGTCGAACAGATGAGTCTTGGACATGGGGGTTCCTTGTTTTTGTGCGATCAGAGGGCTGATTGACGAATGACGTTCAGGCTCATCTGCTCCAGCAGTTTGTTCATCTGAATGAACTGCGCAAAGCGTTTGTCCTGGGTCTGGCCATGGAAGAAGCGGTAGTAGATCTGCTGCACGATGCCGGCCAGACGGAACAGGCCGTAGGTGTAGTAGAAGTCGAAGTTGTCGATCTGGATGCCTGCGCGCTCGGCGTAGTAGTCGACGAACTGGCGACGGGTAAGCATGCCGGGGGCGTTACTCGGCTGGCGGCGCATCAATTGCACCGGTGCCGGGTCGGCGGCTTCGATCCAGTAGGCGAGGGTGTTGCCCAGGTCCATCAGCGGGTCGCCGAGGGTGGTCAGTTCCCAGTCGAGCACGCCGATGATCTGCATCGGGTTGTGCGGGTCGAGGATTACGTTATCGAAACGGTAGTCGTTGTGCACGATGCTCGAGGTGGGGTGGTCGGCGGGCATCTTGTCGTTGAGCCAGGCAGTTACCGCTTCCCATTTGGGCGCGTCGGGGGTCAGGGCTTTTTCGTAGCGCTCGCTCCAGCCGCGGATCTGGCGCGCCACATAGCCTTCGGGTTTGCCCAGGTCGCCCAGACCGCAGGCGGTGTAGTCCACCTGGTGCAGTTCGACGAATTTGTCGATAAAGCTTTTGCACAGCGCCTGAGTCGCCGTGGCGTCCAGCCCCAGTTCGGCGGGCAGGTCGGAGCGCAGGATGATGCCGTTGACGCGCTCCATCACGTAGAACTCGGCGCCGATCACCGACTCGTCGGTGCAATGCACATAGGCTTTGGGGCAATACGGGAAACCGTCTTTAAGCCTGTTAAGAATGCGGAATTCGCGGCCCATGTCATGGGCGGACTTGGCCTTGTGGCCAAAGGGCGGGCGGCGCAGCACGAATTCCTGGCCGGGGTATTCCAGCAGGTAGGTCAGGTTGGACGCGCCTCCCGGAAACTGGCTGATCGTGGGGGTGCCGCTCAGGCCTGGAATATGGGCCTTGAGGTAGGGATCGATCAGGCTGGCATCAAGTTCTTCGCCAGGGCGAATCTGGGTCGATTGGTCGTTCAGCGCCATGCTTATCCCTTCTGCTTATTCTAGAGGCCTCGGACTATTTCCTAATCTAATGCGCACAGCCGCCCAGCGACAAGGTCGGGGCGGCTTAATAGGTTAGCGTGTTGGAGGATAATCAGCGTGCCTGATCGGTCATTTTACGGGCGGCGGCAACGCCACCGGCGTGAGCACCGGGCGCCCCGCGAAGTGCTCCACCAGGTTGTCGGCCACCCGTTGCACGGTGTCATGAGCCGCCTCGGGCGACAGGCCGGCGACATGGGAGGTGAGCACGGTATTGCCGAGGCGCTTAAGGGCGTCGGGCACCTCTGGCTCGTCATCGAACACATCCAGGGCGGCGCCGCCGATGCGGCGTTGTTCAAGGGCGGTAATCAAGTCGGCAGTGACCACCACGCTGCCGCGGCCGATATTGACCAGATAACCATTGGGCCCCAGGGCGTCGAGCGCGTTGCGGTCGATCAAGTGGCGCGTGCCGGCACCGCCGGGGGTGGCCAGGATCAGGAAGTCCGAGGTGCGCGCCAGTTCCACGGGGGTGGCGCAGTAGGTGTAGTCCACGTCGTCCCGTGGCTGGCGATTGTGATAGCTCACTTGCATGCCGAACCCCAGGGATGCGCGCCTGGCGATCTCCAGGCCCACGGCACCCAGTCCGAGAATGCCCAGCTGCTTGCCACCCAGCGAGGGGCGCATGACCTTGGGCCATTCGTTGCGGCGCACGGCGGCGTCGGTCTGCGGGATGCCGCGCACCAGAGACAGCAGCAGCGCCATGGCGTGGTCGGCCACCGAAGGTGCATTTACCCCGGCGCCGTTGGTGACGACGATCCCGCGATTGCTGGCGGCCTGCAGGTCGACATGTTCATAGCCGGCGCCGATCACGCAGATGATTTCCAGCAGCGGCAGGGCGGCGATTTCCTCGGCGTACAGGCCCAGCGGGCCACGGGTCAGCACCGCCTGGACCTGGTCGCCGTGAGCCTTGATGGCCTGGGCGCGTTCGAGGGGCGTGGGCGCCAGAATCACGTGAAAGTCATTGCTCTCGATAATGGGCAGGTAGTCGTTGATGGTTTCAACCAGGACCAGAACAGTGGCGGGCATGGGCGGCTCTTGCTATGGGCTTCGATGTCTGGATTATGCGGGATTTTGTAAGCAGAAGCGCCCGCAGGCGAAAGAAGTCGGCCCGGCACGCCAGCGCTCGCGCGGGGCGGCGGGCGCTGTGCGTGGGTTTGGGCGTCAGCGGGTTTGTCGTGCCTTGTCTTGTTGCGCCTGGGCGATGTCGCGGAAATCGTAAGTCGGGAAGAACTCGGTGCGGTAAGCGCCCCAGGCGGTGTTCTCCAGGGCCAGATTCACCGCCGACAGGCGCGAAGCGGGAAAGCGCAGCACCACGACCTGGCCGATACCCATGGTGATATTCCAACTGACCACCTCGACCCCGGCAGGCGGAAATACTTTATAGAACTCTTGTTTATCGAGTTGGGCCCGCAGTTCGCTTAATGGGCGCGATTGGTCGTGTTTGAGAAAAACCGTCAACATGATGGCATTGTCAGTTGTAATAGCCGGTTGTGTTACGCGGCTGGGGGATTGGACTTGTGCGTGGGCCCCGGCAGTAATAAGGGCGCAGAGGAAGGCAGTGGGAAGTACGCAGGATTTAAACAAGGCGTGCATAGGTGGTCACCTGTTGATGAACAGTGGGGTGCAAGTTTTCAAGGGGTGTGCCGGGCTTGGCTGTTATTGCGCATAGGCACTGGAAGGGGTGGTTTGAACCGTACCTGTATAGGGGGCATGAACGACGTAGATACGCACGGGCGCATTGGTTTCGATCATGTCGCGGGGCACTTCGCGGGAGTAGGTGAACGCCTGGTTATTCAGCGCCTCCAGGCGGCGCACGACCGTGCGGTTGGGGCCTTTGTCGGGCACGAGGATATGGGTTTTCCGGTCGCCGGTGACCATGAAGTAGCCCCCGCCGCCGTGCTCATACTTCGATAGGCCTGTGTCCGTGTAGAAAAACTCATAGCGATTGCGGTCGGGGTCCCACATGGAGATGCCAACTACGCCGGGGTATTTGTCTTTGACGTCGATGTCCGGGGCACCTTCAAGGTAGACCTTGGTTGTCAGCCAGCGGGGCGATGAGGCGAACGCGCGGACATCAGGCTCGGTCTGTATCGATTGTGCATGGGTGATGGAGGGGGCAAGCAGTGCGGCGAGAAACAGGCGTGCAGCCATAACGCGGTATGTTTTCATGGGGAAATCCTGACCTGAAGTGGGTCACTTATTGTTATTTAAAATTGATCAATATCGATCGGCTACTCATAGAAAGAGTGCACGGAATATAAGTGTGATGAAAAACGCGCTCAATGCCTTGAATAGGTCTGTAACAATGATTCTGCTAAACAAGGTTTAAATAAGAATTACGTCTGAAGTGTAAGTAGGTAGTTTCCGAAAGTGCGCTTTAAGTGATTAGGTCTGTAGATGTTTTCTTGTATATGTGCAGCCAAAAGCACGCCCCCTTGTCGGCGTCGAGTCGATTGTAAAAACCACTGCACCGCATCACCGTTCCTCAGCTAAGTCTTTGCTTATTCACGAGAATCCCGGACAATCCGGCCCCTTCTATGGTCGGGACGCTGCCTGTCAGGTTTTTCTGACTCGTCCCGGCCGTGCAAATGCGGAGATCCGACCGGATGAATGATCAGGCCAATAGCGTCGACGAACGCTATGAGACGACACCTGCAACCCTCTCAAGCTGGAGCCGCCAGGACACCACCTGGATGCTCGGTCTGTTCGGCACCGCCATTGGCGCCGGTACTTTGTTTCTGCCGATCAACGCGGGCCTGGGTGGTTTCTGGCCGCTGGTGATCCTCGCGCTGCTGGCGTTCCCGATGACCTTTTTCGCGCACCGTGGCCTGACCCGCTTCGTGCTGTCCGGCCGTGCAGGCTCGGACATCACCGACGTCGTCGAGGAACACTTCGGCATCAAAGCCGGCGCGCTGATCACCTTGCTCTACTTCTTTGCGATTTTTCCGATCCTGCTGATCTACAGCGTGGCGTTGACCAACACGGTCGGCAGCTTCATGGAGCATCAGTTGCATATCCTGCCGCCGCCGCGGGCAATCCTGTCCTTCGTGCTGATCCTGGGCCTGTTGGCAGTGGTGCGCTGCGGTGAGCAAGTGATCGTCAAGGCCATGAGCCTGATGGTGTACCCGTTTATCGTCGCATTGCTGTTTCTTGCCGTGTACCTCGTGCCGCATTGGAATGGCGGCATTCTCAGCACCGCGAGTGTGGTGCCGGCACCGTCCGCGTTGCTCAACACGTTGTGGCTGGCGATTCCAGTGATGGTGTTCTCGTTCAACCACTCGCCGATCATTTCGGCCTTCGCGGTAGACCAGAAGCGCCAGTACGGTGATCGCGCCGATGAGCGCAGCTCGCAGATCCTGTCCCGCGCGCACCTGTTGATGGTGGTGATGGTGCTGTTCTTCGTGTTCAGCTGCGTGCTGACCCTGTCGCCGGCACAGCTGGCCGAAGCGAAGGCGCAGAATCTGTCGATCCTGTCGTATCTGGCCAACCACTTCAACAACCCGACCATCGCATTCGCTGCGCCATTGATTGCGTTCGTGGCGATTGCCAAGTCGTTCCTGGGCCACTACATAGGCGCCAGCGAAGGCCTTAAGGGGTTGGTGCTCAAGAGCGGTCGTCGCCCGGGGGCGAAGACGCTGGACCGCATGACGGCGGCGTTCATGTTGGTGGTGTGCTGGATCGTCGCCACGCTCAACCCAAGCATTCTCGGCATGATCGAGACCCTGGGCGGGCCGATCATCGCGTCCATCCTGTTCCTGATGCCGATGTACGCCATCCGTAAGGTGCCGGCCATGGCCAAGTACCGTTGGCAGGCGTCCAACGTGTTTGTCACGGCGGTAGGCCTGGTGGCGATTACGGCCTTGGTGTATTCGTTTATTGCTTGATGCCCAGCACGGTCTTTCAGGCCGTGAAGAGCTCGCGCATGTGTTTTGTGGTGACATAAAAAGCTGTGTTCCAAGCATAAAAAAACGCCGCGCATCTTTCGATACGCGGCGTTTTTTACATCAACACCTTAGGCTTGAATCACCGGGATGTTGGCGCTTGCTGCGATCTTGCGGAACTCAGCGATCTGGTCGAAGTTCAGGTAGCGGTAGACGTCACTGGCCATGGTGTCCAGTTTCGCTGCGTAGCCCATGTACTCTTCGACGGTCGGCAGGCGACCCAGAGTGGAGGCCACTGCCGCCAGCTCAGCCGAAGCCAGGTAGACGTTAGCACCATCACCCAGGCGGTTCGGGAAGTTACGGGTCGACGTCGACACCACGGTGGAGTTCGGTTCTACCCGTGCCTGGTTACCCATGCACAGCGAGCAGCCCGGCATTTCCATGCGTGCGCCAGCCTTGCCGTAGATGCCGTAGTAGCCTTCTTCGGTCAGTTGGTGAGCGTCCATCTTGGTCGGCGGCGACAGCCACAGACGGGTTGGCAGCTGACCCTTGACCTGTTCCAGCAACTTGCCGGCCGCGCGGAAGTGACCGATGTTGGTCATGCACGAACCGATGAACACTTCGTCGATCTTCTCGCCGGCAACGCTGGACAGCAGACGAGCGTCGTCCGGGTCGTTAGGGGCGCAGAGGATTGGCTCGTTGATTTCCGCCAGGTCGATCTCGATGACTTCAGCGTATTCGGCGTCGGCATCGGCTTCCATCAGCTCAGGGTTGGCTACCCAGGCTTCCATCGCTTGGGCGCGACGTTCCAGGGTGCGTGCATCGCCGTAGCCTTCGCCGATCATCCAGCGCAGCAGGGTGATGTTGGAGTTCAGGTACTCGGTGACCGACTCTTTGGACAGCTTGATGGTGCAACCGGCAGCCGAACGTTCGGCCGAGGCGTCGGACAGCTCGAAAGCCTGTTCCAGCGTCAGGTCGTTCAGGCCTTCGATTTCCAGGATGCGGCCGGAGAAGGCGTTTTTCTTGCCTTTCTTTTCTACGGTCAGCAAACCGGACTGGATCGCGTAGTAAGGAATGGCATGAACCAGGTCACGCAGGGTGATGCCAGGTTTCATCTTGCCTTTGAAGCGCACCAGGATCGATTCCGGCATGTCCAGTGGCATCACGCCAGTGGCTGCGGCGAACGCGACCAGACCGGAACCGGCCGGGAACGAAATGCCCATCGGGAAACGGGTGTGGGAGTCACCACCGGTACCGACGGTGTCCGGCAGCAGCATGCGGTTCAGCCAGCTGTGGATGATGCCGTCGCCTGGACGCAGCGATACGCCGCCACGGGTCATGATGAAGTCAGGCAGGGTGTGGTGGGTGGTCACGTCGATCGGCTTGGGGTAAGCCGCGGTGTGGCAGAAGGACTGCATCACCAGATCGGTCGAGAAGCCCAGGCACGCCAGGTCTTTGAGTTCATCACGGGTCATAGGACCTGTAGTGTCCTGGGAACCTACGGTGGTCATCTTCGGTTCGCAGTACGTACCTGGACGAACGCCTTTGCCTTCCGGCAGACCGCAGGCCTTGCCGACCATTTTCTGCGCCAGGGTGAAACCTTTGCCGGTGTCGACAGGGGCTTCAGGCAGCTTGAACAGGTCGGTAGGGCCCAGGCCCAGCTCGGCACGCGCCTTGTCGGTCAGGCCACGGCCGATGATCAGCGGGATACGGCCGCCGGCACGGACTTCGTCCAACAGCACCGGGGTCTTCATTTCGAAGGTGGTGAGGACTTCGTCGGTGCCGTGTTTGCAGACTTTGCCAGCATGGGGGTACAGGTCGATCACGTCGCCCATGTTCATGTTGGTCACGTCGAATTCGATCGGCAGTGCGCCCGCATCTTCCATGGTGTTGTAGAAGATCGGAGCGATCTTGCTGCCGAAGCAGAAGCCGCCGGCGCGCTTGTTCGGCACGTAAGGCACGTCGTCGCCGAAGAACCACAGTACGGAGTTGGTCGCCGATTTACGCGAAGAGCCGGTACCGACCACGTCACCGACGTAGGCGATAGGGAAGCCTTGGCCGCGCATTTCTTCGATCTGCTTCATCGGGCCGGTCTTGCCTTGCTCGTCTGGCACGATGCCTTCACGGGCCATTTTCAGCATGGCCAGGGCGTGCAGCGGGATGTCTGGGCGGGACCAGGCGTCAGGCGCAGGAGACAGGTCGTCGGTGTTGGTTTCGCCGGTCACCTTGAACACGCGCAGGCTGATCTTGTCGGCCAGGGTAGGGCGGTTGCGGAACCACTCGCCGTCAGCCCAGGATTGGATCACGGACTTGGCGTGCTCGTTGCCGTTGCGGGCTTTTTCAGCCACGTCGTGGAACGCATCGAACATCAGCAGGGTGTGCTTGAGTTGGGCGGCGGCGACAGGCGCAAGCGTGGCGTCGTCCAGCAGCTCGACCAGCGTCACGATGTTGTAGCCGCCTTGCATGGTGCCAAGCAGTTCAACCGCGCGCTTTTTGTCGATCAGAGGGGAAGTGGCTTCGCCCTTGGCCAGGGCAGACAGGAAACCGGCCTTGACGTAGGCAGCTTCGTCAACGCCTGGTGGAATGCGGTTGGTGATCAGGTCAACGAGGAATTCTTCTTCGCCAGCCGGGGGATTTTTCAGCAGCTCGACCAGGCCTGCGGTTTGTTCGGCGTTAAGCGGCTGGGGAACGATACCCAGTGCTGCGCGCTCTTCGATATGTTTGCGGTAGGCTTCAAGCACAGTTATTACCCTCATCAGTGGTCCCACGGGACGCTCATCCAGAAATGAACGGCACGCATGCGCTCGGGGGCTTTTTGGGCCGCAAAGCCAGCGCTGCCGACATTCCTCACAGAAGCTGCTTTCAAAGTTTTACGCCTGCAGAACGGGGCTGATGAGGGTTGGCGCTGGTTATCTACCTACCGGGTAATAACCATCGCCAACACCGTTCTGAAGGAACGACTGTGCTCGTGACGCTTTGAAAACAGCTTCCAGCGGATTATTGGCGCCTTACAAGGCCGGGTGATTCTACGGCAAAAAATGTCTAAAGGTAAGTTGCCACCGCAAGTTTGCTGGGTGATCACTCTTAGACAAAGGGCTAACATGGCGCATTGTTTCGCTGATTAGCGTGCCGTTGCCCATGCCCAGCCCAACCATCAAAACCCCCTGTGTCGGCCTGTGCTCCACGGTTTACGGTGATCTGGTGTGCCGCGGCTGCAAGCGCTTCCACCACGAAGTGGTCCAGTGGAACGGCTATCACGAAGAGGAAAAACGGGCGGTCTGGCTGCGCCTGGAGCAATTGCTGGTGCAGGTGATGGCCGGCAAGCTGGAGGTGTTCGATCCCGCGGCCCTGCGCGGCCAGCTTGAGCAGCGCAAGATCCGCTTCGTGCCGCACCAGTCGCCTTACTGCTGGGCCTACCAACTGATCGCTCGGGGCGCGCGGGTGATTTCCAATCTGCAAGCCTATGGCATGGTGCTGCTGCCGGAGTTTCGCGACTGGCCGCTGCCGGATCTGCGCGACGCCATCGACCGTGAGTTCTTTATCCTGTCCGAAGCCCACTACCAGCGCTATATCGCGCCGGGGTTTCTCAAAGAGGCGCTAGGCCCCTGACCGTCAGGGTTTGCTCGCCAGCTTTTCCAATTGGTTCATAAGTGTCTGTGGTTTGAGCACCAGCACGTCGCCCTCCACCTTATCCAAAACCACTTCTGCCGTATTTCCGATCAAGGCGCCGGTTAGACCGGTGCGTGCCACTGTACCGATGATGGTAACGGCGGCCTGGTACTTTTGCGCCGCGAAAGGGATCAACACATCCGCCGGACCTTCCTCAATGTGCAAATGCCTGTCATCCACATCGAACTCCGCCTGGAATGCCTTGCATTGCTCGCGATAGCGCGCCTGGATGGTTTCGGTGAGCTGGAACGTCGGGTCTGCCGCCGACAGCATCGGCGACGGATGGGCGCTGATCACGTGTAACTGCGCCTTGGCCAGACTGGCGATATCGAAACCGTGGTCGATGATCGAGGTGTGCAGTGAGCGGTGTTCGTCATCGGTATTGCCCACGTCGATGGCTGCCAGAATCACCTTGCCGGCCCAGGGGGTAGAGGTCTTGACCAGCAGCACCGCTGTCGGGCAGTAACGCAGCAGCTTCCAGTCCGCCGGGGTCAGCAGCGCCTTTTTCAACGGGCTGTCGGGAAAGTGCTGCTTGATCACCAGGCCGCAGCCCTCGGCCTGCTGCGCCTCGATGATGGTTTCATGCAGGTTTTCGTTCCAGGCCTGTTCGGTGGTGACGCTGTAGCCGTCTTCCTGCAAACCCGTCTTGAGCAGGCTGAGTAGCGCCGAATGCTCATGCTTTTTGTCGCAGACCAGCAAATGCAGCTTTGCACCGGTCACCCCGGCGATCAGCTTGGCGCGTTTGAGGGCCAGGCTATCCGAATGCTCGGGCTCGATGACCACCAAAATGCTGCGAATGGCTTGCATGCTCGGAATCTCCAAAAGGGGTGGGCGTTCATTCACTATAGTTGCCCCGCGCCGCACGTCATGTTGATGCACATCAAGGCCAGTGGCTGGTGGTCTGCGGCGTGGTCGGTATAATCGCCGGCCTTTTGTGATCCTTTTGCCCGTGAGCCCGATGAACCTGCCAGAAATCCACGAATTCCTCGGTTGCCGCACCCCTGATGCCTGGGTCCAGGCCGCGCTGGCCGATCAGGAAACCTTGCTGATCGACCACAAGAACTGCGAATTCAAGGCCGCCAGCACCGCCCTGAGCCTGATCGCCAAGTACTACGGCCATGTCGACCTGATCAATATGATGTCGCGCCTGGCCCGGGAAGAACTGGTGCACCACGAGCAAGTCATGCGCCTGATGAAAAAGCGCAAGATCGAACTGCGTCAGTTGCACGCCAGCCGGTATGCCTCGGGCTTGCGCAAGGTGGTGCGCAGCCACGAGCCGGTGAAATTGGTGGATACCCTGGTGGTCGGCGCATTTATCGAAGCGCGCAGTTGCGAGCGGTTCGAAGCGCTGGTGCCACATTTGGACGAAGAACTCAGCAAGTTCTACTTTGGCCTGCTCAAAAGCGAGGCGCGGCACTTTCAGGGTTACCTGAAGCTGGCCTATCAATACGGCGACGCCAAGGACATCGCCCAGGTGATCGAGCGCGTCAGGGCAGCCGAACAGGAGCTGATTGAGTCACCCGACGTCGAGTTCCGCTTTCACAGTGGCGTGCCAGCCTGAGGCCACGGCCACGCCGATCACGGCGGCGATCCCGGTCAGCAACAGGATCACCGTTTGCGTGCCCAGTGGTGCGGCCAACACCGCCACCGTCAAGCCTGCCAGCGGTTGCGGCAGGTTATTGAGCAGGGTGATCACGCCCACCGTCTTGCCGAAATCCTCCACGGGAATCACCTGCTGACGCGTGCTGCGCAGGTACACGTTGAACATCTTGTCGAAGCCGGTCACCAGCAGGAAACCCAGCGTATAGGCCCCCGCGTTGGGGCTGATCGCCATGATCAATGCCCCTGCGGCAATCATCGAATACGACACGCCGCCCATGACTTTCAGCGGCAACGAAGACCGCGCCAGATAAAACAGAATCACGATCGTGACCCCGGCGCCGGCGGCTTGCAGCAGGGCGTAGGCGTCTTTGCCGGCGGCGTACTGGCCCGTGATCATGGCGGCGGATGTGGCCAGCGTCACGCCGATCAACAGGTTCACGCCGATGGCCAGGGTGATCACGCGCCTGAGCGCTGCCAGGCTGCGGATATGCCCGAACGCAATACGCAGAGGTTTCAGCCAGATATCGCGATGCTGTGCATAGGTTTCCAGGCGCACCGTGGTGTTGCGCTGCCAGACCCGCATCGCCACGTCCGCCAGCACGAACAATCCGCCAACGCCCAGCACCACCCACTGCCACGCCCACACCTCAAGCATCAGCGCCGCCGCCAGCGGGCCCAGCACCAGGCCGCCCTGGTCGGCGATCTGTGAGTAGGACAGGGTTTTGGCGTAGGTGTAGTGCTTGAAAATGTGCGGCATCACCACTTCCCGCGCCATGATGCCCTGGGTGGTCAGTACCCCACACAGCGCCGACAACAACACCAGCCAGTAAATGCCGTCGAACACCCCATGAAGCGCCACCGCGGCAACGCAGGCCATTGCCCGGTAAACCTGGCTGATGTGCAGGATGCGCAGCGGCGAGTACTTGTCGCACAAGGCGCCACACACCGGGAAGGCCAGGTAACGAGGCAGCGACTCGACAAAAAATGCCAGCCCGGCCCAGGACACGCTGCCGGTGGTCTGGAACACCATCAGCGGCACGATAAACAACAGAATCTGGTCCGCCAGGCGGGACAGGAACAGCGAAACAAAGAACGCCAGATAGTCCTTGCGCATACAGCTCCCTGTGAATGGCGTTAAAGAGTGCGGGCTATTTGTTAAAAACTCTTAAAAGCATGAAGCTTGGTCTTTGGGGGGCGACCGGTTGCGTCAGTTGCCCAGCTTGCCACCTATAATGGCGCCTCTTCAATCTGCGTCTGCACTGAGAACATATGGAAAACCTGGGGCTGGGCAAGGTCCTGCTCGTTGAGGACGACGAGAGGCTGGCGGGGCTGGTCGCGCATTTTCTGGCGCAGCATGGCTTCGAGGTGCGAGTGGTGCACCGTGGCGATGAGGCCCTGGCCGCCTTCCTGGATTTCAAACCCAAGATTGTCGTGCTCGACCTGATGCTGCCGGGGCAGAGCGGGCTGCAGGTGTGTCGCGGGATTCGCGCGGTGTCCGACACGCCGATTGTGATCCTCACCGCCAAGGAAGATGACCTGGACCACATCCTCGGCCTGGAGTCCGGTGCCGACGACTATGTGATCAAACCGATCAAGCCACCGGTGCTGCTGGCACGCCTGCGAGCGCTGCAACGCCGCCAGGCGCCGGAGCCGACGGTGCGTGGTGCCGTGGAATTCGGTCGGTTGACGATTGATCGCAGTTGCCGCGTGGTCAGCCTCGGGGACGACAGGATCGACCTCACCACCATGGAATTCGAGCTGCTGTGGCTGCTGGCCAGCAGCGCAGGCACCATCCTTTCCCGCGATGACATCCTGAACCGCATGCGCGGCATCGCCTTCGACGGCCTCAACCGCAGCGTTGACGTGTACATCAGCAAACTACGCGCCAAGCTCAACGACAACCCCCGTGAGCCGGTGTGCATCAAGACCATCTGGGGCAAGGGCTATCTGTTCAATCCGTTTGCGTGGGAGGTCTAGATGCTGCGCCTGTTTCTGCGCCTGTACGTGATCCTGGCCCTGGGCCTGGCGGGAGCTATCTGGCTGGTCAACTACACCTTCGATGAGTTGCTGCCCGAGGCCAACGAAACCTATAACCGCGAAGCCATGCGCGGCCCGGCCTACGCCCTGGTCGAGCAACTGCGCGGGCTGCCCGCCGATGCGCGTCAGGCGCGGCTGGCCGAGCTGCAACCGCATTACGGCCTGCCCTTGAAGTTGGTGGCAAAAGACGCGCTGGCCCTGACTGAGCGCGAACAGGCGCTGCTCAACAGCGGCTTGCTGGTGGTGCGTGGCGACTTCGTGGAGTTCCTCGCCCGTATTGATGGCGGGCCGCAGGTGCTGGAAATCAAACTGCCCGAAGAGCCCAAGTGGCTGTACCTGTGGGCCTATGGTTTTCTTGGGGTTTGCCTGGCCATCGTGCTGTATTTCTGGGTGCGTCCGCACTGGCGTGACCTGGAGCACATCCGCCTGGCCGCACAACGTTTTGGCGACAACGACTTGGGTTCGCGCATTTTGCTGCCGCGCCGTTCCACCGTGCGCGAGCTGGCCGGGCACTTCAATCAGATGGCCGAGCGCATCGAACACCTGATCGCCAACCAACGTGAACTGACCAACGCAGTGTCCCACGAGCTGCGCACGCCGATTGCGCGTTTGTCGTTCGAACTCGACCAACTCAAGCAGCAGGCCGACCCGCGCCAGCGCGTCGAACTGATCGCCGACATGTACGCCGACCTCGGTGAGTTGGAAGAAATGGTCTCCGAGTTGCTGACCTACGCCAGCCTGGAACGCGGCGCCACCCAAGTCACCCGCGAACCCATCGAAGCCCATAGCTGGCTCGACAGCGTGATCGGCAGCGTGGCCCTGGAGGCCGAGGCTGCCGGTATTCAATTGTCGCTGCGCACCTGCGACGTGGACGTGATCCAGATCGAACCGCGCTTTATGGCGCGGGCCGTGATCAACCTGCTGCGCAACGCCATCCGCTACGCCGAACACCGCGTGGACGTGTCGCTGGTCAGGTTTGGCGACGGCTATGAAGTGCGTGTGTGCGACGACGGCCCTGGCGTGCCGGAGGAGGGCCGGTCAAAGATTTTCCAACCGTTTATGCGCCTCGACGCCAGCCGCGACCGCCGCACCGGCGGCTTTGGCCTGGGCCTGGCACTGGTGCAGCGGGTGTCGCAGTGGCACGGCGGGCACGTGCGCGTGATGGACTCGGAGTGGGGCGGCGCGTCGTTTCGCATGACGTGGGCGTATGCGGATTCGCCTTCAAGCGCGCCGTCAGGTGCGTAGGCAAGACCGCTACCTTGGCTTCAGCCAGAAAAGCGTATCTCTCGATAACGCGGCACCGCCAGATGCCAGGCGATGTTGCAGCGCCATTGGTTATGCAGGGCCTGGGCGCAGATCCTCGCTTGTTCCTGGCTGCGCTCGTCAAATCCCAGGGCTGCCAGCCGTGCGGGCAGCGCCGCCTGGGCCAGGGCGAACCGCTCGGCCCACTGCTCAATGCGTTGGGACACCATCCGGGTTGCTTGCTCCACGCTATAGCCGTGGGTGCGCCTGAAATGAGTCAGCAGGTTGAAAACGTCCTCGTCGGGGTTTTCCATGATTGGAAACGACAGCACATCGTTGACCGCCTTGAACACGTTCAGCGCCAGGCTGCGCAGCTCCTGCCACGGCGGGCTGTAGTAGAGCTCGGCTGATAAATTGATGTTTTGCGCCAGGTACGTGAACTCCACGCAGACCTGAAACCCACCGGCGTTTTGCCAAATGTGCTCGTAACCTTCGATACCTGGCTGTGTCCGGTGCCGCCGATGCATCAGTGCGATGGCGCACGGCGCGAGGTAGTTTGCATATTGCTCGGCCACGCGTTGCTTCCAGATCGGCGGCATGAGGCGGGGGGCTCTATGCACGATGTCCGCCAGTGCGCAGGCCAGGGGCGCGCGGCTCACGCTGTTTGAGGTGAACGCACGGGTGTGGACGTCACGAATCACTCGTTCGAGCACCTCGGGGTCGTCACAGTCCTCATCGGCGAACTCGTCCTGGCAACTGAACCAGCCCACCAGGTCGGACAGAATCATCAAGATGTCCGCCGGCGCATCACTCCACATATAACCGGCATAAGTTCCCGGCACGTAGATATCCAATTGATGGGCCGCGTGGGGGGTATCGCCCAGTCCCATACGGCTGAGCCATTGGCGAGTGTGTTGTCTGCCGCGCAGGCACGTGTGCTGTGTGAGGCGGTTGAACTGATGAACACGGCTTCATTGATACATGACGACGTGTTCGATGGTGACAGTTTGCGCCGGGGGCAGCCGTCGGTTTGGGCGGCGTATGGTTCGACGGTGGCGATTATCTCCGGGATGTACGGTTACCTGGGCGGTCTTCAGCGCCTGGCTGAATTGGGCAATGTGGATGTCCTGAGCGCCGGCCTGGACAGCCTCGAAGCCTTGCATATAGGGCAACACCTCGACGTGTCAGTCAGTGATGGCAGTGTGCTGCCGACGCTGGAGGAATACCGCCTGATTGCTCAAGCCAATACGGGCTGTTTTTTCGTGTTTTTATTGAACGCGTGCCAGTGTTTGAAACCGGTGGATGAAGCACTTTATCTCGCGTTGAAAGCCTTGTTGTATGAGTTGGCCGTTTACTACCGATACGTCAATGACTATTGCGATGTGAACCATATTCCGCACTTCGAAAAAAAAGGATTCGCAACGGATCTGGAGGGTGGGCCAAAGTCATTTTTAATGATCCTGGCCGGTCAGCCCCTGGCCAAGGAAAGCGCTCCTCTGAACAAAAGAACGAGATCGTCCGAGCCTTTGGCGACGCGGGTGTACTCGATCGCGCAAGCGCCCTGATGGACGCGACGTACAAGCAACTTATCGAGCACTTGTTCGTCATTGGACAGCATTGCGCCAAGCCCAGGCTCAAAAGGTTGGAAGTGTTTATTCGTGATATTCACTTCCAGCCGGCTCCAGATGACGACTACTACAAGCGCGTGCTCAAGTAGCGGCTTATTGGTCCAGCGCGCTCAAGATGACATGGGCCACCTTCACCCGCTCCGCGTTCGGGTAGTTCCTGTTCGCCAGGATCACCACGCCGATGTCCCTGCTCGGCACGTACGCCACGTACGCCCCGAACCCGCCGGTGGAGCCGGTTTTGTTGAACAGCACATTGGCCGGCTGTACCTGGGGCGTGGCCAGCCACTGAGCCTTGTGCGGCTCCATCGCCATCGATGTGGAGTTGCCGTCGATCAACGCTTGTCGGCTGATGGGGTAGGGGTAGTACTCCCAGCCCAGGGCCTGGGTCATGCCGTTGACTGTGTAATACCCGGTGTGGGTGGTGGCGATGGCTTGTTGCAGCGGCTTTTCCAGGGTGCCGGGGTGCATGTTGACCATGACGTAGTGCGCCAGATCGCGGGTGCTGGTCTTGATGCCATAGGCTTCGCTGTCCAGGGCGCCGGGGCCGACGTGCACCGGTTGTTGATTCTTGTCATAGCCTTGGGCATACAGCGCGGCCTTGTCGGCCGGCACGCGGACATAGGTGTTCGTCAGGCCCAGCTTGGGCAGCAAGGTGTCCTGCATCGCCACATTGAACGGCTGGCCCAGGCTTTGCGCGGTGAGGTAGCCGAACAGACCGATGCTCGGGTTGGAATAGAGCCGTTGAGCGCCAGGGGCGTAGGCGGGTTTCCAGTGCTGGAAGTAGCCCAGCATGGTCTCGGGGCTGTCGGCCGCGTTCGGAAATTGCAGCGGCAAGCCGCCCGGGGTGTAGGTGGCCAGTTGCAGCAGGCTGATGTTGTCGAAGGCGCTGCCTTTGAGCGCCGACAGGTGTTGGCTGGCCTTGTCGGTGAGTGTCAGCGCGCCGGTGGCCTGGGCATAACCGCCGAGGGTCGCGGTAAAGGTTTTGCTCAGTGAGCCGATTTCAAACAGCGTGTCCTGAGTGACGGGTTGCCGGGTGTCTTTGGCGGCGACGCCGTAGTTGAAGTAATGCACCTGGCCTTTGTTCACCACGGCCACCGAGAGGCCCGCAATACCTTGCTGCTGCATCAGGGGTTCAACGCTGGCATCCACCAACCCCCGCAGGTCGGAAGCGGCCAGGCAGCTGCCAGTGGCGAGCAGGGCAATCAAAGCGGTGACAGGGCGTAGGGCAAATTGACGGTGTTCAGGCATGCTGTTGCTTTCTCGCGAGTGATTCGTTCGTTAGGCGGTAGGGCTCTGAAAGCGTCGATCTTACGAAAAACACACCGTTGTCGTCAGCCAAGGTACTTGCGAAACCAGCCCAGTGTGCGCTCCCACGCCAGGTTTGCCGCCGCTTCGTCATAGCGTGGCGTCGAATCATTATGAAAGCCGTGGTTGGCGCCCTTGTAGATGAACGCCTCGTAGGTCGTGCCCGCCGCCTTCAAGGCCTGCTCGTAAGCTGGCCAACCCTCGTTGATCCGCGTGTCCAGCTCACCGAAGTGCAGCATGATCGGCGCCTTGATACGCGGCACGTCCTTGGCCTCGGGTTGCCGCCCGTAGAACGATACCGCCGCGCCCAGTTCGGGGTAGGCCACCGCCGCTGCGTTGGTGACGCCGCCGCCGTAGCAGAAACCGGTGATGCCGACTTTGCCGGTGCTGCTGTCGTGGTGCATCAGCCATTCGATGGCGGCGAAGAAGTCGTTCATCAGCTTGGTGGGGTCGACGGTCTGTTGCAGCGCCACGCCTTTTTCGTCATTGCCGGGGTAACCGCCGACGGACGTCAGGCCGTCCGGTGCCAGGGCAATGAACCCGGCCTTGGCCAGCCGACGGGCCACGTCTTCGATATAGGGGTTCAGGCCACGGTTTTCGTGGACCACCACCACCGCCGGCAACTTGCCCGTGGCCTTGGCCGGGCGCACCAGATAGCCACGCACGCTACCGTTGCCCTTGGGTGACGGATAGGTGATGTAGTCAGCGATGATATCCGGGTCGGTGAATTTCACCTGTTCGGCCAGGGCGTAATTGGGGCTCAGCGCTGCGAGCAACGCCGAGGCGGTGAGGCCGCCGAAGGTGAACAGCGCGGCGCGGTCGAGAAATTCGCGGCGGTTGAGCTTGCCATGGGCGTAGCCGTCGTAGAGTTCCAGCAGTTCGGGGGCGAAGTCCTTGGCGGTGAGACGAGTCATCGGTGCAATCCTCGAGTAGCGGTGACAGTCAATGTAGACCAGGATCAGTCTTCGCGGCCATGGGCGGCGGTGGTGTCTTGCAGGGAAGCGTTGTGCATGCAAAGTCCTTATTCTTATTGTTGTGGCGCAGGCAGCTACTCTGTTTAGCAGGACGAGCGCCTGATGGGAATATATCCAACCTTTGCGGAGCGGTGCATGACACGACGATTGTTGCCGGTTGCCCTTGTTCTGGGGCTTATCACCAGCGCCCAGGCGGTGGAGTACAAAGACGTCAACCCTACCGCCAGCCAGATCAGTTTTACCTACGACCAGTTGGGGCAGCGTATGTATGGCACGTTCGGCGAATTCGAGGGGGCCTTGAGCTTCGATACCCAGGCGCCCGAGGCGGGCCATGCGATGCTCAAGATTCAGCTCGCCAGCATCAATGCGGGCAGCGAGGACGCCAATGACACCCTGCAACGCGCGTCCTGGTTCGATACGGCGACCTATCCGGTGGGCGTGTATGAATCAACCGCGGTCAAGGCGCTGGGCAACAACCGTTTCCAGATCGCCGGCAACCTGACCATCAAGGGCACCACGCGCCCGGTTGAGGTGCAAGTGGTGCTCAAGGAACTGGACGGTATTGGCATATTTGATGGCGAATTCGACCTCAATCGCGGTGATTTCAAGATCGGCGAGGGGGAGTGGGCCGGTAACAGCGTGGTGTCCAACGACATCCACATCAAATTCAAGATGGTCGCGCCGCAGCGTTAGCGGGCGAATTTCTTCGCCCCAGCCACACAGGCGATCACGGCCAGCGTGACCAGCACCATGCCTGCGCTCACCTGTTCACGCAGCAGGCCGGCCGCCAGTGCCAGGCCGAAGAACGGTTGCAGCAATTGCAATTGACCGACGGCGGCGATGCCACCCTGGGCCAGCCCGCGGTACCAGAACACAAAGCCGATCAACATGCTGAACAGCGAGACATAGCCCAGGCTCAGCCAGGCCGGCAGGCTGATGCCGCTGACACTCGACGGCGCCAGCAGCAGGCTCAACGGCAACACCACCGGCAACGCCACCACCAGCGCCCAGCAGATCACCTGCCAACCGCCCAGGCTGCGCGACAGTTTGGCGCCTTCGGCATACCCCAGGCCGCACACCAGCACCGCCAACAGCATCAACAGATCGCCAGCGGGCGCCGCGCTCAGGCCTTGGGCGACGGCGTACCCCATCACCAGCCCGCTGCCCAGGACCGAAAACAGCCAGAACACCGGGCGCGGGCGTTCGCCACCGCGCAGTACGCCAAACACAGCGGTGGCCAGAGGAAGCAGGCCGATGAACACGATGGAGTGCGCGGAGGTCACGTATTGCAGGGCCAGGGCGGTGAGCAGGGGGAAGCCGATCACCACGCCCAGGGCCACAATCACCAACGGCAGCCACTGGCGGTGCGCAGGACGTTTATCCTTGAACAGCCACAGCAGAAGCAGGCCCAGCACGGCGGCCAGGGTGGCGCGGATCATGGTGAGGAACACCGGGTCGAATTCCATCACGGCCAGGCGGGTGGCGGGCAATGAGCCGCTGAAAATCACCACGCCGATGAAACCGTTGATCCAGCCTCGGGTGCTGCTGTCCGGGGCGCTGAGGGGGGATGTGCGTTCCATGGGAGTTGACCTGCAAAGTCCGGTTGCGTGGCGCCCATCCTAGGACCGAAGATTAAGACAATCAAAAAATTGTCATGGATACATCGCCGATGCCCCGTGCACGTTATAAGTCGCTGGTCGACACGTTTGCCCAAGCCATTCGTTCAGGGCAAATGGCCCCCGGCACGCGCCTGCCTACCCACCGCCAGTTGGCGGCCAGCCACGGCCTGGCCCTGGCCACTGCCACCCGTGTGTACGCCGAGCTTGAAGCCATGGGCCTGGTCAGCGGTGAAACCGGGCGCGGCACCTTCGTTCGCGAGATTTCGCTGCCGCCGGGGCAGGGCGGTGGCCAGATGGCGGTGGCGGCGGGCCTGCTCGACCTCAATTTCAACTACCCCGCGTTGCCGGGCCAGGCTGACCTGCTGCGCAGTGCCTTGCGCCAGTTGGCGCTGTCCGGCGACCTCGAAGCGCTGCTGCGCTATCAACCCCATGCCGGCCGCGTGCATGAACGCGCGGCGGTGGCGCGGCACCTGCTGAGCCGGGGGGTGGCGGTGGACGCCGAGCAGGTGCTGATGGTCAGCGGCGCCCAGCACGGCCTGGCGGTGACGCTGATGAGCTTGCTCAAGCCCGGGGATGTGGTTGCCGTGGACGCGTTGACCTACTCCGGGTTCAAGGTGCTGGCCGAAACCCTGCACCTGGAAATCGTCGCGATCCCGGTCAGCGCCACCGGTCCGGATTTGGATTGCCTGCAATCCTTGTGTCGCAAGCGCCCGGTGCGCGCGGTGTACAGCATGCCGACGCTGCACAATCCGCTGGGCTGGGTGATGGACTTGGCGCAGCGCGAGCAACTCGTCGCCATCGCCCGACAGCACAACCTGATGATCATCGAGGACGCGGCTTACGCGTTCCTGGCCGAACACGCGCCACCCCCATTGGCGAGCCTGGCGCCGGAGCGCACCCTGTACGTCGGTGGCTTTTCCAAGAGTGTCGCCACCGGGCTGCGCGTGGGGTTTGTCGCGGCGCCGATGGCTTGGGTAAAAGCGCTGGAACGCAGCATCATGGCCACCACCTGGAATGTGCCCGGCGTGATGAGTGCCATTGCAGTGGCCTGGCTCGAAGACGGTACGGTGGCGCGGTTGGAAGCGCAAAAACGCGAGGACGCCAAGGCGCGCCAGGTGTTGGCGGCGCAGGTACTGAAGGGCCTGGCGTACACCGCCCATCCGTCATCGTACTTTTTGTGGTTACCCCTGGCGGAGGAAGTGCGCGCTGATCAAGTGGCGATGACCTTGCAGCGCGCGGGCATTTCGGTGTCCACCGCCGAGCCCTTTGCGGTGTCGGCCCACGTCCCCCATGCGCTGCGCCTGGCGCTGGGCTCGGTGGACCTGCCGACGCTGTGCGAGGCATTGGTGACGGTGCGAGCGGTGGTGGCGTGGTGAGCCGCGTGGCTCAGATTGATTTCAACCGATTGGTCCTGGCGCTTCCTGGCAATCTGGCACATCGCTATGCTATTGCCGACTGAACCACTGCCCGAGAAAAAAATGGATTTTAACTGGCACAGCGACCCCCTTACACGCGTCACCCCCGTGACGCCCCATTACAAAAACACCCAGAACGTACGGCGTTTCATGCTCGAACACTGCGGCCCGAGGTTTAAATTCGACCGGCCGTTCATGGCCTGGATTCGCAACGGAACGCCCAAGACTCTGGGCGATGTGGTGGATGAGTGGTTGCGCCGCAACGGTGGGAGCGGCGTCGCTCCCACCGCAGGCGTGCGTTGACTCAGCGGGTCTCGGCAGGCAATGGCGGCGTACGCGGCGGTACCTGACGCTTGCTGCCGGTTGCCTCATACGCTGAGGCAAAGCGCAGCAACGCCGAGTCGTCATACGCACGTCCGGCAAACGTCAGCCCTACCGGCATGCCGATATCCGCCATCACGCCCATCGGCACGGTGACGGTGGGCACGCCCAGGTGGCGGATCGCGAGGTTGCCGTTGGCCACCCAGATGCCGTTGCTCCAGGCGATGTCGGCGCTGGCTTCGTTGACATCGGCATCGGCCGGGCCCACGTCGGCGACGGTGGGGAACAGCACGGCGTCCAGGCCGAGTGTGTCCATCCAGTCCTCCAGGTCGATGCGCCGGGTTTGTTCAAGACCGCGCAGGCCGTCGGGCAGGGTGCTGATCTCGTTCCACGGGGTGATGCCGCGCTGCGCCATGCGCACGTATTCGTCCATGCCGGCGGCAAGGTCGTCTTCGCGGTTGGGCAGGGTGCCTGGGTCGTGGGGGAAGATCTGTGGGCCGTCCACGTCCGCCAGGCGATTAAGCGTCGGGTCATCGTTGGCACGCAGGAAATCGTCGAACGCCCAGGCCGACAGCATCCACAACTCATCGTGCAGGAAGGCCTTGGACACCAGGCCACGGTTAAACACCGTCGGCGCGCCGGGGCGGTCGCCTTCGCAATTGGACACCAGTGGGAAATCCACCTCGATCACTTCGGCACCGGCGGCTTCCAGCGCCTCGCGGGCGGCGTTCCACAGATCGATCACGCTGGCGCGGGTATTGATCTTTTGCCCGGTCGGTCCGCCGATACCGGGTTTTTCGCTGGTGCCCGCAGCGGGGTCGGCGTTGATGTACATGCGCGGGACGCCAAAACGTTTGCCGGCGAGGGCACTGCTGTCGGCGGCCAACTCGGCGTAAGCGGTGGGGCGCACCTGCGCGACGCTGGGGATCGGCACCCAGGGTTGCAGGCGCCACAGGTCGCCACGGGTCTGCGGGTCTTCGGCGACCACCACTTCAAGCACTTCCAGCAGGTCGGCCATGGTGCGCGTGAACGGCACCACCACGTCCATGGTCGGGGTCAGCGGCCAGTTGCCGCGCACCGAAATCACCCCGCGCGAAGGCGTATAGGCGCACAGCCCGTTATTGGACGCCGGGCCACGCCCGCTCGACCAGGTTTCTTCCGCCAGGCCGAAGGCGGCGAAGCTGGCGGCGGTGGCGGTACCGGCACCGTTGGACGAACCGGAGGCAAACGGCGCGGTGAGGTAGTCCGCGTTATACGGGCTCTCGGCACGGCCATACACACCGCGCTGCATGCCGCCATTGGCCATCGGCGGCATATTGGTTTTGCCCAGGCAGATGGCACCGCCGGCGCGCAGGCGCTCGATGGTGAAGGCATCGCGTTGGGCGACGAGCTTGGCAAACGCGGGGCTGCCTGACGCTGCGGTCAGGCCTTTGACCAGGTAGCTGTCTTTGGCGGTGTAGGGAATGCCGTCCAATGGCCCCAGGGTTTCGCCCTTGGCACGGCGCGCATCGCTGGCCTGGGCTTCTTCAAGGGCATGGGCGTTGCGCACCACCACGGCGTTCAGCGCGGTGGCGGTCTGCGGCCCGTCGTAGGCGTCGATCCGTGCAAGGTAAGCCTTGACCAGTTCAACAGACGTGGTCTGGCCGGATTCCAGCGCAGCGCGCAATTGGGCAATGGAGACTTCGGTAACTTGCATGACGTTTTCTTCGCCGCCTTCAGTTGTGGTATCGCCGCAGTCTACGTACAGATATTTCACAAAACCAGCGCGGAATAATCGGCGCAGGCGCCGCGCATCACCTGCCAGGTCGCGTCATCAGCGGGAATCAGATGCTCGATACGCAACGAGGTCAGGGTGATGTCCTGAGGCATGCCGAAGGTGGTGAAAGTCGACAGAAACGTCAGCTCGCCCCGGCTTGAACGGATGCGCGTCAGCACCAGCGGCGGCAATTCGCTGGGCAATTCGGGGCAGGCCGGCACCGGCAGATTCGCCAGCACAGCGGCCAGCGCCGGATTGCCCAGTGCCTCGCGTGTCGCCCGCTGCCAGGCCAGGCGGCGGATCTCTTCGGCGTTGATCAGGTGGTCGCCCAGGCCTCCCGCCTGCAGCAGCGTGGTCAGCAGATTAAGGCCATCGGCCGCGTCCGGCTTGATCCCCACCAACTCAAACAGCACGCCGGTGCTGGCGTTAGCCGCCAGTACGCGCCACTCGCTGTCCAGCAGAATGGCCGGCGCCGGGTTGTTGGCGTGCAGCACATGGCTGAGCGCTTCGCGAATCGCGGTCATGGCCGGCGAGGCGAGGGCAGTGGCGGCGTAGCGCGGTGCGTAACCGGCGGCGAGGAACACGCGGTTGGCGTGATCCAGCGGTGCTTCCAGTGCCGTCAGCAGTGTGTGCAACGTGCCCGGCCCGGCCTTGGCGCGGCCGGTCTCGATGCAGCTGAGGTGGCGCTGGGAAACGCCGGTGAGCAAGGCCAGATCGAGTTGGCTCAGGTTGGCCTGTCGGCGCAGTTGGCGCAGTTGTGCGCCGGCGGTGGCACGCGTGTCCATGACGTTTTCATGACCTCCGAGGTCATTGCGAGGGGCCAGACCTTATCACTAAGGTGGGCCTCGATCACGTCAAGGAACAGACCATGCAACGATCCTCTCTCGCCCTGGCCGCTCTGCTTGGGTTTTCGCTGTACACCCTGGTGACGATGTTGACGGCCGAGCAATCGCTGCTGGCCTTTGGGCAGGAACTGATGTCACGGCCGGACACCGCGCAAGTGCTGATCGACCTGTATTTGATGGCAGCGCTGGCGGGGGTGTGGATGTACCGCGATACGCGCCGACGTGGGCGTTCGGCTGCTTCGGTGCTGCCGTACCTGGTGCTGACGGCCGTGTTCGTGTCCGTGGGGCCGCTGCTCTACCTCGTGGTGAACGGGGTGCGCGATGAATGAGCTGCTGCGTTTGTATGCCCTGTGTGTGCTGGTGCTGTGCCTGAAGATGTTTGCGGTTTCCTGCTACCAGGGGTTTTTCCGCCTTCGGCGGCTGGCGTTTACCAACCCTGAAGATGCGGCATTCCTCAAGCGCGCTGTGCGGGATGTCGAGCTGCCGCAGGTAGGGCGGGCGAGCAAAGCGTGGGCCAACGACTTGGAGAACATCCCCGTGTTTTTTGCGCTGGGCGGGCTGTGCGTCGCGCTGCAGACATCCGCGGTGGCGACAGCCTGGTGCTTCGGCGGCTTCACGTTGGCCAGGCTGGTGCACACGCTGACTTACCTGGCCGGTTCGCAGCCGTGGCGCACACTGGCGTATGGGCTAGGGGTGGTGTGTTTGTTCGGGCTTGGCGCGCTGACAATTGGCCGGCTGGCCTGAACAGAGCCCGCCCGATAACGCGTTGCAGATACGCCGGTGCGGCTGGCCGCGTCATGCCGAGAGCGGGGAAAGCAGCAAGCTGGACAGAAAACGGACCAGTTCTTTGAGGGTGTTGACGTCTTCGGACGGCGGCGGCGCGAGGGGGTAGAGGGTCGCCAGAAACGCTTTGTCCTGTTCCGAAAGCACTAAGTTATCCCCGGTGGCGTCTTGCTTCCAGAGCACGCTGGCGGGGAAGTTGTAATGCATGATGGAGTTGGCGTCGTACGCTGAGTATGTGTGTTCGGCCCTGTTCAGTTTTTTAAGGACATTCAAGTAAATCTTTATTTTGTCCAAGCCCGTACTGTCTTTGTAAATGGTGTACGTTTTCGGCGTGTTGAAATCCAGGGTTCTGTCCGGATGTTGATGCTCGTGTTCCAGGCCCAGCGCGTGCCCGAATTCATGGAGTACGGTCATGGCTAACATCGTTTCAGTCGTGTGTTGGATATCGAAGTGCATGGTGGGTTTGTGTTTGGGCACTTTCAAGGCGTCTGTGCCCAGACACGACCAGTTCCCTTGTATGTCCTTGTGCGTCGATATGCGGATATCAGCGTCAGGGTCCTTAACAAACTTGAATTGTATGTTGACCAGCGGTGAGTAAGTGGCGGCGCATTGTTTTATAAGGCGTCGAGCGCGCGACGGCACGTCCATGAAGGAGACCGTAACCACTCTGTTTTGCGGCCATAGCTTGCCTGTGTTGGCGATGCCGCGTTTGGCACGCGAGACTGGCGTGGTGTCGTGTTGTTCAGTGGGGGGCTGTACTTGGCGCGGCGGATCGATGTGCCCATTAATTGCAAAATTACCGTTGATCACAGATCGTCCTCTTTCATAAGGCAGCTCACGCCCCAGGCTGATGTTGAATCGCTTGGAGTCTGTGGTGTGATCAACGATCCAGTTCCACTTCCACTTCCACTTCCACTTAACGCAGCAGGCCACCGCCCCCGCAGGCGGCGGTTGTCAGGATGCGCCGTTAGCGCGGCCCACCGTGCGATCCACCAACCGAATACGGTCGCGCCCGGCACGTTTGGATTCATACAACGTCGAATCGCCCTGTTCGATCAACGCTGTCAGGCTCGCTGGCGGCTGGTCGAACAGGTTCGCGCCTATGCTCAACGTCACTGGCTGCGGCGTGCTGAAGCTTTGCGCAGCCAAGTGTTGAAACTGCTCGCGCAAGGCACTGCCCAGTTCAACGATCTGCTCGGCAGAGGCCTGGTTGAGCAAAATCACAAACTCGTCCCCACCCAAGCGCGCCGCTACGGCGCCCCGAGGCACGATGCCACGGATCATTTCACTCAGGGCGATCAGCAGGCGGTCGCCAGCGGTGTGGCCATGGAGGTCGTTGACCGATTTGAAGTTGTCGATATCGATCAGCAGCAGCGCGCCCGGCTGGGCCGGCGTGATCTGGGCCAACAGGCGCGGTGCTCGCAGGTCGAGGGCACGGCGGTTGTACAGGGCGGTGAGTGGATCGCGGGCGGCCAGGCGCGCGATCTGTTGTTCACGGCGGTAGCGCTCGGAGCCGGTCATGGACAACGCAATCAGCATGATCGCCATGGCGCCTTCCACCAGGGACACCTGGATGATCTCGCCCTTGAATGCGGCCAAGTCGATCAGGGTGCCGGGGATCACCACCGACAGCGCCTTGGCCAGATAAAAAAGCCCATGAATCAGCAGCACGAAACGCAGCTGCACCGCGCCCACGCTCAACGACCGGCCATGGGGCCGCAACAGGAAACTGGCGCGCAGGGTGGGCAGGGCGACCAACAGTGACTGCACTGCCAGCATGGCCTTGGACCATGCCTGGTCGGCGGGTAGCGCGAGCATGCTGAACCAGACCAAGGGCAGCAGGAACCATGCCGGCGACAAGCGGCTTTGGGTAAACCGGGCTACGCCGAGTAAAAACAGAAAGTGCGCGGTCACCAGCAAGCCATTGGCAAACCAGATACCGATCACTAGAGAACCGTTGATACGCAGCAGGGCCAGGGTGGAACCGACGGTGATCGTGGCGAAACCGGCGCTCCACAGCAGCAGCGACGGTTCACGCACGCTGCGCCATTCAACGGTGAGGTAGAGCGCGGCCGCAGCCGCAAGGGCCACGGTGAGCGCCAAAATGGTGGGTGGGTCGAGTGTCATGTGCTGCCGAATCTGCCTGAGGGACGTGGACACGCGCGATTATAGGCGTTGTGCAGGCGTTTTCGGAGCGTAAGTGGCGAACGGCTACTGCGGCAATCATGCGCCGTTCAGCGGCACCGTCACGCGAAACAGCGTGCCGCTTTGGCGGTCTGATTCGACTTCAATCAGCCCCTGGTGGGAGGCGACGATTTCGGAGGCGATAAACAGGCCCAGGCCCAGCCCTTCGGTAGGGCCTTGCTCAATCACCGCACGTTGGGAAAAACGTCCCATGGGGTTGAAAATGAAGGGCTGCACGTCGTTCGGGATCGGGTTGCCGTGGTTGTGCACGCTGAACACGCAGCTGTCTTGCGTGACGGTCAGCGCCACGTTGATGGGGGCGTGCCGATCACCGTGATGCACCGCGTTGCTGATGATGTTGGAGAACACCTGCTCCATTCGCGCGCCGTCGAACAGGCCAACCGCCGCCGTATGTGATTCAAAGCGCAGCATTGCCTTCGGATCAAACGCCTGGATCTCTGCCACGATGCGCTCGCAGATCGGCGCGAGGTCGACCTGCACGCGCCTTACCGGAATGCCCGGGCCCATCTGGCAGCGCGTCAGGTCGAGGAGGTCGCCCACGATTTGGCTGGCGCGCTGAACGCTGGTGTAGATTTGCCCGGCCACGCGGATGTCGCGGTCGCTGCCCGATGGCGCGCGTCTGAGCATGTCGGCGCCCAGCAGAATAGCGCCCAGGGGCGTGCGCAAGTCATGACCGAGAATACCCAGGAACACATTGCGCGAGGCTTCCACCGCGCGCGAATAGCTGGCGATGGATTCGGCGAGGGCCTGGTCAATCGCTTCGTGAAAACGGTTCATGTCTTCCACGTCCAGCGCCGTGTTGCCCTTGATGTGCCTGAGCCACTGGCGCAGCACACTGGTGCGCAGCGCGCGGTACTCGGACACCATTTGGTCGATGGAAAACCCCGCCATCAAGCGTGTTACGGCGTGGGTTTCGGCAGGGGTTTCGGTGTCTTGCTGCGGGGCCAGGCCCTGGGCTTTGTCCAGCCGCTCCTGCATCGTCTGCTTGGTGCGCAGGTCGTCGACGATGGCCTGCAGCATTTGCGCGGCGTGATCGCGAAGACCCTCCTGGTCCAGGGCGATACCTGGTGTCTGGATCGTAGCGGCGAAGTCTTCCCAGTCCTGCAGGATCGGTTCGAGGTTACTGAGGATAAAGTCCGACAGGCGCATGCGGTGATCCTTGCAAGTGGCAATACGCAGAGCGCGCGCGGAGCTGCCAAACAGGGATTTAAGCACGATTCGGCCGCGGTAGCGCTGCGCAGTGCGTTGACACTGTGCAGCGAGATGGCTAAACGCCTTTAGTCGACGGCAGCAAGACCGTCAGAATGCCCACCAGCGGCAGGAACGAGCACAGTTTGTACACGTACTCGATGCCGTGGTTATCCGCGAGCAGCCCCAGCAACGCGGCGCCGATGCCGCTGAAGCCGAACATCAGACCGAAGAACACACCGGCGATCATCCCCACATTGCCCGGCACCAGTTCCTGGGCAAACACCACGATGGCGGAGAACGCCGAGGCCAGGATAAAACCGATCACCACGCTGAGCACGGCGGTCCAGAACAGGTCGACGTAGGGCAGCGCCAGGGTGAAGGGCGCGGCGCCGAGGATAGAAAACCAAATGACTTTCTTCCGGCCGATCCGATCGCCGATCGGGCCGCCGAAGAACGTCCCGGCAGCGACCGCACCCAGGAACAGGAACAAGTACAGCTGCGAGTTGGCCACCGACAGGCCGAACTTCTCAATCAGGTAGAAGGTGAAGTAGCTGGTGAGGCTGGACATGTAGAAGTACTTGGAGAACACCAGTACGGCCAACACCACCAGGGCAAAGGACACGCGGGCTTTGGACAGGCCATGGGTGGCCTGGCCGCCTTGTTTGAGCTTGAACAGATTGAGGTGATTGCGGTACCAGCGGCTCAGGCCGTAGAGCACGAAGATCGCAAACACCGCAAACAGGCCGAACCAGGCGATATTGCCCTGGCCGTAGGGGATGATGATCGCCGCCGCCAACAAGGGGCCAAACGCGCTGCCGGTGTTGCCGCCGACCTGGAAGGTTGACTGCGCAAGGCCATAGCGTCCGCCCGAAGCCAGGCGCGCCACGCGGGAGGTTTCCGGGTGGAAGGTCGACGAGCCCACGCCCACCAGCCCTGCCGCCAACAGGATCAGCGGGAAACTGCCGACGAAGGCGAGCAGCAAAATACCGATCAAGGTGCACACCATGCCGGCCGGCAACAGCCAGGGCTTGGGATGGCGGTCGGTGTGGTAGCCGATCCACGGCTGCAGCAGCGAGGCGGTCAGTTGAAAGGTCAGGGTGATCATCCCCACCTGGGCAAACGTCAGGCCGTAGTTGGCCTTGAGCATTGGATAGATCGACGGCAACACCGCCTGGATCAGGTCATTGATCAGATGCGCCAGGGCGCAGGCGCCGAGGATGCGCATGACCAGTGGGCTTACTTGGGGTGTACTGGGTGCAGCAGCGGGTGACGCGGTAAGTGTCGACATGCAGGCGTTCCATACAAGGCAGCGAACAGGCGCAACCGGTACGTGTGCCGGTTGCCCATTTCAAATTGTTTCGGCATTCATGCTAGATTCGCCACAAATGCCTGTCTCACGAAATCGGGGCGGCAACTGTCGCAAAAAGGGCGAAATGATCAAATCCCTGGATAAATTCCTGCAAGAGATCGACGAGGCCGAGTGGTCCGTGATCAGTTCGGCCACCGATTATCCGGAAAACTGGCTGATCCCCGAGCATAGCCACGAGAAGCACCAACTGCTCTACGCCACCGAAGGGGTCATGGTCGTGCACTCGGCGCAGCGCCAATGGACAGTGCCTCCCAACCGCGGTTTTTGGATGCCCAGCGGGCATGTGCATTCTCTGCGCTGCGTCGGCGCATTGAAAATGCGCAGCGTGTTTGTGCGCGCCGACAGCTTCGCCAATTTGTCCACCGAGACCAAGGTGGTGAGCATCTCGCCACTGCTGAGCGAGTTGATCAAAGCCTCGGTCAGCTTGAAACCGCCGTATGCCGAGGACTCGCGGGATGCGCGCATCATGCACCTGATCCTCGACGAACTGGCCCTCTTGCCGGCCTTGCCGTTATCCCTGCCGCAGCCTGGCGACGTGCGTATTCAGCGTATTTGCCAGGCCCTGCAACAGGACCCCGGCGATGCCTCTACCGTGGCGCACTGGAGTGAGCGCCTGCAGCTGGACCAAAAAACCATTCAGCGCCTGTTTCGCAAGGAAACCGGCATGACCTTCGGCCAGTGGCGCCAGCAGGCACGCTTGCTGCTGGCACTGGAGCGCATGGCGCTGGGAGAGAAGATCATCGATGTGGCCCTGGCTCTTGGTTATGAAAGCCCCAGCGCCTTTACCAGCATGTTCAAGAAGCAATTCGGCAAGACGCCGAGTCAGTTCCTCAAATAGGTTGCGTGTGCCGGCGATCATCGGCCAGCAGGCCGTTGAACGCAGTGACGTCCATCGGCCGACTGAGGAAGTAGCCTTGGCCCTCATCACAGGCCACCGCCTTGAGCATGGCCAGGTGTTCGGCGGTTTCGATGCCTTCGGCGGTTACGGTCAGCGCCAGGGCACGACCCAGGCCGACGATGGCCTGGATGATAGCCTTGTCGTCTGCGCTGTCTTCCAGGCGGGTGAGGAAGCTGCGGTCAATCTTCAAGCCGTCGAACGGGAAGGCGCGCAGGTAGCTGAGGGATGAATAACCGGTGCCGAAATCATCCATGGCAATGCGCACGCCCAGCTGTTTGAGGGTGTGCATGATCTCCAGCGCGCCCACCGCGTCTTCGAGCATCACGCTCTCGGTGATCTCCAACTCCACCCGCGCCGGGTCGATGCCCGAGGTGTTCAGTGCGTGGTGTACGCGCTGTACCAGATCACCGCGTTTGAACTCGATGGGCGACAGGTTCACCGACACAAACAGGTTATCCGGCCATTCGGCGGCACAGGCGCAGGCGGTGGCCAGCACCCAATCGCTTAACGACAGGATCAACCCCGACTCTTCGGCGATCGCAATAAAGGTGTCCGGTGCGATCAGGCCGCGTACCGGGTGCTGCCAGCGCACCAACGCTTCGGCGCCGACCATCTGCCCATCGGCAATGCGATAACGCGGTTGAAAGTGCAAGCGCAATTCGCCGTGCTTGATCGCGTACCGCAGGTCGCTCTCCAGGCGGCGGCGCTCGATGATCCGTGCGTTCATTTCACCCGAATAAAAGCGCCAGGTATTGCGCCCGGCGGCCTTGGCTTCGTAGAGCGCAATGTCCGCGTAGCGCAGCAACTCAGCGACTTCAACGGCGTCATTGGGTGCCAGCGCAATGCCGATGCTGGCGCTGATAAAGACTTCCTGCTCGTCAATGCAAATGGCCTGTTCGATGGCCGCAATCAGCCGCCCGCACAGGTTCTCGACTTCATCCTGGGTGCCGGCCTCGGTGAGGATCAACACAAACTCATCGCCGCCGACCCGCGCCACCAGGTCACCGTGGCGCACGCAAGCGGTCAGACGGCTCGACACTTCATTGAGCACGCGGTCGCCGGCGGCATGCCCGAGCAAATCATTCACGGGTTTGAAGCGGTCCAGATCCAGACTGAGCATGACCAAAGGGCGCTCCGGAGTCGGCAGCGCCTTGAGCTTGCCGTCGAGAAAGGCTTGCAGGCGCGTGCGGTTGGGCAGGCCGGTCAGCGCATCATGCTGGGACAAAAACTCGATGCGCCGCCGCGCCTCGACTTCTTCGGTGACGTCGGTGGCCGTGCCACGAAACCCCCCGCACGGCATTTGCCGCGCCGCCAGCCGAGTGGTGCGTTCCTGGCCTTGGGCATCGAGGTAAAGGCACTGTACGTTGAGGTCCGGGCTTCGCTGGGGGTTGCAAAACCATTGCGATAACCGCCCGGCTTCGGTGATCAGCAGATCGTTCATGGCCGCACCCACCCACACGTCGCGGGCCAGCCCTGTGACACTTTCGAAACGCTCCGACAAATAGGTGAAGCGCAACTCGGTATCGATCTCCCAGACCCAATCGGAACTGGCCTCCACCACATCGCGAAAGCGCGCTTCGCTGGTGGCCAAGGCGCTCCGGCTGTTTTGCAGCGACGCGTGGCTGGCGTCAAGGGCAAGGGCGGCGGCCGTGCTGCGGCGCAAAATCACCCAGGTCATCAGGCACACCAGCAGGGCGGCCAGGCCCAGCAGCGGCAGGCCGACACCGATCAGACGCCTGCCGGGTTGTTCGGGCTGCCAGTACAAACTGCCGGCGCTGCCCTTGTCGCCGAGGGGTAAAAACGTGCCCTTGGCGATTTCTTCCGGCGTGGCGATGTGCAGTTTATCCACACCGAAGTCATCGCCGATTACGCCCAGTTTCGCGCTGTCGAGGATGTCGACGAAGATCAGCACCGACGGCTCTCGGTCATCGGCGACCACGGTCGGATCGGTGCCTGGGGTGATGGCGGCGGCGGCAACGAGCGCCGGGCTGCCGCGCACATTGATCAGGGTGCTTATCGGTGTTTCGCTTTCTACGCCGGCCCGCGCTTGTTCGAGCAGTTGGGTGATGGGCTGGTCGAGCCATTCGGTGAGGTCAAGGGTTTGCAGTTGGCCGTCCACCACCGCATACACCGTGCGCCCGGCGTCGTCGACCACAAACAGGCCCTGGAAACCGAAGTCCTGGAACAGCGTGGCGCCGATATTGCCACGGGTATAGGCCCACTCGTTGTCCACCTTGAGGTGCAAATGCTTGTAGGCATCGCTCCAGAACGCATAGTCCTTGACGGTCAGGCGCATGGATTTTTCCATGGACTGCATGGCTTTGCGGGTGTGAAACGCGCTTTCGGCCTGCTCCGACTGGTCCATGTCATGGGCGAGGTAAATCAGCGAATAGGCCGCTGCCGCAAAGACGCCCGCCAGCAGGATCATGAAATTGAACAGTGACGTGCGCGTCAGCGACAGGCTGGTGCGCGTGGACAGCGAACGAACGATAGGAGCAAGGGAGTTAGGCATTGTTTCGCGCAGGGCCACGCTGTCAGTCAGGGGTATGAAAGGCTATCGGCGGCCCGGGGCAAATATTTAGCGCCTCAGGCGCGGCTCAGACGCTGTGCGTGGTCGCTGACGCGTGGTCGCTGACGCGTGATGCCGGGCTGCCCGGCAAGGCGTCGCTCAGCGATCATTCGTCGTCAAGTTAGCGAAGAAAATGCAACCAATCAGCCGCGCGAACAGGCTCAGGGTTTCCGGCAGGTTGGGGTCGTCAAACAGCATCGCTCTGGAGTCCAGCGCGCACAGTGCACCGAACAGGCGCCCGTCAGGCAGGAAGATCGGCGCGCCGGCGTAACTCTCGATGGCGAATTGCTTGACCACCGGGCGCGCCGCAAAGCGGCCGTTGGCGCTGATTTGGGGAACGAACAGGGTCTGGGGGTTGATGCAGAACTCGCTGCACAAGGTGGTTTCCAGCTCGAGCACGTCGTCGACATGGATCCCCATGTCCATGGTGTCATGCGCCGAGCAGACTACCCATTCGAGGTCGGTGAACTTGGCGATGCCGGCAAAGCGCATGCCCGTCAGGCGGGTGACCAATTGCAGGATGCTGGTGGTGGCTTCGATTTCGGCGATAGCAGCGCGTTCATCTGCGCTGAGCAGCGATTGTGGGGCGGTGACGCTGGAAAGCATGCTGAACACTCCAAAGGCGTGGTGGTTCAGGCCACCACGCGCGGTCAGGTTTTAGTTGATACGCGGGTGCTGCTGCACCAGAGTCTTGCGTTTGGCTTCAAGCTCGGCAATCTCGGCGTCGATGTCTTCGATCTTCTGCTCAATATTGTCGTGGTGTTCCTGCAACAGCTCCTTGGCTTCTTCCATATCCGACGCGGCCGGGGCCGCACCGCGCAGGGGTTTGTTGGCGGTTTCCTTCATGGTCAGGCCGGTGATCAGGCCGACCACGGCGAACACCATCAGGTAATAAGCCGGCATGTACAGGTCGTTGGTGCTTTCCACCAACCACGCCACGGCGGTTGGCGTAACGCCGGCAATCAACACCGAGACGTTGAACGCGCTGGCCAGTGCGCTGTAGCGCAGGTGGGTAGGGAACATCGCCGGCAGGGTCGAGGCCATCACGCCGATAAAGAAGTTGAGGATTACCGCCAGGATCAGCAGGCCGGCAAAAATCAGTCCGATTTTGCCGCTGGTGATCAGCATGAACGCCGGGATCGACAGAAACAGCAAACCTACGCTGCCGGCGATGATGAACGGCTTGCGCCCGATCTTGTCGCTGATAAACCCAATGAACGGCTGCACGAACAGCATGCCGACCATGATCGCGATGATGATCAGTACGCCGCTGTTTTCTTTGTAGTGCAGGTTATGGGACAGGTAGCTCGGCATGTAGGTGAGCAGCATGTAGTACGTCACGTTGGTGGCCGCGACGATGCCGATACAGGTCAACAGGCTGCGCCAGTGCTGGGTCGCAACTTCCTTGAAGGACACTTTGGGACCGTGGCTCAGGCCTTCGCGGTCGCCTTGTTCAAGCTTGTCCATGTGCTGTTGGAAGGCCGGGGTTTCTTCCAGCGCATGGCGCAGGTACAGGCCGATGATGCCCAGGGGCAGCGCCAGGAAGAACGGCAGGCGCCAGCCCCAGGCTTCAAATTCAGCCTCACCCAGCACGCTGGAGATCAGCACCACCACGCCCGCACCCAGCACGAAGCCGGCAATCGAGCCGAAGTCCAGCCAACTGCCGAGGAACCCGCGCTTGCGGTCCGGCGCGTATTCGGCGACGAAGATCGATGCGCCGGTGTATTCACCGCCCACCGAGAAGCCTTGGGCCATCTTGCACAGCAACAGCAGGATCGGCGCCCAGATGCCGATGGAGGCGTACCCGGGGATCAGGCCGATGGCGAAGGTGCTGAGCGACATGATCACAATGGTCGCCGCGAGGACTTTCTGTCGTCCGTATTTATCGCCCAGCGCACCGAAAAACAGGCCGCCGAGGGGGCGAATCAGGAAGGGCACGGAGAACGTACCCAGTGCCGCGATCATTTGGACGCTGGGGGAGGCATCGGGAAAGAACACCTTGCCCAACACGTAGGCGACGAACCCGTAGACGCCAAAGTCGAACCACTCCATGGCGTTACCCAGTGCGGCGGCGGTGATGGCCTTGCGCACTTTGGTGTCGTCAACGATGGTGATGTCGTTCAACCCGATGGGTTTGACGCTTTTCTTACGTAATTTCATGCGAACCACTCTAAAACTGAACTGGGGTGGTGCTATCACAGCGATAGCACCGCTCTGTCAGTTCAGATACAAGCGGACACGAAAAAATTCACCGCTTCGGCTATTTTTTTGCACAGCGAGGTATTCGGGCGGGCGCGGCCTGACCACGCCGCGTCTATCCGTGTGCTGTAAAAGGTCGGTATGCCGTGCATCGGCGCGCTGAACGATGGGCCCGGTCAGCCGCCAAGTCGGGTGTTATGCAGGTGTCATCCTACAACTGATCAAATCCGACACATTTGATACCCAAGCGATAGCGGGGTATAGCGCAATCTTTCCGATTGACACCGGGTAGGAGGCTCGATATAAAAGCTGCAGTTGTACGACGACATATGACGTTACATATGTCCTACCTAACAAAAATAAAAAGTGATGCCATGAATCTGAACGAGCCCATCAGTGCCCATCGTGTTGGCCAGGCGGTCGGCAACTATCGCTGGACCATCTGCGCGATGCTGTTTTTCGCCACCACCGTCAATTACCTCGACCGGCAGGTGCTTAGCCTGCTGGCACCGCAGTTGTCGACGCAATTTGGCTGGAGCAACACCGACTACGCCAACATCGCGGCGGTGTTTCAGTTTGTCTATGCGATCTCCATGCTGTTCGCCGGGCGCTTCGTCGACAAAATCGGCACCAAGGCGGCCTACGTGGTCGCGATTGCGATCTGGTCCACCGGCGCGATCATGCACGCGTTTTCCGTGCCGATGGGCGAGGGCATTGCCGCCATCAGCGGTGCGATCGGCCTGGCGGTGATCCCGGTGTCGATTGCCGGTTTCATGCTGTCGCGCGCGGTGCTGGCGATTGGCGAGGCGGGCAACTTCCCCATCGCCATTAAAGCCACGGCCGAGTACTTCCCGAAGAAAGAACGCTCGTTTGCCACCGGTATTTTCAACTCCGGCGCCAACGTCGGCGCGATTCTGGCGCCGATCTGCGTGCCTTTGATCGCGGGTATGTGGGGCTGGGAAGCCGCCTTTATGGTGATCGGCATGCTCGGCTTTCTGTGGGTGGCCGTGTGGGCCGCCTTGTATGAAAAGCCCGAGCAGCAAAAACGCCTGTCGACCGAGGAACTGGCCTATATCCGCAGCGACCAGACCGTGCAGCCGTTCACCGAGGCATCTGCCGGTACCGTCGCGAAGAAAGTCTCGTGGTTCAAACTGCTGACTTACCGCCAGACCTGGGCCTTTGCCTTCGGCAAGTTCATGACCGATGGCGTGTGGTGGTTCTTCCTGTTCTGGCTGCCCACTTACCTGTCGGCGCAGTACGCAATGAAAGGCGCGGATATCGTCGTGCCCCTGGCCGTGTTGTACAGCATGACCATGGTTGGCAGCATCGGCGGCGGCTGGTTCCCCAGCTATTTCATGGCGCGCGGCGATGCACCGTACGACGGCCGTATGAAAGCCATGTTGGTGATCGCGCTGTTCCCGCTGGTGGTGTTGCTGGCGCAACCGCTGGGTTACATCAGTTTCTGGGTGCCGGTGTTGCTGATCGGCGTGGGCGCGTCTGCGCATCAGGCCTGGTCGTGCAACATCTTCACCACCGTGTCTGACATGTTCCCGCAGAAAACCGTGGCATCGGTGGTCGGTATTGGCGGTATGGCCGGTGGCCTGGGCGGTGTGGTGATGACCAAGATCGGCGGTTGGGTGTTCGACTATTACAAATCGATCAACGACATCCATACCGGCTACATGATCATGTTCGCCATCTGTGCGCTGGCCTACCTGGTGGCCTGGAGCGTGATGAAGGTGTTGGTGCCGCGCCACAAGGAAATCACGGACTTGTAATGCGCTGTTCAGCGAGACCCCGTGGCGCAGGTCGGCCGTTTTCGGCCAGCCTGCGCCACGGTCTGCTCGTTGAGTCAGGGTTTACGCGTCACCTGCCACACCGTATTGGCCAAGTCATCGGCAATGATCAGCGCACCTTTGGGATCCACCGTCACGCCCACCGGGCGGCCACGGGTCTTGCCGTCATCACCGCGAAAGCCAGTGGCGAAGTCAATCGGCTCGCCCGCAGGCTTGCCATTGCTGAACGGCACGAAGATCACCTTGTAGCCAACAGGGTTCGGACGGTTCCAACTGCCGTGCTCGCCGACGAATACGCCGTCGGCGAATTTCTCGCCCATGGCCGGGATGGAGAAGTCCACGCCCAAGGCCGCCACGTGTGAACCGAGGCTGTAGTCCGGTTTGATCGCGGCGGCGACTTTCGCCGGGTTCTGCGGTTGCGCGCGCGGGTCGACGTTCTGGCCCCAGTAGCTGTAAGGCCAGCCATAGAACGCGCCTTCACGCACCGAGGTCAGGTAGTCCGGCACCAGGTCCGGGCCCAGTTCGTCGCGTTCGTTGACCACCGTCCACAGTTGCCCGGAGTCGGGTTGGATGGTCAGCGCGGTCGGGTTGCGCAGACCGGTGGCGTAGGGCTTGTGGGCGCCGGTGGCGGCGTCGATCTGCCAGACCATGGCGCGGTCGATTTCCACTTCCATGCCGCGCTCGGTGACGTTGCTGTTGGAACCGATGCCTACGTACAACTGGCGCCCGTCGGCGCTGATAGCCAGCGATTTGGTCCAGTGGTGGTTGATCTGCGCCGGCAGGTCGGTGACTTTGGTCGGCGCGCCGCTGGCCTTGGTCTGGCCGTCGGTGTAGTCGAAACGCACCAGCGCATCCTGGTTGGCCACGTAGAGTTTGCCGTCGGCGAACGCCAGGCCGTAGGGCGCGTTGAGGTTTTCGGCAAATACGGTTTTCAGTTCGTAGGTGCCATCACCGTCGGCATCACGCAGCAGGGTCAGGCGGTTGCCGCCTTTGACCTTGGTATTGCCCTGGGCCTTGATCACGCTGGCGATCACATCCTTGGGCTTGAGCTTGGCTGCGCTGCCGCCCCGGCCTTCGGCGACCAGGATGTCACCGTTGGGCAGCACCAAGGTCTGGCGCGGGATCGCCAGGTCAGTGGCGATGGCGGTGACGCTGTAGCCTTCGGGCACCTTGGGCTTTTGCTCGCCCCAGGGGCTGGGTTCGGCGATCTTCATGCTCGGTACCAGGCTGCTTTGCTGCTCCGGCAGTTTTGGATCCGGACCACGGGCCTGGGTTGGATCACCGTCACCGCCACAGGCGCTGAGCAGCAGGGCGGCGCTCAGGAGGGTCAATGTACTGGATGGGTTCATTTGGCACCTCCGCAACGCAGGCCGGTAAAGGTCGCCGCGAGGGTCAGCACGGTAACGATCACCGACAGCACCAGGCCGGCGGGCATCATGGCGTAGGCGTCCTTGGCATGCTGGAAGGCATTGACGAGCCCCAGCACCCAGGCCGCCAACAAGAGCAGGAAGTAGGCGAGCGGTTGCCCGGTCTTGTGTTCGGCGCGCAACAGGTTGACGAGCGCGAACAACAACGCAAACCCAGCAAAGACCAGCGCGCCGGCAATCAGCCAGGCGGCGAAGTTGGCCCATTGAATCTGGTAGGTCTGGCCGTAGGCAATATCACTGAGCAAGGCCCCGAGAAACAACGGCACGGTGCCGGCGAGCAAGGTCGCGTGCAGTGGACCTGGCATGGGCCGGTAAGTGGAGAGGGTAGTCATGGTGGGGCGGCTCCTTGTTTTCCAACGTGTTATCCAACACCCCTGGGTGGGGCAGCACATAGGAAATGAGCACGCCGCAAGTAGGAAAGTTCAGCGTGATTGATGTCTAAATATTATGAACCCGCTTGATTGAGCCTGGGCCTAAGGCCGTATCATTCGATCCTTCCCTCGTGTGCAGGCGCTTTCATGACTCATCCTCGCATCGGCTTCCCCTGCCAGTACAAGCACCCCGAACGCCTGTTGTCCGCCAGTGCCTTGAAATTGATCGAGGGGCCCTTCAATCCGCGCACCACCACACTGCGCTGGATGGACAGCGTCGACGCCCGTGTCGCCCGCGACAAACTGGTCGAAGTGGTCACCCATAACCTGGCCGCGCAATTGCGCTTGCTGGCCTATGTGGCTGAACTGCCACCGACCTTGCACATGCTGCGCCTGAGCAGTGATTTGCTGCCGTTCTACAGCCACCCGAAAGTGGCCGCGGTGTACAAAGACCCCGCCATCGAACGCCAATTGATCGACGGCTTCGCTGCCATCGGCGAACTGGCGCGTGCTGCGGATATTCGCCTGTCGTTCCATCCCGGCCAGTACTGCGTGCTCGGTTCGGAAAACCCCGGCGTGGTGGAAAACAGCCTCGCCGAGTTCGAATACCACGCCGACATGATCCGCATGATGGGCTATGGCCGGCGCTTCCAGGACCTCAAGTGCAACGTGCACATCGCCGGCCGTCTTGGGGTGGAAGGCACCCGCGCAGTCTGGTCGCGTCTGTCAGAGGCGGCGCGCAACTGCATCACCTTCGAGAACGATGAAAAGACCTACGGCCTTGATCACTGCCTGCAAGTGGCCGACCTGGCACCGGTGGTGCTGGACATCCACCACTGCTGGATCAACGAAAACCACTACATTGACCCCGACTCGCCACGTGTGGCACGGGTGATCGACAGCTGGCGCGGTGTGCGCCCGACAATGCACTACTCCCAACCCCAGGAAAGCTTGCAGGAACTGGGTTTTGACGCCGAACACAAACTGGAAATGGAGCCACTGTTGCAGGTAGTCGCCAAGCGCGATCTGTACGGCCACAGCGCGCAGATGTGGAATCGCTGGACCAACGACTACGCACTGCAGTTTTTCGACCGCTTCGACATCATGCTCGAAGCCAAGGACAAGAACGTGGCAGCGTTGGCGTTCTACGAGCATTTCAAGCGTCACTCGGGCTAGGAAAGTCGTCGATGCCTCGCTGGAACTCCTGAGCCCCCACAGGGGATACCTGTGAGGGCTGCGAAGGGCGTCGGGTTGCCGCGCTTATCAGGACTTGAAGCGGCCTACCAAGCCATTGAGCTCATCCGACAGATCGGATAAGCGTCCCGAGTCGTCCTGCGCCGAGTTGGCCAGGCTTTCCACCAGGCGCGCTTCGTCGTAGATCTGCTGGATATGCCGGTTGATCTCTTCGGCCACGCTGTGTTGTTCCTCGGCGGCGGCGGAAATTTGCAGGTTCTGGTCGCGGATTTCATTTACCGACAACTGGATGCCTTCAAAGCTGTCCCGCGCGCTTTCGATGGACGACACGCTGGCCCGTGACAGGTCCAGGCAACTGCCCATTTTTTGCGTGACTTCTTCGGTCTTGCTGCCCAGGGTGCCGAGCAGTTGCTCGATCTCGCCGGTGGAGTCGGACGTACGTTTGGCCAGCGCGCGGACCTCGTCAGCCACCACGGCGAAACCTCGACCCTGGTCACCCGCGCGGGCCGCTTCGATGGCGGCGTTGAGCGCCAGCAGGTTGGTCTGTTCGGCAATCGCGCGGATGGTGCCGATGATCTGGTTGATACTGCGGCTGCCGGCTTCCAGCTCGACCATCGCCTCGGACGATTCGGTCAGGCGACGTCCCAGGCGGTTGACGTTATCGGTGGTCTGTTCGATCTGCTGTTTGCCTTCGGCCACGCGGCGATGGCCGTTCTCGGCAGACTCCGCCGCGCCGCTGCACGAGCGCGCAACCTCGTTGGCCGTGGCGACCATCTCGTTGAACGCCGTCGAGACCAGTTCCACTGCCTCACGCTGGCGCCCGGCGGCTTCGTTCATGTTGTGCGCGACCTCGCTGTTGACCTTCGAGGCGTTCTGCAAATTGGCCGAGGCCGCGCCAATGTGCTGGATCAACTGGCGAATCGCGGCAAGAAACTTGTTGAACCAGCCCGCCAGTTCGGCGGTTTCGTCTTTGCCTTGCACCTGCAACGCGTGGCGCAGGTCGCCTTCGCCCTCGGCGATGGACTGCAAACCGCTGCTGACCTGACCGATTGGCTTGACGATCACTTTGGAAAACGCCGCCGCGAGCAAGCCGAAGGCCAGTACCAGCACACCAACGATGACCGCCGTGACGTAGGTCATGCGCGTGGCTTCGGCCATCACTTCGTTGTGTTCGATCAGGCCGATGTAGCGCCAGCCCAGGCCGGGCGAGGTCCACACGTTGGCCATGTAGCGCACGCCGTCGATCTCCACGTCGGTGGAACCCTGAGGCGTATCCGCCAGGTGCGCATAGGGCGCGCCCAGGTCTTTGAGCGGCTTGAAGCTGTGGGCGGCGTCCCGTGGGTCCACCAACACCACACCGTCTTCGATCAGCATCACGTAGCCGCTTTCGCCAAGCTTGATGCTCTTGACCAGTTCGGTGAGATTTTTCAGCGACACGCTGACCACGAACACGCCCTTGGCTTTGCCGGCGTTATCCAGCAATGCGCGTGCGGTGCCCACCAGGGCCACGTCGTCTTTGTCGTAGTAGTACGCCGGGGTGCGCACGGTTTTGCCGGGGCTGGCCATCGCCGCTTTGTACCAGGGGCGCGCGCGTGGGTCGTACTTGGCCAGTTGCGGGTCATCCGGCCATTTGACGTAGGTGCCGTCCTCCAGGCCGATGGACAGGATGGCGGCTGCCGGGTGGGTTGCGCCATAGCGTGCGAAGCGGTCGATCACGCTTTGCGCTTGGGCAGGCATGGGCAGGCTGGCCGCGTCGGCGGGTTGGTAGTTCTTTAAGGTGTTGATGGAGGTGTACACAGGATCGGTCGCCATTTGATCGACGTTCTGCAGTGTGCCGTCGAAGAACTGGCGGATATTGCCGTCGATCTGGCGGATTTCCCGGGTGCTGCCGTCGATAAACTGGTCGACCGCCTGGGTCCGTGTGTTCATGACAGAAATCACGGCCACCAGGCTTACCGGGATGAACGCGACAGAGACAAAAGCCAGCACGAGCTTATTTTTTATTTTCATCGAAACGACCATCAACGTGGAGGGCGGCCAAACCGTCGTCTTGCGCAAGCCAAGCGCGGCGATTTGCTATGACTGATGTTTCGGCGCGTACCGGCTAAACCTTTAGGGTTTTTTGTACACAATACAAAACCCGATTGTTCTGTATCCAATCAGTACACATCACGCAGATAACGCTTCTGCTCACTTAATTGCCGCCAGTAGTCCACCGCGTCTTCTGCGCCAAGCCCGCCGTGGGTTTGCGCCACTTGGCGCAGTGCCTGGTCGACGTCCTTGGCCATATGGCTCGCGTCGCCGCAGACGTACAGCCTGGCGCCGTCCTGCAGCCAGCGCCACAGCTCGGCGCCGTGCTCACGGATGCGGTCCTGCACGTAGATCTTCTGGGTCTGGTCGCGGGAAAACGCCAGGCTCAAGTGGGTGAGCAGACCGTCGTGCTGCAGGCCTTGCAGCTCGTCCTTGTAATAGAAGTCGCTGGCGGCGTGCTGCTCCCCAAAAAACAGCCAGTTGCGGCCCTGATGCCCCATTGCCCGGCGTTCCTGCAAGAACGCGCGAAACGGCGCCACGCCTGTGCCGGGCCCGATCATGATCATCGGCACCTCACCGTCGCCTGGCGTGCGGAAGTGCTTGGACGGCTGCACGAACACCGGGACTTCGTCGTCACCGACGCGGTCTGCCAGGAAGGTCGACGACACGCCCTTGCGCTTGCCGTAGCGCACGGCGGCCACGGTGAGGTGCACTTGCTGCGGGTAGGCCTTGGCGCTGGAGGCAATCGAATACAGGCGCGGTTGCAGGCGCTTGAGGGTGCCGAGCAGTTCGTCCGCCGTGCAGTCGATGGGGTAGTGCTGCAGCACATCCACCAGTTGCCGGCCCCACAGCCAGTCTTTGAGCTCAGCCTTGTGCTCGGGGCGCAGCAACTGTTCAAGGCCCGCGTTGGCGCTGCGCTGCGCGATAAAGGCGAGGGTCTCGCTGCTGGGCCGGGCGATTTCGAAGTGTTGGGTGAGCGCCTGTTGCAGCGGCACGTCCCCGAAGGTGTCGATGTTCACCAGCGTGCCTGCGCTCAGGTGGGTCAGGTCAAGCAGTTCGCTCACCAGCTCGGGGCAGTTGCGCGGGCGCACGCCCAGGGCGTCGCCGGCTTCGTAGGTGAGCCCGGAGTCCGCCAGGTCGAGGGCGAACTGGCGGGTTTCCTTGTGCCGGCTGTCGGGGTTCAAGTGCCGGTTGAGCAACAGGCGCGAACCATGCAGCTTGGTTTTGCCGGCCGGGGTGGCCTGGGTGATGGGTTTGGCCGGGTTGAGGGTGTGCTGGAGGCGCGTCAGCCAGGCGTCGGCGCGTTCTTCGAAGTCGGTGTCGCAGTCGACCCGTTCCAGCAGGCGCGTGGCGCCCAATTCCAACAGGCGCTGGTCAAGCCTTTTGCCGTGCCGGCAGAACTGGTCATAGTTCGGATCGCCCAGGGCCAGCACGGCAAAGCGCAGGGACTCCAGTCGCGTTCCAATGCTGCTGAGGCCGTGCCAGAACGCTTCGCCATTGTCCGGTGGATCGCCGTCGCCAAAGGTGCTGCTGATCAACGCCAGGGTTTGGGTACTGGCCAATCGGCTGGCGGGGAAGTCTGCCATCGCGCTCAGTTCGACGCTGATGCCCGCTTCCCGCAGGCGCCTGGCGCAGCGTTCGGCCAGGGCTTGGGCGTTGCCGGTCTGCGAGGCCCACAACAAGGTGACGTCGGGGGAGGGCGCAGGGGCGGTTTCGCTGCGGCTGAACAAGCCCGCGAGCAAACCGTCCAGCCACAATCGGGCGTCCTGGGTCAACGGCGCACTGGCCGGCATCACTGGCACACCCTTGGCCTGGCGCGCGGCACCGGATTGCAGGCCGTTGAGGAAACCAGCGAGGTAGGTGCGTTCGCTGTCGCACAGGGCCGGTGCCGGCAGGTCGCGGATGCCGGTGAGTTCGGCGAAGGCGTCGAAGCGCGACATGACGGGGGCCTCTGCAAGGGCATGGGCGGCGGCGGCCGGTTGCTCGAGAAAGCGGTGCTCGATCAGTTCGACACGGGCCAGTGCGACGGCGCAGCACTTGAACTCCGGCTGCAGCGAAATCGGGTCGACGGCGTCGTGGGTCACGGCATTGATCGCCAAGTGCTCGCCAAACACGTCGTTCCAGTGAAAGGGCGCAAAGCAGTTGCCGGGGCGTACCCGGTCGGTGATCACGGCGGGCAACACCGCGCGCCCACGCAGGGAGCGCACTTCCACCGGGTCCTTGGCACGGATGCCCAGGCGCGCGGCATCCTCGGGGTGGATTTCCACGAAGGGGCCGGGGTTGAGTTTGTTCAGGGTGGCGACCTTGCCGGTCTTGGTCAGGGTGTGCCACTGGTGCTGCACACGGCCGGTGTTGAGCACGAAGGGGAAAGCGTCATTTGGCAGTTCCGCCGGTGGCATGTGCGGCCGAGGGTAGAACCGGGCTTTGCCGGTGTCGGTGGCGAAGGTGAGTGTGCCGTTGTGCGCGTAGCGGATCGGGTTGCGCGGTGCTGCCTCGTTGGATGCGCAGGGCCATTGCAGCGGTTGTTCACGCAGGCGGGCGTAGCTGGCGCCGCGCATGTCGTAGCCGGTCTTGGGGTTCCAGGCGTGTTTGATTTCTTCAAACACCTCGCTGGCGCAGGTGTAGGTGAACGCCTCGGCAAAGCCCATGGCACAGGCGACCCTGGCGATGATCTGCCAGTCGGGCAGGGTTTCGCCGGGCGCATCGACGGCTTTTTGCATCAGGGTCAGGTTGCGTTCTGAGTTGATCATCACCCCTTCAGCCTCGGCCCATAGCGCGCCGGGCAGCAGGATATCGGCGTAGCGGTTGGTTTCGGTGTCGAGGAACGCGTCCTGGGTGATCACCAGTTCGGCGGCGCGCAGGCCGTCGATCACGGTCTGGCGGTTCGGCACGCTGGCCACCGGGTTGGTGCAGATGATCCAGCAGGCTTTGATCTGCCCCGCGGCCAGTTGCTCGAACATCGCCACGGTGCCGCCACCGGCCTGGCGCGGCAGGCGGTTCTGGGGGATCTGCCAGAGGTCTTCGATAAACCGGCGATCGGCTTCCACCAGCACTGAGCGTTGTCCTGGCAGGCCTGGCCCCATATAGCCCATCTCGCGTCCGCCCATGGCATTGGGCTGGCCGGTCAGGGAAAACGGCCCGCTGCCGGGGCGGCAAATCGCGCCGGTGGCCAGGTGCAGGTTGCACAGGGCGTTGGTGTTCCAGGTGCCGTGGGTGCTCTGGTTGAGGCCCATGGTCCAGCAGCTCATCCACTCGGCGGCTGTGCCGATCCAGTCGGCGGCTTGGCGGATATCGGCTTCGGCCAGACCGGTGATCTCGGCCACGGTGTGCGGCGGGTAGTCTTCGAGGAAGCCAGGCATCGCCTCCCAGCCGTCGGTGAAAGCTTCAATAAACGCCGGATCGGTGTGGCCGTTCTTCACCAGCAGGTGCAGCAGGCCATTGAGCAGCGCGAGGTCGGTGCCCGGTTTGATTGGCAGGTACAGGCCGGCCTTGTCCGCCGTGGCGCTGCGCCGAGGGTCGACCACGATCAGTTTTGCCCCGGCTTTGACCCGGTCCATCATGCGCAGGAACAGGATCGGGTGACAGTCGGCCATATTCGCGCCGATCACGAAGAACAGCTCGGCGCGGTCGAAGTCTTCATAGGAACCGGGCGGGCCGTCCGCACCCAGTGACAGTTTGTAGCCGCTGCCCGCGCTGGCCATGCACAGGCGCGAGTTGGATTCGATGTTATGGGTGCCGACAAAGCCCTTGGCCAACTTGTTGATCAGGTACTGGGCTTCCAGCGACATCTGCCCGGACACGTAGAAGGCCAGTGCGTCCGGGCCATCGCGGTCGAGGATATGCCGCAGGCGGCCAGCGGTTTCGCTGATGGCCTTGTCCATGGCGATGCGCACCGGGTCGTGCTCGCGGTGTTCACGCAAGTAGGCATTTTCCATGCGTCCGGACTCGGCGATGGCTTGCCCGCAGGTGGTGCCCTTGGTGCACAGGCGGCCGAAGTTGGTGGGGTGGGCCGTGTCGCCGATCACCTTGACCACTTTATTCTGCTCGACCTGCATGACGATGCCGCAGCCCACGCCACAATAAGGACACACGCTACGTACGCTTTGGTTTGCCATCTGTAACCCTCGAAACTTTTTACCCGCCAACAAAAAAGCGCCCTGCAACCCGCCGTTCGTAAACGGGGGTTGCACGGCGCCTTTGTCGTGTGTGGGGCAATCAGCGTTGACTGCTCTTGAGGTGTTCCTAGCAAGTCACGCGCCAGGTTTTTCCAAGCACTGGCATGCGCGGCGTTGTGGTGGGAGAAGACGTGTGTGGTGAGCGGGCTTGCTGTGGTGAGTGAGGCCAGCCCGCTCACTGCAACACGCTCAGAGGTGCGCTTTTTTGAGGCGGCGCGCACCAGTTGGAGGCGCAATCCGGGCTGATTGGGCTATTAAAATGCCGTCGGCAGCCATGAGCACGCGGCCTCGCCAGTTTGGCACAGACCCTGCAAGCTCCCCCGCAACCCCACTCGGTCAACGACGATCGACAGGCCCTAACAGGTCATGGGCATAAAGCGATGGATCCGGCGAAGTCGTCCGAACCGATCCCGCATAAGAACAGGCAAAGACGCCTGGAACCGCAAGGTTTCAGGCGTTTTTTTTTGCTTTTTTTAACCGTGATGAGTGTTGTCGGGTGCTGATATGAACTCCAAGATCGCCAGTAGCAAACAAACCCTGATCGTCGTCGGCAATGGCATGGTCGGCCACCACTGTGTGGAGCAACTGATCGAGCGCGGCGCGCTGGAACACTACCAACTGCACGTGTTCAGCGAAGAGCCGATGCGCGCCTATGACCGTGTGCACCTGTCCGAGTACTTCACCGGTCGCGATGCCGAGTCGCTGGCGCTGTCCGAAGCGGCGTTGTACCAGACGCCGGGCATCACGCTGCACTTGGGTGTGCCGGTACTGGAGATCGACCGCGAGCGCCGCGAGGTGATCACCGCCCAGGGCTGCGTGGCGTACGAAAAACTGGTACTGGCCACCGGCTCTTACCCCTTCGTGCCGCCGATCGAGGGCGCTGAAGGCGATTCACGCCTGGTGTACCGCACCTTGCAGGACCTCGATGCGATCCGCGTTGCGGCGGCCAATGCGCGGCGCGGCGTGGTGGTCGGCGGTGGCCTGCTGGGCCTGGAGGCGGCCAACGCGCTGAAAAGCCTCGGCCTGGAAGCCCATGTGGTGGAATTCGCACCGCGCTTGATGCCGGTGCAGTTGGACGATTTCGGTGGCCTGGCGCTCAAGGCCCAGATCGAACGACTGGGCGTCGGCGTGCACCTGTCCCGCGCCACCCAGTCGATAAGCGCGGGCGAGCAGTACCGCTACCGCATGAACTTTGCCAATGACGAATTCCTCGAAACCGACCTGATTGTGTTCTCGGCCGGCATCCGTGCCCAGGACGCCCTGGCGCGTCAGGCCGGCCTGGAGATTGGCCCGCGCGGTGGCGTGGTGATTAACGATGAATGCTTGAGTTGCGACCCGCACATTTATGCGATCGGCGAGTGCGCATCGTGGAACGGCAGCCTGTTCGGCCTGGTCGCGCCGGGCTACCAGATGGCGCGCGGGGTGGCTGCATTGCTGTGCGAGCAGGCCGCCGAACCCTTTGTCGGCGCCGATATGTCGACCAAGCTCAAATTGCTGGGCGTGGATGTGGGCTCCATCGGCGACGCCCATGCGCACACACCCGGCGCGCGCAGCTATCAGTTCATCGACGAGGCCAGCGCCAGCTACCGCCGCCTGGTGGTGGACGCAAGCGGCAAGCACGTGATCGGCGCGGTGCTGGTGGGCGACAACAGCTATTACGACACCTTGCTGCAATACATGCAGAACGCGATTGCGCTGCCGGCCGAACCGGCCAGCCTGATTCTGCCGTCCTCGGCCGGCGCGCCAACCCTGGGCCCTGGCGCGCTGCCGGAATCGGCCACCGTGTGTTCGTGTCACAACGTCAACAAAGGCGCGATCTGCTCGGCGATTGACGCCGGGTGCAGCGACCTTGGCGAACTCAAATCCCAGACCAAGGCCTGCACCGGTTGCGGTGGCTGCGCCGGGCTGCTCAAGCAAGTCTTCGAACACGAGTTGATCGCCCGAGGCGTCAGCGTCGACAAGAGCCTGTGCGAACACTTTGCCTACACCCGCCAGGAACTGTATGCCCTGGTGCGCGTGGAAGGGGTGATCACCTTTGAAGAACTGCTGGCCAAACACGGCCGTGGCCATACCGGTTGCGACGTGTGCAAACCGGCGGTGGGCTCAATCCTGGCCTCGTGCTGGAACCAGCCGATCATGGACGCCTCCCTGGTGCCATTGCAGGACACCAACGACACGTTCATGGCCAACATGCAAAAGAACGGCACCTACTCGGTGGTTCCGCGTATTCCCGGGGGAGAGATCACCGCCGACAAGCTGATCGTGATCGGCGAAGTGGCGAAGAAATACGACCTCTACACCAAGATCACCGGCGGCCAGCGCATCGACCTGTTTGGTGCGCAACTGCATGAACTGCCGGATATCTGGGCCGAGCTGATTGCCGCCGGTTTCGAAACCGGGCATGCCTACGGCAAGTCCACGCGCACGGTGAAGTCCTGCGTGGGCAGCACCTGGTGCCGTTATGGCGTGCAGGACAGCGTGAAAATGGCGCTGCTGATCGAGGACCGCTACAAGGGCCTGCGTTCGCCGCACAAGCTCAAGTTCGCGGTGTCCGGTTGCACCCGTGAATGCGCCGAGGCCCAGAGCAAAGACGTGGGGGTGATCGCCACCGAGAAGGGCTGGAACCTTTACATCGCCGGCAACGGCGGCATGCGCCCGCGCCATGCCGAACTGTTCGCCACCGACCTCGACGACGCCACGCTGATCAAGTACATCGATCGCTTTTTGATGTTCTACATCCGCACCGCCGACAAGCTGCAACGCACCTCGGTGTGGCGCGAAAGCCTGGAAGGCGGCCTGGACTTCCTCAAAGACGTGATCCTGCACGACAGCCTGGGCCTGGGCGCCGAGCTCGAAGCGCAGATGCAATTGGTGGTCGACCGCTACGAATGCGAATGGGCCAACGCCCTCAAAGACCCGGAAAAACTCAAGCGCTTCCGCACCTTCGTCAACGACAAACGCCCCGACCCGGACATCCACTTTGTCCAGGAGCGCGGCCAGCGTCGGCCGATCATGGCCGCCGAACTCAACCTGATTCCCGTCATCGAGGAGATTGCCTGATGAGCCACTCCAATACGCAGCGCAACCTGGCTACCTGGAAAAGCGTGTGCAACGAGACCGACCTGGTGCGCGATTCCGGCGTGGTGGTGTGGCTCGACGGCGCCCAGGTGGCACTGTTCTACCTGCCCGGCGCGCAGGAGCAGACGTTATTCGCCATCGACAACCACGACCCGGAGTCCGGGGCGAATGTGATCGGGCGTGGTTTGGTGGGTTGTATCAAGGGGGATCTGGTGGTGGCTGCGCCGATCTATAAGCAGCATTACCGCTTGCACGATGGGCAGTGCCTGGAGGCACCACACCAGCGCTTGCGCGTGTGGCCGGTACGGTTGAACGGCGGGGTGGTGGAGTTGGCTGTGAGCTGATGCACTGCGGTCTTCAGGTAGGTGGGGGCACGCCCTGATGCCCAGCAGTCAACGGCGAGCACTGTAACGACGGCGAGGGCGGCAGGGTTCTGCGTCCAATAGGCGCTGTATGTGCCCCCTCGCCGCTGAGCTTGACTCAGCGATTGAAACGCTCAACCAACGCATACTGCGTGGCCGCAGTGTTGGTCAGCTCTTTGCTCAGGTCGGTGGATTGATGGGCTTGTAGCGACGTCTGGTCGGCCAGTTCGGCGATGGTGGTGATGTTGCGGCTGATCTCTTCGGCCACCGCGCTTTGCTCTTCGGTGGCGGCGGCGATCTGGGTGGTCATCTCGGTGATATGGGACACCGCTTCGCTGATCCCCACCAGCGCCTGATCCGCTTCGAGCACCCAGGCCACGCCTTCCTGGGCCTGGCGGTGGCCGTTTTCCATGCTCTGCACGGCATTGTTGGAGGACGTCTGCAATTGGGTGATCAGGGCGTGGATCTGGGTGGTGGACTGCGAGGTGCGTTGGGCCAGTTGGCGCACTTCATCAGCCACCACCGCAAAACCACGGCCTTGTTCGCCGGCACGGGCGGCTTCAATTGCGGCGTTGAGCGCCAGCAGGTTGGTCTGATCGGCGATGCCTTTGATCACGTCCACCACGCTGCCGATTTCGTCACTGTCCTTGGCCAATTGCGCCACGGTAGTGCCAGTCTCGCCGACCACCGCAGACAGGCGCTCGATGGCCTGGCGGGTGTCGCGCGCGACTTCGCGGCCGCGTCCGGTCAGCACGTTGGCTTGCTGGGTGGCGTCGGCGGTGCGCTGCACATGGCTGGCGACTTCCTGGGTGGTGGCGGCCATTTGGTTGACCGCGGCCGAGACCTGTTCTGTTTCGTGGCGCTGGCGGTCCAGGCCTTTGGAGCTGGCAGTGGCCAGTTGATCGGACTGCCCGGCCAGGGCGCTGAGTTGTTCGGCGCTGTCCTGCAGACGGGTCAGGCAGGTCTTCAAGCGTGCGTTCTGGCTGAGGAACGCGGTTTCCAGGCGTCCCTGGGGCCCGCGCGCGTCGCTGTACATCTGGGCGATCAGGGCATCCGAAGTGGAAGGCTCGACCCCCGCCAACAGGCGCAAGGTGCTGCCCTGGCGCCAGCGTGAACAGAGCAGGCCCACCGGCACGGCGACCGCCACGGCCAGCGCGACAGCAACCGGCGCGCTGAGAAACAGGCCGGCCACGCTGCCGACCACACCCGTGGCTGCGTAGGGAACGCAACTTGCCAGCGCCGGCAGCCACGCATCCATGGGCGACACGCCGGACTTGCCCTGGCGCAGGCGCAGATACAGGGCCTCGGCGCGGCGGATTTGATCGGCGGTGGGCTTGACCCGCACCGATTCGAAACCCACCACCCGGCTGCCCTCGAAGATCGGCGTGACGTAGGCGTTGACCCAATAGTGGTCGCCGTTTTTCGAACGGTTCTTGACGATGCCCATCCACGGCAGGCCTTGCTTGAGCGCGCTCCACATGTGCGCAAAGACGGCAGGGGGCACGTCCGGGTGGCGCACGATATTTTGCGGCGCGCCGATCAGGTCGGCCCGTTCAAACCCACTGATTTCGACAAAATCGTCGTTACAATAAGTGATGCCACCCTGGGTATCGGTGGCGGAAATGAGTTTTTGTTGCGGCGCGAGTGAGATCTCACGTTGTGTTACGGGCTGGTTATTACGCATTCCGACTACTCCCTGATTCCTCACAGTCCATCGGCGCCAACTGGCAGAAGATTAATGCACATTGGCCATTTCGCCAGCCGTCGGTCAAAAGCCTGAAATAAATCGACGAAAAACCCCATAATGGCGGCCATTTTTGTTTAGCCCGTATTCTGGTGTGCCCCCATGGAAATCAAGGTCAACTTTCTCGACAACCTCCGACTTGAAGCCAAGTTCGATGACTTTACGGTGATTGCCGACCAACCGATTCGCTATAAAGGCGATGGTTCGGCACCGGGGCCGTTCGACTATTTCCTGGCGTCGTCCGCGCTGTGTGCGGCGTACTTTGTGAAGTTGTACTGCCAGACGCGCAACATCCCCACCGACAATATTCGGCTGTCGCAGAACAACATCGTCGACCCGGAAAACCGCTATAACCAGATCTTCAAAATCCAGGTGGAGTTGCCGGCGGATATCTCCGAGAAGGACCGCCAGGGCATCCTGCGCTCCATCGACCGCTGCACTGTGAAAAAGGTGGTGCAGGCCGGGCCCGAGTTTGTGATCGAAGAAGTGGACAACCTCGATGCCGATGCCCAGGCCTTGTTGATGCCGGGCAGCACATACGAAGGCGGCACCTTTATCGCGGGCAAGGACCTGCCGCTGGAGCAGACCATCGCCAATATGTCCGGGATTCTCGCCGGGCTGGGCATGAAGATCGAAATCGCGTCGTGGCGCAATATCGTGCCTAACGTGTGGTCGCTGCATATCCGCGATGCCCATTCGCCGATGTGTTTCACCAACGGTAAAGGCGCAACCAAAGAGGGGGCCCTGGCCTCGGCGCTGGGCGAGTTCATCGAGCGGCTCAACTGCAATTTTTTCTACAACGACCAGTTCTGGGGCGAGGAGCTGGCCAATGCGCCGTTCGTGCATTACCCGGATGAGCGCTGGTTCCAGCCGGGCCCCAACGACGAACTGCCGGCTGAAATTCTCGATGCCTACTGCCGCAAAATCTACGACCGTGAGGGTGAGCTGCGCGGTTCGCACCTGTACGACACCAACTCCGGCAATGAAGCGCGCGGCATTGTTTCGCTGCCGTTCGTGCGCCAGTCGGATGGCGAGGTGGTGTATTTCCCCTCCAACCTGATCGAAAACCTCTACCTCAGCAATGGCATGAGCGCCGGCAACACCCTGGCCGAAGCTCAGGTGCAGTGCCTGTCGGAGATTTTCGAGCGGGCGGTGAAGCGCGAGATCATCGAAGGCGAATTTGCCTTGCCGGACGTACCGGCGCAGGTGCTGGCCAAGTACCCCGGCATTGCGGCCGGCATTGAAGGCCTGCAAGCCCAGGGCTTCCCGGTACTGGTCAAGGATGCGTCCCTGGGCGGTGAGTTCCCGGTGATGTGCGTGACCCTGATGAACCCGCGCACCGGCGGGGTATTCGCCTCGTTCGGCGCCCACCCAAGCCTGGAAGTGGCGCTGGAACGCAGCCTGACCGAACTGTTGCAAGGCCGCAGCTTCGAAGGCTTGAACGATTTGCCGCAGCCGACCTTCGAAGCCCAGGCGGTGACCGAACCGAACAACTTCGTCGAGCACTTCATCGACTCCAGCGGCGTGGTGTCGTGGCGCTTCTTCAGCGCGCAGTCGGAGTATGAGTTCGTCGAGTGGGACTTCTCCGGCGAAGGCGAAGACTCCAACGCCCAGGAGGCCGCGACCTTGTTCGGCATTCTCGAAGGCATGGGTAAAGAGTCGTATATGGCGGTGTACGAACACCTTGGCGCCACGGCGTGCCGCATCCTGGTGCCGGATTATTCGGAAATCTACCCGATGGATGACCTGATCTGGGACAACACCAACAAGGCGCTGTTTTTCCGCGCCGACATCCTCAACCTGCACAGCCTTGACGAAGAGCAGTTGCAGGCGCTGGTTGAACGCCTGATCGAGAGCGAGCTGGACGACTACACAGATATCGCCACCCTAATTGGCATCGAGTTCGACGACAACACCGCGTGGGGTCAGTTGACCATCCTGGAGTTGAAGCTGCTGATCTTCCTGGCCTTGAAGCAATACGAAGAGGCCAAAGAGTGCGTGGAGATGTTCTTGCAGTACAACGACAACACCGCTGATCGCGGCCTGTTTTACCAGGCGTTGAACGCGGTGCTGGAGATGGAACTGGACGACGACCTGGAGCTGGCCGATTACGAAACCAACTTCCGGCGCATGTTTGGTGATGAACGGATGGACGCGGTGATCGGCTCGGTTGAGGGCAGCGTGCGGTTCTACGGGTTGACCCCGACCAGCATGCAACTTGAAGGCCTGGACCGCCACCAGCGCTTGATTGAAAGCTACAAGAAACTGCACAGCGCGCGAGCGGCACTCTCCAGCCGGTAACCGCGCCGTGGGCTCACCTGAACCTTTCTGGAGCGGGCATTTTGGCGAGCGGGAAAGCCCGCTCGCCACAAGCCTGGCGGGCATTCTTCAACAGTGTTTGCAAGCGAGCCACACAGGCCTCGCTGGCCGCCTGCATCGGTGCCCGCAACTCACTGCCGATCAGCCCCTGCAACGCCAGCGCAGCCTTAACTGGCGCGGGGTTGGGCTCCATGAACATTGTGTTGATCAACGGCAGCAAGGCAAAGAAGGTGGCCCGCGCCTCGGCCAGCCTGTTATCCCGCACTTGCTGGTATAGCGCTACGAACTGCTCGGTGTGTACATGGGCCGACGCCGCAATCGCTCCCGTGGCGCCCAGGCACAGCGCGTTGAAAAGCTGAATATCCTCGCCGCACAGCACATCCACCTCGCCACTGGCCAGCAGCGCCAGGGTATTTGCCAGGTTGCCGCCACAGTCCTTGATCGCCACGATACGCTCGTGGGCCACGATGCTCAGCAAGGTGGCCTGCTCAAAGGTCGCGCCGGTCCGATAGGGAATGTCGTAGAGAATGACCGGCACGCGGGAGGCATCGGCCACGGTGCGAAAGAACGCCGCGAGACCGGCCTGGGACGGGCGGATATAACTCGGCGCCGGCACCAGCAACCCGGCTATCGGGCGCTCGAGGATGTGCTGCTGAAACTGCAGAAGCTCACTCTGGTTATTGCCCGACAGGCCCATCACCACACGACCGGCGGGTACCTGTTGCAACACGGCATCGAGCACCGCCAGTTGTTCATCTCGGCTCAGCGCAGCGGCTTCACCGGTGGTGGTGCACACCATGATCCCGGCCACGTGTTTGTCCAGCAGATGGCCGACCAGCCGCCGCAGGCCAATGAAATCGATGGCGCCGTCCTGAAACGGGGTGACCACGGGAACCCAGATACCTTGAAACGATGACATGCACTTTCTCCTGAAGGTGGACCGGTAAAGTCACCGTCAGAAGGGCAGGGGCTATTGTGCAAGGGAGGAGGGGATCCGCGCTCAATGTCCTGTCAGCTCATCTGACGGGACAGCGCGCCCCGGTCACATGAGCGACTGTTTCTTCGATTTGAGGGCGTGCGCAACGCAACCTTGCGCCTTGGCAATCAAGCCAATGACGGAAAGGTTAACGAACGTGGTTGCGGACATTTGCTGACACACCCTGAGTAAGGGGTCCATCATCAGGGGATGTCAGCAAATGTGTCAAGTGCGTGCAGCACGGTGAATTCGACGGTCAATACGTCGCTTTGTTCAGATGCGCTGCGCGTTAGGTTTAAGGCTGCGCACCCGAGTCGGCGACGTCCTGTCAGCCATCGCGCGGACAACGATCGGCGGCGACCATGAGTTTGATACAGTTTCCACAGCCAGCGGGTCATGAGAGAAAACGGGTTTGCAACGCTGGATTCTGCAAATCAATGGAGGGGGTAGCCTGATGGATAAAAAACAGATTGAAGTCGTCAGTCAAAACCTTGAAGTGTCAATTTGGCAATCGGCTCAATGGCTGAATAAACCGAGCCTTTACCAAAGCTTTGCTGACCACTCTTTAGAGGTTTTTACGGACTACCAAACCGATTTCTGGCGTGAAACTCATTATGGGTTCATTCGAGACAGCGGACATTTCCTGGGGTTTGAGACCACGGGGGGCTTTACCGCTCAAGTCAGAGTTAACGCCGATTTTCGCGAACTCTATGACCAGGCGGGCATTATGGTCAGGCTCAATGAGCAGACCTGGCTCAAGGCAGGCATTGAATATAACGATGGAATGCCAATGATCAGCAGCGTGCTCACACACGGCTCGTCTGACTGGGCGCCCAGCTGTTTTTCTGGCGACCCGAGCGATTTTTGGCTGCGTGTGACCGTTTCCGAGGGCGTGTTGCGCTTGCAATACTCCACCGACGGCGTGACGTGGCCATTGCTCAGGCTTGCGGCATTTCCACACGCCGAGCGCTACAGGGTTGGCCCTATGTGCTGCACACCGCAGCGGCAAGGGTTGAGGGTGAGGTTTTCTGAATGGTCTTTGAGCGCGCCGCTTGGGCGAGACCTGCATGATTTGAGCTAGCCAATCCGGGCAGGTCAGTCACGCACATGACGTGGGAAATGAGGCTTGTCCGGAGGCTGTCCGTCGCCACGCCTGCCCGCCGCAGTTTCCAGTGAGCGGACAAGCCAGGGAGCCTGACGTGGGTGATGCCTACGGGCGATCTGTCCAGACGGCGAGCTCATATCCATCCGGATCAAGGAAGTGAAACCTGCGCCCACCAGGGAACGCGAAGGTCTCGCGGCTGATTACCGCGCCAAGCGCTTTAAGTCGCTGTTGCGCCCCTTCAAGGTCATCCGAATACACAATAACTAAAGGGCCGCCGGGCCTTACGGGCTCCCCGGTGGTGAACCCGCCGGTCAGTCGGCCATCGCTGAATTCGCTATAGGTGGGGCCGTAGTCAACGAACGTCCAGCCAAACACGCTGCCGTAAAAGGCTTTGCTGCGGGCGATGTCACCCACGTTGAATTCGATATTGTCGATCTGTCGGTTTTTTCCGCGAACACTCATGGTGGCCTCCTTGGCTGACGTTTGAGAGGCGAGTGTAGCGGCTTGCGCCTCTGACTGGGTTACCATGCCGCCGCGAAATTCCCGCCGTCCTGCCCTGGCCCCCTATGTCCTCCAACGCGCTGTATACCGACCTGTCTATTTACTACGACCTGATGTGCGCCGACATCGACTACCGGGCACAGAGCCACAGCGTGCAGCGCCTGCATCAACTGTTCGGCAATGGCGGGCGCCAGCACCTGGACCTGGCCTGCGGCACCGGGCCGCACGTGCGTTATTTCCTCGACGCCGGCTTTCGCAGTACCGGGCTGGACATCAGCCAGCCCATGCTTGACCTCGCTAGACTGCGCTGCCCGCAAGCGCAGTTCAGTTGCCAGGACATGGCGAGTTTCCAGGTCGACGAGCGACAGGACCTGATCACCTGCTTTCTCTACTCCACCCACTACAACGCCGGGCTGACGCAACTGAGTGCCTGCCTGGCCAGCGTACACCGCGCGCTCGCCGACAACGGCGTGTTCTGCTTCAACGCGGTGGACAAGCGTCACATCGACAACCGTTTGCTGGTACGCCATAGCGTGACGTTTGAAGACAGCCTCTTTTCCTTCGGCTCCGGCTGGCATTACAGCGGGGAGGGCGAGCAGCAGGCGCTGCGCTTGAGTATCGAAAAGACCACGGCGGGGGTGACCGAGGCCTGGCAGGATGAGCACGCCATGGTTGCGCTGAGTTTTGTCGAGCTTGAGCAGTTGTTGCAGCCGCACTTCGACGTGCAGGTGTTTGAGCATGACTACGAGCGGATCACGCCTTGGGAGGGGGTGACGGGCAATGCGTTGTTTGTGTGTGTGAAGCGCTGAGTCTCTGGGAGGCTGAACCCTCGACGGTTCAGCCTCGAGGGTTTAACGCGAAAACTCCGACGCTGCTTCTTGTTCCTCGGTGCCCACGTCATGCAGGGAAATTCTCGACGTTTCCGGCAATGCCAAGCCGCCGGCCAGCGCCAGTAATGCCACGGCGATCAGGTAAAACGCCGGTGACAGGTTGCTGCCAGTGGTGCTGATCAGCCACGTCGCCATCAGTGGCGCGGTACCGCCGAAGATCGTGTAAGCCATGTTGTACGTGATTGCCGAAGCGGTATATCGCGTGCGCGTCGGGAATGTCTCTGACAGCAGCGCCGCTGTGACCACCCCACACAACACGGCACCCACTGCCAGCAACATTACCCCGATAACAGACGCTGCGAACGACCCGGAACTGGCCATCAGGAACGATGGGTAGACCACCAGCATCAACAGCACACAGGCCGTCATCACCGTGACGCGACGCCCCACCCGGTCTGAATACAGCCCCGCGAGAGGGCAAATTGCCGCGGCGAAAATCAGCGCAATCAGCGACACCAGCAACGCGCCTGCCCGACTCAGCCCACCGGCCACTTGCAGGTAGGTCGCGAAGTAGGTGGTGAACATATAAAACGACAGCGCGGTCAGCGACACAAAAGCGCCCAGGCAGCAGATCGCGGCACCATGGTGGCGCAAGGTCTCCTTGAGCGGTGAGTGGGCCACTGCGTGCTCCTGCTTCACGGCCTGGAACGCCGGCGTTTCATCCAGCTTCCAGCGCAGGTACAGCCCCACCAGTCCCAGTGGCGCGGCGATCAGGAACGGCAAGCGCCAGCCCCAGCTGCCCATCGCCTCGGCGGACAACGACGCCTCAAGCGCATACGCCACCACGGCGGCAGCGGCGAACGCGGAGAACGTGGACACCGGCACGAAGCTGCCGTACCAGGCGCGTTTGTCACTGGGCGCATGTTCCATCAGGTAAGCACAGGCTCCGGCGTATTCGCCTCCGGCGGAGAAGCCTTGGGCGCAGCGAATCAGCGACAACAGGATCGGCGCGGTGACGCCGATCGCGGCGTAGGTGGGCAGCAGGCCGATCAGGGTGGTGGCACCGGCCATCAGCAGAATCGTCATGGCCAGGGTGCGTTTACGGCCGATGCGGTCGCCAAGCATGCCGAAGAAAATCCCGCCCAGCGGCCGGAAGGCAAACGCCACGGCAAATACTGCAAAGGTCTTGAGCAGCGCCACGCTGGCGTCGCCGCTGGGGAAGAACTGCTGGGCAATGGTGGTGGCAAGAAACCCGTAGACGGCAAAGTCAAACCACTCGACGAAGTTACCGATGCCGGCGGCGATGATGACCTTGCGCAGGGTTTTGGGGCTGACCTGTTCGGTGGAAGCACTCGTCATGGGTGAAGGCCTCGAAAGGGGTAGGGGAGATGCTTGATTATCGGAGGTGGGGCGCGGGCGCCGGGGTTCAAAAGAGTCGTCCGCGTAGTCAGCAACGACTGGAGGGGCGGGTGCAGGAACTGGGCCAGATGCGGCGGGAGGTATCGAGGGGGCGGGCACCCGGTGACGCGAAAAGCACCGGCAGGGCATCCAGGAGGCAAAGAGTCGAAAGCCGCATGGTCTTACTTGGCATCTGCGCGCAAGGCCTAAAACCAAAGAGTGGCCATGAAGTACCTCAGGAGCGAAAGCACTCCCGCAAAGATGTGCAGCAGCACGGGCACTAATAGGCCAGCGCTGCGCACCCGCGCATAGCCCAGGATGATTGACAGCGTGCCGACCAGCAGGAAGTTTGTCCAATGGGCGTAGGGCATATGCATGAGCATATACAGCGCAGTCGTGAACAGGATTGCCACGTACCGCCAACGACGGTGACCCAGGGGGAACAGGCGAATCAGGAAGTGACGGTACAGGAGCTCTTCGAGCGTTGAAATAATCACCAACGTCATGGCGAAGAGCAGCAGCTTTTTCGTCATGGATTGGGTGCCCGCCAGCGGCGTGGGCTCCTGCCAATATCCGAACCCGACGTCCAGACCGGTACTGACCAGGTAAGCCCCCAGCACCCATGGCGCACAATGCTTGAGCGTGTTGCCCAGGTCGTGCCCCACCAGGGCACGCACCCCGCCTGAGTGCCTGCGCTCGACCCACGCGAATATCAGCAGCACCACCAATGAAGCACTGATGCTCATCCACAGCGTCGAGGCTTTGCCAACCGCGAATATGAGCACCAGTTGAACCGCAAAATACAACAGGATCGCCAGGCAAGCCATCAAGAGGCGACGCCGCCAGGAATAGGTGTCCATGTCAGCCGTGGAGAGCCCTGATAACGCTGTGTCCTTCACCCCATACGTCCTTTTATGCGATTGGTTGGCCGCCTATATTAACCAACGCGCGCAGCAGGGGCTGATATATCGACCTGAGCCTTGAACGCTCCCTCAGGTCCGGCCCGTCATGGATGAAAGCGCCTGCCCAGGGCATCGAGCCTGACCGCAATCGGTGGCAATTGTTCGCTGCTCCTGGCCAACAGCTCCACATCATCGGCCGTGCTCTGTGCGATGTTTTGCACCGACTGCAAGCGCCCGACAATCTCCAGGTTCGCTTCGGTCTGCTCGCGCGTGGTGGTGACAATCTGCCCGTTGAGCGCATCAATCCGCGCAATGTCATTGCCCACCGCTTGCAGCATCTGGACGGCCACCTGGCTGTCTTCCACGCAGCGTTCCACACCTTGGCGGCTGTCGTGCATCGCCTCTACGGCCTGACGACTGCCGTGCTGCAAGCCTTCGATGATGGTTTTGATTTCCTGGGTGGACACCGCCGTGCGCTGGGCCAGGCTGCGCACTTCGTCGGCAACCACTGCGAAGCCACGACCTTGTTCGCCCGCGCGGGCGGCTTCGATGGCGGCGTTGAGGGCGAGCAGGTTGGTCTGGTTGGCGATGCTGCTGATGACTTCCAGCACCGAGCCGATCTGTTCGGCTTGCACGGCCAGACCCTGGACGGTCTGGTTGGTGCCTTCCAGGCGGGTGGCCAGTTGGGTGATTTCATGTTGCGCGCGGCCGACGCTTTCCTGGCCGCGCAGGATTTGTTTGCTGGCGACACCGGCATGCTCAACGGCGTGTTCAACGTGCACCGCGATGTGGCCCATGGCGTGCTCCATGCGTTGCATTGAGCCGGTCATTTCGCTGATTTCGGCCAACTGGTGGCGTGCGCCTTTTTCCAGGGTGCCGCTGGCGTGGGCCAGTTCCTGGCCGAGTTGGCCCAGGCCGTGGGAGTCACGGGCCACGCCGTCGATCAGGTGGGTGAGTTGTTGCAGGAAATGGTCGAAGCGCTTGGCCAGGGAGACGCGGACCTTGCCGTCGCCCTCGGCGCTTGCCTCGGAGAACCGGGAGGTCACGGCGAGCATCTTCTCGAGCATGTCCTGGCTTTCCACCGCTTCGGCCTGGCTGTGCACGGCGAGGTAGAGCAAGGCGACAGTTTCCATCAGCACGTAGAAAGCATGCACGAATACCATGGTCCAGCCGCCGTGGCGTTGCATCACAAACACCGGGAAACCTTGGTGTTGCAGGGCGTGGAAGACCACGTGGTGCACGGCGATGGTGAGCGCCGCGACCAAAATCGGTAGCCAGTCCCGATAGAACGTCAGCACCGCCAGCAACGCAAAGATGCCAAAGTGCGATTCGATCACGCCCTGCGCCTGGTTGATATGCAGCGCCGCCATGACCATCAGGCCTGCACCCAATGCACAACGCATCATGCGGGTGCCGCCGATGGCCCGATACAACAGGGTGAGCACCAAGCTGGTGCCGCCGCCGATGACGACCGCCTGGATCAGGGTGTCGTGCCAGAACGCCAAGCCCAGAGAGAACAGGAACATCAGCCAGATCAACGCCAGCATAATGCGGTCGGCCTTGCGGTAATGCTCTATGAAACGCGGGCGGTGAGGCATGCACTCTTACTCCATGTGGGCTGGCCTGGAACAAAGCACGCTGCGTGCCATGATGGCGCTCTGATATTAAGTCGGACAGGTATCAGGATGTTTGCAGATGCAGGCGAGCCAAAAGGCCTATCGGCATTTCGAGAGCAGACTTTAAGCAGGGCAGCCCGAGTGGGCTGCCGCGAGAACGATCAGAAGCTGTACTTGGCCGTCAACATCATGTTTCGGGGGTTGCCGTAGCTGTCGCCACCGTAGTCCACCGAGTTGGAGATGGACGAGTAATAGCTGCGGTCAAAGATGTTGTTCGCGTTGAGCTGCAGGTCGAGGTGTTGGTTGACCCGGTAGCCGGCCATCAGATCGGTGACGGCGTACGCGCCTTGTTGCAGGCGGTAGCTGCTGCCATCGGCCAGGGCGATGTCGTTGTACATACGGCTTTGCCAGGAGATGTTGCCGCCCACGCGGAATTTCTCCAGCGGGCCCTGGAGGTTGTAGCGGGTGGTCAGTTTGAACAGGTGCTCAGGCGTGTCGGTGTCGTACTGTTTGTTGACCTTCTGCGGGTTGGCTGTGTCCTTGATGGTATGGGTGCGCGCGTAGGTGTAGCCACCGCCGACCTGCCAGTTTTCGGTCAATGCACCTTGCAGTTCGAAGTCGATACCCTGGCTGCGAATCTCGCCGGAGGCGTCGTAGCACTCGGTCTGCGGGCAGTTCTGCACCGTGACTTTTGTGGCGCGGTTCTCCTGGTCGACACGGAACAGCGCCACGCTGGCATTGAGCGCACCTCCCAGGTATTCGCCTTTGATACCGACCTCGTAGTTTTTGCCCTCAATCGGTTTGACCGGTGTGCCCGAGATGTCCTTGGAGCTCTGCGGCGTGAAGATATCGCTGTAGCTGACGTAGACCGAGTGATGGTCGTCCAGCTCGTAGATCAGGCCGGCGTAGCGGGTGAGGTTGCGGGTGACCTTGTAGTCGCCGGTGTTACTGCCATGGGCGTCATAGTCGTACCAGTCCAGGCGGCCGCCGAGGATCAGCTTGAGCGGGTCGGCCAGGCTCAGGCGCGTGGTGAGGTAAAGCCCGTCCTGGGTGGTGATTTCACGGGTGTCCGAGGTGTGGACGAAGTCCGGCTTGCCCGCGCTGAGCGGCCAGTTGGTGTTATAGGGGCTGTAGTCGTGGCTGGTCATGTCGTAGATGCGTCGGCTGGCGCCCACCACCAGTTCATGGCTGCGCCCGAACGCCTGGAACGGGCCGCTGGCAAAGGCGTCGACGCCGGCCTGGTTTTCATCGTAGGCGGCCTGGTACACCGTACGCGCCAGGGACTTGTCGGCGGCCCAGCGCGATTGGTAGGAGCCCGAGAACAAGGCTTTCTGCTCGGCGTAGTTGGCGTTGACCTGCAGCGCCCAGTCGTTGGCCAGTTGCTGGCGCAGTTCGGCGAACACCGTATTGATTTCCTGGTCCTTGTTCTCCCAGTCGGTGCCTGGGTTGTAGGAGCGCGGCAGGTCCAGGTGGTGACCGTCCAGGCCGACCATCGAGGAGCCCCAGAAGTAGTTGGTCTTGTCCTTTTGGTTGGAGTAACCCAGGGTCAGGCGGGTGTCTTCGCTCAGGTCGGCTTCGGTGACGGCGTAGAACAGGCCGTGATACTCCTCGGCGTTGTCGATGAAGCTGTTGGCGTCGCGGTAAGAGGTGACCACGCGACCGCGCCAGGTGCCGCTGTCGTTAAGCGGGCTGGAAGCGTCCAGCTCGCCACGGTAGTCGTCCCAACTGCCGGCGGCGCCGGTCAGGGTGACCTTCTGCTCGTCCAGTGGGCGTTTGCGGATCAGGTTGATGGCGGCCGACGGGTTGCCCGCGCCGGTGACCAGGCCGGTGGCGCCGCGCACCACTTCGACGCGGTCGAACATCGCCAGGTTGGGTTGGGCCCCGACCGTTACCCCGTTATAGCCGCTCGGGATGCCGTCATACATCAGGTTGTCGATGTCAAAGCCACGCGAGGTGTAGGACTGCCGCCCAGGGCCGCTGGAGAAATTCAGGAACAGCCCGGGCGTGGCGTTGACCACATCGTTGATGCTGGTCATCGCCTGGTCGTCCATGCGCTGGCGGGTGATGACGGTAACGGCCTGTGGGGTTTCACGCAGGGTCAGGGGCAGTTTGGTCGCCGTCTTCATCGCGCCCGTGGTGTAGGACTGCGTGCCCTCGGTAATTTCGCTTAATTGCTGCTCGCCGGAGACTTGGGTGGCGCCCAGTTCCAACGTGGTGGCCGGCGCTTCTGGCTCGGCGGCGAAGGCCGTTTGTGAGGTGGCAAGACACACCGCGAACGCGATCAGACTCGGTGAAAAACCTTTACCTGCAGGTTGTTGCACAGACATGGAACTGACTCTCCCCGACGCGCCGTCCGTGGCGAATAATAAAACGGTTGATAATTATTCGCATCAGTCTGGCAGATTGAGCCTGTGGGAAAAAGCCTTTGGCGAGAATTGGTTAACGAATTTTTCACATCGAATGGGCAGGCGATTCGCCATCACCTGCCACGACTTTTCCGGATATGGGCGCGTTCAATCGCGCTTCGGTATCGCCACCCGACTCGTCGCTTTCACCTCCCGCAGCGCCAGGCTCGACTGGATCGACGCAATCCCCAACTGGCGCCTCAGCACGCTCTCGACAAACTCGCTGTAGCTGTCCAAATCTTCTGCCAGCACCTGCAACAGGTAGTCCGCATCGCCGGTGATTTTGTGACAGGACAGCACCTGAGGCAGCTCTTTGACCACCGCTTCAAACGCGTCCGGCGCATGGTCGGTGTGGATGGCAAAGCGCACATGCACAAACGCCATGATGTCCAGGCCGAGCATCTTGCGGTCCAGATTGGCCTGGTAGTCCTTGATCACGCCTTCCTCTTCCAGACGTTTGCGCCGACGCCAGCAGGGCGTAAGGCTCAATGCCAGGCGCTCGCTCAGCTGGGCGTTGGAAATACTCGCGTCTTCTTGCAACAACGCAAGGATGGCGAGATCGGTGTCGTCAAGAGTGACCTGCTTGGTTTTATTTTTCATATTCGTCTTTGTTAGAGGTAAAAACACCCGATAAAGCTAACAGCGCCAGAAGTAAAAGCAAAGAAAGCCCGGTCAAGCCAGAACAAAATAGGCCCTGTCTTTTACTGGCGGATGTATACCAATGCTGACTGTTTTTAGTGATGACCACCGTTTGCACCACGGCACCGAGTTGAAAGATGGCGTGCTCAAACCCTCCTTCGAACAACCCAGCCGCGCCGATACCGTGCGTGACCGCGTAAAGCATGTGGGGCTCGGTGACATCATCGTGCCGCGCACCTTCGACCGCGCCTGTTACGTCAACGCCCACAGCGAGCGCTACGTGGCCTTCCTCGAAACGGCGTGGGCCGAGTGGACCGCCATCGGCCGCAACCACGACGCATTGCCGCTGGTATGGCCGGTACGTGATTTGGCCAACCAACAAGTACCGGACTTCATCGACGGCAAGCTGGGCTTCTTTGCCATGGACGCCGGCTCGCCGATCACCGCCACCACCTGGAACGCGGTCAAGACCAGCGCCGATATCGCGCTCACCGGCCTGGCGCTGATCGACGAAGGCCACAACAGTGCGTTCGCGCTGTGCCGGCCACCGGGTCACCATGCCGCCCGCGAATACATGGGCGGCTATTGCTACCTCAACAACGCCGCGATTGCCGCGCAACAGGCCATTACCCAAGGCGCAAAGCGCGTCGCGGTGCTGGATGTGGATTTCCACCACGGCAACGGCACGCAAAATATTTTCTACGACCGTGCCGACGTGCTGTTCATCTCCTTGCACGGCGACCCGGCGGTCTCCTACCCGTATTTTTCCGGCGCCGCCAGTGAGCGTGGCGTCGGCGCGGGGGAGGGCTTCAACCTCAATTACCCGCTGCCCAAAAACACCACCTGGGACCACTACAAAACCGCCCTGGCCGACGCCTGCCGGCAATTACGCCAGTTCGCCCCTGAGGTGCTGGTGATTTCCCTCGGCGTGGACACCTTCAAGGACGACCCCATCAGCCACTTCCTGCTCGACAGCGACGACTTCCTCAGCATGGGCCAGCTCATTGCCGGTGTTGGTGTGCCGACGTTGTTCGTGATGGAAGGCGGCTACATGGTCGATGAGATCGGCATCAATGCCGTCAACGTGCTGCACGGTTTCGAACGCCACACCGCCTGATCCCAATAACAACTAAACGCCACACTTTTTTCTGCCAAAACTCAAAAACATAACAAGAGGTTTTGTGATGAAAACAACCACGTCCGGGCTTTGCGAAAAGCCTGTGTTGCAACGCACCCTGAGCAACCGTCACATCCAACTGATGGCCATGGGCGGTGCGATCGGCACCGGCCTGTTCATGGGCTCCGGCAAGATCATTGCGCTGTCCGGCACATCGATCATCCTGATCTACATGATCATTGGGCTATTCGTGTATTTCGTGATGCGCGCCATGGGCGAGCTGCTGCTGTCCAACCTCAACTTCAAAAGCTTTGCCGATTTTGCCGGTGCTTACCTGGGGCCGCGCGCGGCGTTCTTTCTCGGCTGGTCGTACTGGCTGAGCTGGAGCGTGGCGGTGGTGGGGGATGCGGTGGTGGTCGGAGGATTCTTCCAGTACTGGTTCCCCGACGTCCCCGCCTGGGTACCCGCCGTTGGCATGCTGATGACGCTGTTCGCGTTGAATGTGCTGACGGTCAAACTGTTCGGTGAAGTGGAGTTCTGGTTCGCGATCATCAAGATCATCGCCGTGGTGACGCTGATTGGCGTCAGCGGAGTGCTGATCGCCACCTCGTTCGTTTCGCCCACCGGCGTGACCGCGTCCCTGGGCCACCTGTTGGATGCTCAGGCGGCGTTCCCCAATGGCCTGTTCGGCTTTTTTGCCGGCTTCCAGATGGCGATCTTTTCATTCGCCGGCACCGAGCTGATCGGCACCGCCGCCGCCGAAACCCGTGCGCCGGAGAAGACCTTACCTAAGGCGATCAACTCGATTCCGCTGCGCATCATTCTGTTCTACGTGCTGGCCCTGGCGTGCATCATCGCCGTGACCTCGTGGCAACAGGTGTCGCCGACCAAGAGCCCGTTCGTGGAGCTGTTCCTGGTGGCGGGCTTTCCGGCTGCCGCGGGGCTGGTCAATTTCGTGGTGCTGACCTCGGCGGCGTCCTCGGCCAACAGCGGGGTGTTTTCCGCCAGCCGCATGTTGTTCGGGCTCGCCGATCTGGGCGATGCACCGGGCATCTTCGGGCGCCTGTCGAACAGCAGCGTGCCGTTTATCAGTCTCGCGTTCACCACATTGCTGATGCTGATCGGCCTGGTGCTGCTGTTCGTGGTGCCCGAGGTGATGACGGCGTTCACCATTGTGTCGACGGTCTCGGCGATTCTGGTGATTTTCACCTGGTCGACCATTCTCGCGTCCTACATCGCCTACCGTAAAAAGCGCCCGGACCTGCACGCCAAGTCCCTCTACAAAATGCCCGGCGGTGTGCCGATGGCCTGGTTCTCGCTGGCGTTCCTGGTTTTTGTGCTGGGCCTGCTGGCGTTGCGGCCGGACACACGCCTGGCGCTGTGCGTGATGCCGGCCTGGTTTATTTGGCTGGCGATTGCCTATCAGATCAGAATGCCATTCTCAGGCCGAACGTCCCTCGGCGGCCATTGAGCTACACAAACACGATCTCGTAAGGCTCGCGAATCCGCTCCAGCAACTCCTGGGCCAGCATCGGCGCCAACCCGATCTGGGGGTCGCCGCTCAATTGGCTGGCAAACGCATGGGTGGCGTGGAGTTTGCGCGCCACGCTCCAGGTGTCCAGGCGCACCTTGCGCGCCCGATGCCAGGGGATGACGGCACTCTCGCGCAGCGGCCAGTGCCAGGCACGGATCGGCAGTTCATACAGGTGCGCGCCTGCCACACTGCAGGCGTTGGCGGCCGCGCGGCCAACGGCGTCGTGGTCGTGGTTACCGTCGTTGCGCCAGGTGGTGAACACCATGTCGCCGGGTTGCAGGTAGCGCGCAATGAACTGGCTTAATTGGGGTTCGCGGGCGGCCAGGGCGTTATCGCAAAACCCGCCACGGATCCACTTCAAACTGTGCAGGGGCATGCCCAGGCGGCGCAAAGCCTCGGCACTTTCCTGCGGACGCACCACGCTCAAGCGGCTCGCCGGCCATACATGGGAGCCGGGGTGGCTGGCGCTGCCGTCGGTGATGGAGATCAGTTGCAGGGGATGCTCCAGCGTACTGAGCAATTGCAGGATACCGCCGCACGCCAGCACTTCGTCGCCGGGGTGCGGCGCGATGATCACCACGCGGGCTTTGCCGGGCACCAATGAGTCGGCTGATATTGGCGGGATTTGCGCCAGTTGAGGCGCGCTGTTCCAGATTTGTGCAGGGCCGCGACGGCCTTCGCTTAATGAGGCAGATTTCATGGGTGTCACATCCTTGTTCAAGGGTGCCGGGTCGTGCCCCGTTGAGGGGCCGTCCCGCGCTTATTGACCACAGACTCCGCTGTGGTGTTCGCAGGGCCATTCGATCGTGAATGACTGGCAAGGCGTCATGAGCATAGACAAGGATCGGCGGTTTTTACATTTTGCAATCGCGTTTTTTCAGGACGCCTGCAACAGGCTCTTCAAATAATCGCCGAATCCGCCTTCGGCTCGCGCTTCCAGGCGCGCGCTGGTGACTACTTGAGGGCCGTGGCTCCAGGCGATGGACGCGCCACACCGTTCGAGGTTGCGCACCAGTTGCACATCTTCATGGCACGCCAGCGGTTCGAAGCCGCCCGCGCGGATATACGCCCCTGCGCTCACCCCCAGATTGGCGCCGTGGATATGCCGATGTCCGTCCCGCGCCTCGTAGCCCTGGTGATAACGGATCTGCGCTGCCGGGTCGAAGCCTTCACTCCAGGCGTCCACCGTCACAGTGCCGCACACGGCATCGGAACCCAGCGCCAGTTGCGCTACCAGCCAGTCTGGGGCGACGCGGCTGTCGGCGTCGGTGCAGGCAATCCAGCGCGCCCCTTGGTTAAGCAGGTGCCGCGCGCCGACGCCACGTACCTGGCCGACATTGCGCGCTTGCAGTTCCAGACGTTGCACCGGGTACGCCTGGGCGATGGCGGCACTGCCATCGCTGCAACTGTCGAGTACCACCAGGATCTGTACCGGTTCGCCCAGCAGGCCGGGGTGGCGCGCGGCGATCAGCGCGGCGTCCAGGCAGTCGGCCAACAACGTTTCTTCGTTATGTACCGGGATCAGAATACCGATCATCGCAGGCCCTCATGGCGGGCGACCGAGGTTTCATCGCGGCTCCACAGGTCGAGGAGAAAGTCGGGGTCGTCGAGGCTGGCGACTCGGGTCATGCCCAGTTGCTGCTCAAGCCGGGCGTGCACCTGCTCGGCCGTCTGCGGGCAGCCTTCGATAGGCGAACGCCAGTGGCAGGCGAGCAATTGGCCGTCGGCGGTCAAGCCGGCCAGGGCGCGTTCGATCAAAACGCGCAGGTCGTCGGCGTCCAGGTAGTACCCCAGCTCACTGAGGACGATCAAATCGAACTGCCCCTGCGGCCACTGTTCGGGCAGGCGACTCTGCTGCACCTGCGCATGGGGGAAACCCAGCAGGCGGCTGCGCGCCAGGCTGACGGCGGCCGAGGCGGTGTCGCAGCACAGCAGGCGATCACACCGTGGTGCCAGTTCAAAGCTCAACTCGCCGTTAGCGCAGCCCGGTTCGAAGATCGATGCATAGCGCGGCCGTGTCAGCATCGCCAGGGTCATGGCGCGCTTGCGGCGCTCGTACCAGCGTTGGCGAAACGCCCACGGGTCGTCGTTTTCGGCGAACAGTTGATCAAAATACGGCGTGGCCACACTCATATGAACACCACTTCAAAAGGTTGCAGCAAACGCTCCACCACATAGGGCGCCAGCACTGGCGCGAGGCCGATCTGCGGGTCGCCTTCAAGCTGGCTGGCAAAGGCGTGGATGGCGTGACGCTTGCGGGCCACCACTGCGCAGGTGAGGGGGATTTTGCGCGCGCGGTGCCAGGGCACCAGGCTGTCCTCGGCGGTTGCCCAATGCCAGGTCCACACCGGCAGTTCGTATAGCGTGGCGCCCACCGCCTGCGCCGCCTTGGCACTGGCGCGGCCGACGGCTTCGTGGTCGCAATGCCCGTCCTCGCGCCACGTGGTGAACAGCACGTCCGTGGGTTTGAGGTAGCGCTGGATAAACTCAACCAACTGTTCCTCGCGCGCGGCGACGTTACTGTCGGCGAAACCGGCGCGCAGCCATTTGAGGCTGTGCAGCGGCACCCCCAGGCGATGCAGGGCCTGCGCCGATTCCTGCGGGCGCACCACGCTCAGGCGCTCCACCGGCCAGCGCCGCGAACCTGGGTGACTGGCGCTGCCGTCGGTTACCGAGATCAACTGCATGGGTCGTCCCAACGCTGCCAACCCTTGCAACAGGCCGCCGCAGCCGAGCACTTCATCGTCCGGGTGGGGGGCGATGATCACCGCGCGGTGACCTTCGGGCACCAACTCCTGGACGCTGATCAGCGGCAACTCGGCCATGCGCGGTGATGTTTGCCAATGCTGCAACGGCGTACCCTGGCCGACGATAGGGTTGGGTTTCATAACTGCCACCTCCCTGTGGGTTCGCCGGCCACCTGTTCGCCGAGGGCGGCTAGGTCGCGTTCGGCATGGCTTTGGCGCAGGTACACCGGCAGGTCTGCCATCAACTGCGCAAAGTGTGGGTCCTTGCAATAAGGCCCGGCGCCGACGGCGCGGCCGACATGGCGTATCACCTGTTCCACGGTCGCTTCGATACAGGCGCGGGTTTGCTGAGCCAATTGCTGCGCGTTGGCCGTGGGGGCACGGTCGATCTGCTCGGCGGCGGCGCGTAAGACGCAGGCGGCACTGTGCAGGGCGCTGTCGACGGCCCCCAAATGGGCCAGGGCATGGGGCTCCTTGCGACTGCTGCCGTGCTCGCGCAGAGCCTCTGCCAGCCGTTGCGCCGCGCCATACCAGCACGCGGCGATGCCGACCCCGCCTTGCCAGAAACCGGGCCGGGCGAGGTAGTCGCCAGGGGCGCCGACGGCAAGCCCCCAGGCGCCATCGAAGATAACGTCGACACTGCCGCTGGCGGCCATGCCCACGGCGTTCCAGCCTTCATCCGTGACCGTCACGCCCGCGTGTTGCATCGGCACCGCCACCAACTGCTGACGGTCTTGTTCATCCCAGGCGGTCAGCAGCCCGTGGCTGACCACCGTCGCTCCGGAACACCAGGCCTTGCGCCCATCCAAGCGCAGGCGCTGACCCTCACGGCGCACGCGCACCTTGGCAGTCGGCGGTTCGGCCGCCCACATGCCCCAGATGCTGCCCGAGGGCGGCAAAGGGCTGCGCAGCTCGGCAAAAATCGCCAGGGCGTCGGTGTGGCCTTCGAACAGTTTGCACAGGCGCAGGTCATGCCCGGCCACCTCGGCCAGGCGACTGAAACGCACCAATGTCTCACCGCTGCCCGGAAGCGGCAGCTGGTCGAGGCCTTCTTCCTGAAGCGCCTTCAGGGCCTGGCCCAGGGCGTGCGTGTCCGCATAGCCCCGAAAGCCCTGAAGGCATCCATGCAACGCCATCTCACACCTCGTCTTCGCGCTGCAGCTCAAACAGCAGCAGCGAACGTCCGGTCACCGCGTACTCGTGGTCAAAATCAAAGCGCTCCTGACCGCGCACCGCGATGTCATTGGTGTCGAGCATGCAGGTCCAGAACTCACCCTCGGGCACTGGCGGAAGACGGAAATTAACCATGTCGTGGTGCGCGTTCACTACCAGTAACAGCGTGGCATCGGCACCCGCACGTCGAATCCCGGTCTCCTGGGCGCGGCCGTCCATCAGCATGCCGAGGCAGCGGCCGTGAGCGTCCTGCCACTGTTCGATGGTCATTTCGTTGCCGTCGGGGGCGAGCCAGGTCACGTCCTTGACGCCGATGTCTTCGTTGTAGTCGCCGACCAGGAAGCGCCCCCGGCGCAGGATCGGGTACGCCAGGCGCAGTTTGATCAAGCGCTTCACGAACTTGAGCAGCGACTTGCCGTCCTCGTCCAGGTCCCAGTTGACCCAGCCGATCTCGCTGTCCTGGCAATAGGCGTTGTTATTGCCGTGCTGAGTGCGGGCGAATTCGTCACCGGCGACGATCATCGGCGTGCCCTGAGCCAGCAGGAGGGTGGCGAAGAAGTTGCGCATTTGGCGCAGGCGCAGTTCGTTGATCTGCGGGTCGTCGGTAGGGCCTTCGACGCCGTGGTTCCAGGACAGGTTGTTGTTGCTGCCGTCCTGGTTGTTCTCGTCGTTGTCTTCGTTGTGCTTGTCGTTGTACGACACCAAGTCATGCAGGGTGAAACCGTCGTGGGCGGTGATGAAATTCACCGAGCTGTATGGCCGGCGGCCCCGATGGTTGAACATCTCGCCCGACGCGGTCATGCGCCCGGCAAAGTCCGCCAGTTGCCCGTCGTCGCCTTTCCAGAACGCGCGCACGGTGTCGCGGAAACGGTCGTTCCATTCCACCCAGCCCGGCGGGAAGTTGCCCACCTGATAACCACCGGGACCGCAGTCCCAGGGCTCGGCGATGAGTTTGAGCTGGCGCAATACCGGGTCCTGGCGGCAGGCCACGAGGAAGCTGTGGCGCTCGTCGAAGCCGTCACGGTAGCGGCCAAGAATGGTTGCCAGGTCAAAGCGGAAACCATCGACATGCATCTCGTTGGCCCAGTAACGCAACGAGTCGGTGACCATTTGCAGCACGCACGGGTGGCTCAGGTCCAGGGTGTTGCCGGTGCCGGAATCGTTGATGTAGAAGCGCTTGTCGTCCGGCATCAGGCGGTAGTACGAGGCATTGTCGATGCCGCGCATGGACAGGGTCGGACCGCGCTCGTTGCCCTCGGCGGTGTGGTTGTAGACCACGTCGAGGATCACTTCCAGCTTCTGCTCATGCAGGTGCGCGACCATCTCCTTGAACTCGGCGATCTTGCCGCTGGCCAGGTAGCGCGGGTCAGGGGCGAAAAACGCGATGCTGTTATAGCCCCAGTAGTTGGTCATGCCTTTTTCCAGCAGGTGCTGGTCGTTGACGAAGGCGTGTACCGGCAACAGCTCGACCGAAGAAATGCCCAACTGGCGAATGTGCTTGAGCACATCGTCTTCCATCAGCCCGGCGCAGGTGCCGCGTACCGATTCACCGACGGAGGGGTGGCGCATGCTGATGCCGCGCAGATGGGTTTCATAAATGATCGTGCGGTCCCACGGCACCCGCACCGGCTGGTCGTTGCCCCAGGTGTGCGCCGGGTCAATGACCTTGCATTTAGGCACGAAGGGCGCACTGTCGCGCTCGTCGAAGCTGAGGTCGTCGTCGGGGTGACCGATGGTGTAGCCGAACAGCGCCTCGGACCATTTCAACTCGCCCACCAATTGTTTGGCGTAGGGGTCGATCAGGAGTTTGTTGTGGTTGAAGCGATGGCCGTTGGCCGGGTCATAGGCACCGTAAACGCGGTAGCCGTAGATCAACCCCGGATGGGCGTCGGGCAAGTAGCCGTGGAAGATTTCGTCGGTGTATTCAGGCAGTTCGATACGTTCGAGTTCCACTTCGCCGGTGTCGTCGAACAGGCACAGCTCTACCTTGGTGGCATTGGCCGAGAACAGCGCAAAGTTGACGCCCAGGCCGTCCCAGGTGGCGCCGAGGGGGAAGGGCAAACCTTCACGAATCCGCGACGGCTCATTGCCCGGCGTCGATGGGGTTTTATGGGGTTTGCTCATTAAGTGTTGCTCCTGCAAGGGTCTTTTTCCGGGCCGAACGCGGCCGTGCCGACGGTGGGTCAGCTGAGAAGTCTGAAAAGTAAGGTCACCTCCTGCCGACGTTGTCGGGAGGAGGTTCATGGCGTCACGGGGTTTAGGGTTTGGGCTTTTTCGGTGCCGGCGGTTTTTTCGCCGCTGGAGCGGCAGGTTTGCTCACCGCCGCAGGCTTGGCTTTCGCCGCAGAAGGTTTGGGCGCCGTCTTGGGCTTGGCGGCCGGTTTTGGCTTGCTTGGCGTGAGCGCTTCCGCTTCAGCCAGCTTGCGCGCCATCTCCCAGTGCCGCGCGTCCTCGCCGTGAGGCTTACCCTCGGATTCCCATATCTGGTGCGCCAATTCGCGTATGCGTTTGTCTTCAGTACTCATCGCAATGCTCCTCACAGAAAATGTTCAGCTTTATTGATCATCAATATTGATAAAGACATTGACCGGGAAATCCCCCAGGGCAGTGTTGATCAACAGCTCCTTGTCTGGTGTGACTGCGCCCGTTTGAAAAAGTCCCTTCCAGTTTTGAGTTGGTGCGGCGAACGGTAATTTCACCCGGGTATCGCCCCAAACCCGCGCATTGATATGGGGATGCACGCCCGCTTCCAGCAGCGCATGAGGCCAGCGCGGCACCACCACCAACAGCCGTTTACCCGCGTGCTCGCGGCTGAAGGCGACCACTCGTTCGGCGTGCTGACCCACCACCTCCAGCGGTGTGTAGCTGGCGTTGTGAAACAGCTCAGGATGGGCCTTGCGCAAGGCCAGCACCTGGGCAATCACCGCTTGTTTGATATGCCCGTCGCGCCAGTTGAACAACAGTTCGCCACTGTCCGGTGGGGCGTTGAGCGCCTGTTGCCGCGCATCGAAATCCACTGGCCGACGGTTGTCCGGGTCCACCAGGCTGAAGTCCCAGAACTCGGCGCCCTGGTACACGTCCGGTACGCCCGGTACCGTGAGTCGAAGCAAGGATTGCGCCAGCCCATTGAGCGCGCCGGCCGGTGCAATGGCCTGGGCCGCCGCCGCGATCGCCGTGCGCAAGGGACGGCCGGCATCGCTGAGCAACAGGCTTGAGAGGAAACGTTCGACGCCTTTCTCGTAGGCCTCGTTAGGCGCGCTCCAACTGCTGTGCAACTTGGCTTCACGCAGGGCCTTTTGCTGCCATTGCCACAGGCGCTGCTGATACCCCTCGACATCCGCGTGCGCGTCCAACGGCCAACTGCCCAGCAACACTTGATACAGGATCAGCTCATCACCCGCCGAGGGTGCCGTCGCGTCGGTGCGCAACGGCGCTGCCAGGGTTCGCCAGTGCTCCACTTGCTCGGCATACCACGACGCACATTCGCTCAATACCGCCAGGCGCGCGCGGGTGTCTTCGCCACGCTTGTGGTCGTGCGTGGCCGTGGCCAGCAGGTTGTCGGGGAAGGCCCGCAAGCGTTGCGCGTTGACGGCATGGAACTGGGCCAGGGGCGCACTGAACTGTTCGGTGCTGAAGCCCACGTCGTTACGCGACAGCAACACGGCCGAGCGATAGAACGCGGTGTCTTCCACGGCCTTGGCCGCGGCCGGCGAGGTCAGTTGCTGGAAGCGTACACAGGCATGCTTGAGGATCTTGCGCTCGCGGCCCACCGGGCGATTGCGCCAGGGTTGGCCGCCGAGCCATTTTTCCAGGTGATCGAGCACCGGCCAATCGCCTTCGCTCAGGGTGGTGCGTGCGCCCTCCAGGGCTTGCTGGAACACCTTGTCGTCGGCCGCGCTACGGCCACGGGCGCTGATGTAGGTGCGGTACACCGGAAAGTGCACGATCAGTTCCTGCAGTGCGCGACGAATCGCGCCAAGGGTCAGGTCGCGGGTCATCACATCGTCGCGGGCCACTTGCAGCAGGGCCTGGGCCACGCTCTCGAAGTCGCCGCCCAGCGAGCCGTTGAGGATTTGCTGGCGCGCCAGCCGGGCTTCCTCGATAAACGCCGAGGGGCGTTCGCTGTGGCGTGTCCACAGCTCGGCCAAAGGCGCGAACCCGTCAGGGTGGTGTTGCAGCAGTGACAGTTGATCCATGAATTCGTAGCCGGTGGTGCCGTCCACTTGCCAGTCTTCGCGCAGGGTTTCGCCTTCGCCAAGGATCTTCTCGACGAAGATCGGCAGGTGCCGCCCCGGCGCCAACGCATCGACTCGGCGGCGCAACTTGCGGCAGTACCCGCGCGGGTCGGCCAGGCCGTCGATGTGGTCGATGCGCAGACCATCCACCAGGCCCTCGCCGATCAATTCGAAGATCTTGCCGTGGGTGGCCTCGAACACCGCGCTGCGCTCCACGCGCAGGCCGCCCAGTTCGTTGACGTCGAAGAAGCGCCGCCAGTTGATGTCGTCTGCGGCGGTGCGCCAGCTGGCGAGGCGGTAGCTTTGTTGTTCCAGCAACTGGTGCAGGCGAGTGAAACCTTCGGGTTGGCGCCCGTCGAACTGCGCCAGGCGCTGTTCAATCGCCGGCAGCACGTCGCTGGCGCGCTCGGCCAAAGCCTGTTTGAGCCAGGCGGCTTCGGCATAAGCGTCGTGCTGGTAGGTGAGCGCAGCGAAGCCTTCAGCCAGCGGCTTGAGCGGTTCATCGCGGCCCAGGATCAGCGCGTAATCCCGTGGGCAGATCGGGAAGCGGTGCTCGTAGTGTTCAACGTAGAACGCGCCGTGTTCGGCATCAAACTGCAGGGTCAGGGTGCCAGCCTGCAAGGCCTCGCCGTAATCGCTGCCCAGAAACGGCATCAACAATTGGCCCTTGAGCAACGGGTCGGGGGAGTGCCACTGGATATCGAAAAATTCGCTGTAGGGGCTCAGGCGGCCCCATTCCAGTAAGTCCAGCCACCACGGGTTATCGGCTCCGCCCACGGCCATATGGTTGGAGACGATATCGAGGATCAGCCCCATGTCATGTTCGCGCAGCGCGGCAACCAGACGGCGCAAGGCCGCTTCACCGCCCAGTTCGGGGTTGACGCGGGTCGGGTCGACCACATCGTAGCCGTGCATGGAGCCAGCGCGCGCACTGAGCAGTGGCGAGGCGTACAGGTGGCTGATGCCCAATCGGGCGAAATACGGCACCAGCGGCACCGCGTCGTCCAGGGTAAAACCTTTGTGGAATTGCAGGCGCTGAGTGGCGCGCAGGGGCAGTGCGTTCATCGGTCACGCTCATAGGCTTGGTTGCGCGCGACGGCCAACAGTTCGAGGCGGCGTGCCGCGCCGGCGTTGTCGAGCAGACTGGAGGCTTCTCCCGTCAGGCGTCGGCGCCAGTTAGGGTGAGTGTCGGTGGTGCCGGGCAGGTTGGCCTGCTCCTCGACGCCCAGCGCATCTTCCAGGGGCAACAGCACCAGGGGCGCGCGGGTGTGGCCGAGGTAGCGCACGCTGGCGTCTATCATGTGGTCGGTTTCGTTGCGGATCTCATCGACGAAATTCTGCGGGTCCTGACTCAGTGCCTGGCGCAGCGCCTGGCGTTCACGCAGGCGATGTTCGCTCCATTGCTCCACGGTGGGCGCATCGATCAGGCCCAACTGGACGTTCCAGTCGATATCGCGGCTGTGCCACCAGCCGTTGAGCGTGGGCAAGTCGTGAGTACTGGTGGTGGCCAGGGCGTTGTCCGGCCAGTCGAGGATCGGGTTGAACTGGCCGTCGTGGCCTTGCTCGAACAGCAGCACGCGCATGCCCAGAATCGAACGGCCGATGAGTTTTTCGCGCAGGCCATCGGGCACCGTGCCCAAGTCTTCACCGAGCACGATGGCCTGGTGACGATGGGACTCCAGTGCGAGCAGGCGCAGCAGGTCATCCACCGGGTAATACAGGTACGCGCCGTCGCGGGGCGAGGCGTCCATGGGCATCACCCACAGGCGTTGCAGGCCCATGACATGGTCGATCCGCAGGCCGCCGGCATGGGCGAAGTTGGCCCGCAGCATCTCGATGAACGCGCGAAAGCCGTTGCGCTTGAGGCCTTCCGGCGAGAACGCGGAAATGCCCCAGCCTTGGCCGGCGCGGTTGAGAATATCCGGCGGCGCGCCGACGGTCAGGCCGGACAGCAGCTCATCCTGGCGGCTCCATGCCTGGCTGCCACCGCCATCGGCGCCTACCGCGAGGTCGGCGATCAAGCCGACGCCCATGCCGCTGCCTTTGGCGGCTTGCTGGGCGCGCGCCAGGCAACGTGCGATCAACCATTGGGTAAAGGCGAAATAACCAATCTCGTCGCGGTTGTCCTCGGCGAATCTTGCCAATGCCGGGCTCTGCGGCGTGCGCCAGTCCTCGGGCCAGTGGCGCCAGTCGAGCGCTTCACCGGCAGCGGCGCGCGCGGCTTGCACGGCTTCGAAGCGGCAGTGGTTCTCCAGCGCTTCACCGCCGGCCTGGCGGAAACTCAGGAAGTCGGCGTGTTGCGGGTTCTGGCCATGGCGGAAGTCTTCATACAGCGCACGGAACACCCGCTGCTTGGCCTTGGCGGCGGCCGGCCAGTCGATCAGCTCGAGCTGTTCCAGGGCATGCAGCTCGTCTTCCAGGCCGAGGGCTTCAATGGCGTTGCGCACTTCACGCTCGCCGAGGATGCAGCCGGGCGAGGCATACAGGCTGTTAAGGAACAAACGACTGGACGGCGAATAGGGGCTGTAGCGGCCGGTGTCGGCGCTGAACATCGCATGCATCGGGCTGATCGCCAGGGCATCGGCCCCGCGCTCGGCGGCCGCGCGCGCTAGGTGTTCCAGGGCCAGGGTATCGCCAAAGCCTCCGTCGCCCAGGCGGCGCAGGGAATACAATTGCGCACTCAGCCCCCAGGCGCGGGCCGGCCGGCTGTCGACCGCTTCGGCGACGCTGTAGCAGTGGGTGGGGGCGACGGCCAGGGTGAAAGTCTGGTCGTTGATGTGCACTTGGTGGTAACCCAGGGCGATCACACCGGGCAGCACCGCGTTGCCGTCCAGTCGCAGCTCCAGAGTCTCGCCGTCTTCCAGGCTGACCCGGCACAGGGTATCGGGTTCGAAATAGTGGGCCAGATCAAGGCCCTCGCCGCTGTCGATCGTCAGTAACGGAGGCAGGTGTTTGTCGTGTTGTGCCTGCTCCAGTTCCAGCAGGCTGGCGTCGATCTCGGCATCGGTGTCGGCCGGGTGGCCCAGGCCTTTGAGGACGGCGCGCAGAGCGTCGGGTGTAACGCGTTGCGGACGGCCGTTGGCATCGATCCAATCGACGGCCAGGCCCGCGCGGCTGGCGAGCAGTTCAAGGTTCGCTTCGCTCAAGGGTGTTCTCCAACAGGGAATAGGCTCACGCGTGCGCTGTGCGGCGGCAGGTGCGCGCCTTGGTCGGCAGGCGTGGCGAAAATAATCTGCGCCGGCGCGGTGTGAGCCACGGCGCTGGCACTGAGGTTCAGGTCGATCTGCAACACGCGGCCGTTGCCCAGGCGCCAGCGCGCAGTCACGGCACCGTCTGCCAGCACCTGCGCGCCCAATGCCACGCTGCCGGGCAAGTGCGGGGTGATGTGACGGTGGCGCAGTTTCAGCAGATGGCGATAAAGCTCAGTGTGGGCGTTCTCCACAAACACCGGCGCTGATTGCCGGAACGTCTCCAGCGCGTTGGGATCGGGGATGCGTTCGCGCCGCTCAGGGTCGTGGAAGGCGGCGAAGTCGGCAAACTCATTGCGCCGGCCTTCGCGCACCGCCTCGGCCAGTTCGCCGTGGTGGTCGGTGAAAAACAGAAAGGGCTGGCGGGCGTTGACCTCATCGCCCATGAACATCAGCGGAATCATCGGCGACAACAACAGCAGCGCGGTCGCCGCTTCGAGTGCCTGGGGCGAACAGAGCTGGTGCAGGCGTTCGCCCAGGGCACGGTTGCCGATCTGGTCATGGTTTTGCAAAAACAACACAAACGCGCTCGGCGGCAGGTGCCCGCTGGGTTCGCCACGGGCATGGCCATGGCGGGTGGTATGGCCTTGGTAGATAAAACCTTCGCTCAGGCAACGGGCGAGCTTGGCGGTGGTGTCGGTGGCGAAGTCGCTGTAGTAGGCGTCGGTTTCGCCGGTGAGCAACACGTGCAGGGCGTTGTGGCCATCGTCATTCCACTGCGCGTCGAAATCCCGTTCCAGCAGGCCCGCCTGGTTGAATTCGTTTTCCAGCACCAGCCACACGTGGCGACCGGTCTCGACCTGTTCACGCACGCGCTGTGCCAGCTGTTGCAGGAACCCGGGGTTGTCGATGGCGTGCACGGCGTCCAGGCGCAGGCCGTCGAAGCGGTACTCCATCAACCACATCAGTGCGTTGTCGAGGAAGAAGTCGCGCACCTCCCGGCGGTCGAAATCGATGCCCGCGCCCCACGGGGTGTGCACGTCTTCACGAAAGAAGCCCTGCGCGTACTGGCCCAGGTAATTGCCGTCGGGGCCGAAGTGGTTGTAGACCACATCGAGAATCACGGCGAGGCCGTGCCCATGGGCGATGTCGATCAGGTGTTTGAGTTGTTCCGGGGTGCCGTAGGAGGACTGGGGCGCATACGGCAGCACGCCGTCGTAGCCCCAGTTACGTTCGCCGGGAAACTGCGCCAGGGGCATCAGTTCAATGGCGGTGACGCCCAGCTCGGCCAGGCGTGGCAGGTGTTTCTCGACCTCGGCGTAGCCCCCCAGCGCGCCGACGTGCAGCTCGTAGATCACCGCCTCGTGCCAAGGGCGGCCTTGCCAGTTGGCATGCTGCCAGGGGTAAGCGAGCGGGTCGACCACCACGCTCCAACCGTGTACATCATCGGCCTGGGCCCGGGAGGCCGGGTCAGGCACCTCCCGTTCGCCGTCGACGTTGTAGCGGTAGCGCGTGCCGGCCGGGCACTTTATTTCTGTTTCAAACCAGCCGTCTGCCTGCGGCAGCATGGCCACGGACTGACCGCTTTCCAATTCAACGCTCACATAAAACGCGTCTGGCGCCCACAAGGCAAAACGCGTGTGTTGCGCGTCCAGCATGATTGCGCCGTGGGGCCAGGTTTCCAGAGTCCGTAATGGCATCTATAGAGACCTCCCTTGATTACTTGGCTTGTTTCCCCAGTGCTTTAACCACCAGTTGTTCGTACAGTTCGGCGTAGGGTTCGACCGCCTGGCACCAGTTGAAGGGTTGGGTCATGGCACGGCAACGCATGGCGTTGAGCAGGCCGGGGAAGGCGAATACCTTGAACGCGCGGCTCAGGGCTTCTTCATAACTTTGCACGGTGGACTCATTGAACAGGAACCCGGTGACGCCATTCTCGATGGTGTCGGCCAGACCGCCGGTGTTGCGCGCAACCGGCAGTGAACCGAAGCGCTGCGCGTACATCTGGCTCAGGCCGCACGGTTCATAACGCGAAGGCATCAGCAGGAAGTCGCTGCCGGCAAACATGCGCCGTGCATCGGTCTCGTTAAAGCCGATACGCACACCGACCTGGCCGGGAAAGCGCAAGGCCAGTTCACGCATGGCCTGTTCTTCTTCCGGTTCGCCACGCCCGATGATCGCGATCTGGCCGCCGTTCTCGACGATAAAACTGGCGACCGCTTCGGTCAGGTCCAGGCCTTTCTGATAAACCAGGCGCGAGACCACAGCGAACAGCGGGCCGCTGGAGTCATGCAGGCCGAACAGCTCGCGTACATGGGCGGCGTTGATCGCCTTGCCTTCCCAGTCGCCGATATTGAAGTTATGGATCAGATGCTCATCGGTGGAGGTTTCCCAGCTTTCATCGATACCGTTGGGGATCCCGCTGAGCAGGCCTTGCTGGGTCTTGGCGGCGAGGAAACCGTCGAGGCCGCAACCGAATTCCGGCGTGGTGATTTCCTGGGCGTAGGTGGCGCTCACCGTGGTGATATGGCTGGAGTACGCCATGCCGGCCTTGAGGAACGACATCTTGCCGTAGAACTCCATGCCTTCCTGCTGTAAGGCGTGTGGCGGAATACCCAACTCCGGCGTGGAGGCCAGGCTGACCACGCCTTGATAGGCCAGGTTATGAATGGTGAACAGGGTGGGCGTGCGTGACCCGCGCCAGTGCATATACGCCGGGGCCAGGCCAGCGGGCCAGTCGTGGGCGTGCACCAGGTCCGGGCACCAGTGGATCTGCGCGAGGTTGGCGGCCATGTCGGCGGCGGCCAGGCCCAGGCGGGCGAAGCGAATATGGTTGTCGGGCCAGTCGCGGCCATTGTTGGCACCGTAGGGGGTGCCTTCGCGCTCGTACAGCTCAGGGCAGATCAGCACGTAGATGACCAGTCCGTCCTTGAGGTCCATGCGCCCGATCTTGCACGGCGGCAGCGCGGCGTGGCCACCCAGTTCGCCGATGATGTGGATCGGGTTATCGCTTTCCATCACCTGCGGGTAACCAGGGATCAGCACGCGCACATCGTGCAGATGGGCCATGGCGCGTGGCAGGGCGGCCGACACGTCGCCCAGGCCGCCGGTCTTTACCAGGTCGGCGAATTCGGACGTGACAAACAGCACTTTCTTTCGATTGGGGTTATGACTGGACACCGGCCGCACCGTGTTGAGGTCGACTGAAGGGGTCGACCCGCCAACTGGCTGACTAACACGTTCTCCCTGAATACTTACTGCGGCACTGATCATAGTTCTCTCCACGTGTTGGTCGGCTAGTGGCCCGCTGCCACTAGCTCCGATGACCGCTTCCTGCGGCCAAGCGCGCAAGCGCATTACAAACTGGCAAGGCGTATGCCAGTTGTACGGATAGCTTTAAAAGAATGGATGGACGGGCATGTAGCGTGAATCGCGGTGTGCTCGCCTTGCCTTAAAACTTGACCAAGGGCCGAGTTGAAAAGTTTAGTTTTTTTGCGGGGTTTTTGTTTTCGAACGGACCCATCGGTCATGAGTCTAGGACAGATCCCAGAGCCTGTAGGCCTTTTGAGCGGTTTTTGTAGGACAAAAATCTTGTAACCACAAACGATAAGGGTATTAGCGCCCTTACGGGCCGGGCGTTGCGGCCTGTTTGTGGCGAATGGGCTCGTCCGCATGGGGTTGCACGGCAGCCCCAAAAAGAGTCGGGGCGTTGATCCAGATCAATCAGCGCCCCCGCAATGGCGCCTTTTCACGCCCTGGTACGGGCAAGCCCGCTCGCCACAAAGGCGCGGGCGCCCTCTAATGGTGCGTCAGCACAGCACACGAATGGGCGCCTTGTTCGCCCAGGCTTGGATGTCCTCAATCATTTGCTGATAGAACTGCCGGTAGTTTTGCTCACTCACGTAGCCGACATGGGGCGTGGCCAATACAGTGGGTAAGTGGCGGAACGGGTGATCCATGGGGAGTGGCTCTTCGCCATATACGTCCAATGCCGCGCCGGCCAGGCGACCGCTCTGCAGGGCCTCAATCAACGCCTGCTCGTCCACAATCGGCCCGCGAGCGGTATTCACCAGCCGCGCGCTCGGTTTCATCCAACTCAACGCCTCGGCATCCACCAGGCCACGGCTGCGTTCGCTGAGTACCAGATGCACGCTCAGGATATCGGCCTGTTCGAACAGCTCCCTTTTACTGACCCAGGTCACACCCGTTTCGCTGGCGCGCTCCGGCGTCAGGTTTTCACTCCAGGCGATCACTCGCATGCCGAAGGCCTGGGCAAATCGGGCCACCTTCTGGCCAATGCTGCCCAGCCCGAGAATGCCCAGGGTTTTGCCATACAGATCGCCACCCAAGCCCACCTGCCAGTGGCCCGCGCGCAGAGAATTGGCTTCGGCCAGCAGGTTGCGGGTCGACGCCATGATCAGCGCCCAGGTCAATTCCGGCGCCGCGTGCTTGTAGCTGTCGGTGCCGCATACCGCGATGCCCAGGGCCTTGGCCGCTGGCAGGTCGATGGCCGCATTGCGCATGCCGCCGGTAACCAGCAACTTGAGGTTGGGCAGGCCCTGCAGCAGTGCCCTGTCGAACGGGGTGCGTTCGCGCATCACGCAGATCACCTCGAAGGCCTGTAACCGCGTGATCATCGTCGCGGTATCCGCCGGGTAGTCGTGCACAAAGTGCACCGCGCCCAGGGCCTCCAGCACCGACCAATCCACCACACTACTGGCCACCTGTTGCCAATCATCAATGACTGCGATCTGTATCGACATTCACGAATGCCTCGAAAAGGGTTGGATTAAAGCGCGTTCAGGCCCTGCAACAGCGCTTGGTGAAACTTCGCCGGTTCTTCCATTTGCGGCGCGTGACCCAGGCCCGGAAACTCCACCAGCGTCGCGCGGGGGATCAACTGCGCCACCTGTTTGCCCAGCACCTGATAATTGCCGATCCTGGCCTTGACCGCCGGCGACGCGATGTCCTTATTGATCGCGGTGGTGTCGGACGTGCCGATCAATAACAGCGTAGGCATCTGCAGGTTCTTGAACTCGTAGTACACCGGCTGGTTGAGGATCATGTCGTAAATCAACGCCGAGTTCCATGCGACAAGCTTGCGCCCCGGACCTTGGGCCAGACCGGCGTACATGTCCACCCAGCGCTCGTACTCCGGCTTCCAGCGGCCCACGTAATAGGTGTTGAGCTGATACTTGCGGATGCCCTCGGCGCTGACCTTCAGTTCACGCGCATACCACTGGTCGACGGTGAGGTAGGGCACGCCCACGGCTTTCCAGTCTTCCAGGCCGATCGGGTTGACCAGCGCCAGTTGCTCGGTCTGCTCGGGGTACATCAGCGCGTAACGGGTGGCGAGCATGCCGCCGGTGGAGTGGCCGAGGAGGGTGGCCTTTTGAACGCCGAGCTTTTCCAGCAGTTGATGGGTGTTGGATGCCAATTGCTGGAAGCTGTACTGGTAGTGGTCGGGCTTGCTGGAGCTGCAGAAGCCGATCTGGTCGGGCGCGATGACGCGGTAACCGGCGTCGCTCAAGGCTTTGATCGAGCCTTCCCAGGTGGCGCCGCAAAAGTTCTTGCCGTGCATCAGCACCACGCTGCGGCCATTGGATGTGCCTTTGGCGGGCACGTCCATATAGCCCATCTGCAAGGATTTGCCTTGGGATTGGAATTGAAAATGTTCAAGCGGGTAGGGGTATTGGAAACCTTGCAGTTCCGGGCCGTAAGTGGCGGCGAACGCGGGGGCGGTGCTGGCCGTCAGCAGGCCGGCGAGACAAAAAATACGCAGTGAAGGCATGGGCGGGGGCTCCGAAAAAGGCTGTCCGGATGCTGTTGCGAAGGGATTAACGGGGGATTAAAACCCACTGCAAGGTCACGGCGGCGAGCACACCATAGCGTGCGCCTTTGGCCAGGGTTACCAGCAGCAGGAACCGCCAGAACGGCTCACGCATTACGCCGGCCACCAGGGTCAGCGGGTCGCCGATGATCGGCACCCAACTGAGCAACAGCGTCCAATGCCCCCAGCGTTGGTAATGGTTGCGGGCTTTTTCCAGTTGCCTGTCGCTGATCGGAAACCAGCGGCGTTGCCTGAAGTGCTCCACCCAGCGTCCCAGCCACCAATTGACCACCGAACCCAAGACATTGCCCAGGGTGGCGATGCCCAGCAGCCATACCAGGCTGTACTGCCCGCTGAGCAACAGGCCGACGAGTACGGCTTCCGATTGCAGCGGCAGCAACGTCGCGGCGCCGAACGCGGCGAAGAACAGCCCCAGGTAACCCATCAGCACCGATCAGTGCGCCGGGTAGTCGGCCACCACCACATCGTTGCCGCCGCGGGTCAGACCGATGACTTGAAAGGCCTGGCTGCGGCCGTCCACTTCCATCCCCGGCGAGCCCATCGGCATTCCCGGTGCAGCGATGCCCAGCAAATCGTCGCGCTTGCGCAAGGCCAGGACCTGTTCGGCGGGCACGTGGCCTTCGACGAACTTGCCGTCGATCACGGCGGTATGGCATGAGCCCAGGCGCGGGGCGACGCCCAGGCGTTGTTTGACTGCACTCATGTCGGCTTCGACGTGATCATTGACCTTGAAGCCGTTGCTCTCCAAATGGCTGATCCACTTTTTGCAGCAGCCGCAGTTGGCGTCACGGTGCACGTCGATAGGGATCAGCTCCGCAGCCTGGACCAGCGTGGTGGTGAACAGGGCTGAAAGCAGGGCCAATCGCAATGGGTTTTTCATCGAGGTCTCGTCCAATACCGGGCAGTTGAGCCGGGCATTCTCCGCGCTTTTATGCGCAGGACGGCACGGTAATGTTTCAAAATTATACGGCGGGAGGGTTTTCCAGCCGCTGCTTGAGCCGGTCCAGCGCAATGTCTGACAGTTCGACCATGCGCGCGTGCAGGCTGGCCAATTGCAACTCGGTTTCATAACTGAGCACACGTTTGAACAGCGTGCCATCACGAAAGGGTTGCAGGAAATAGTGAATCGAGCCGTCGACGGCCAGGGAGGTAAACACGGTTTTGAATTCATCGGGGCGGCGCGCGATCTGGACGCGGTAGCTCATGGGAACGCGCACGCCCAACAGGTCGATGGTTTCGGTAAAACGCGCACCGGCGAGCAGGGGGCCGCAGGTGCCGGTCTCGGCGCTGAGGGAACTGGGGTGCCATTCATGCCAGCGTTCCGGCTGGGTCACATAGTCGTAAACGGTATCGATGGGGGCCTTGATAAAGCGTTCCTGACTGATCCGCTTCAAGCGGACCGAAGGCTCGACAGCGTGCATGGCACACCTCCTGTGCGGCGACTATGAGCTGTCAGAATAGCCTTGCTCCCGTGCTTTGCACGGGAGTCTCCAAGGGGTTTTTCAGCGCACTTTGAAGCGGCTCATCAACGCAATGACCCGGCCGTTGGCACTCAGCAGGCTTTGCGTATTGGTTTCAGTGGCATGGCCGCTTTCCACCAGCTCTTCGACCATATGTCGGATCTGCACCATGCTGCGGTTGATCTCCTCGGTCACCGCGCTTTGCTGCTCGGCGGCCGTGGCGATCTGGGTGCTGAGGTTGTTGATGTGGCTCACGGAACTGGCCATTTCATCCAGGCCGGTGTTCACCCGTGCGGTGGCATCGGCCGCCGATTGGCAGCTGGACTGGGTATTTTCCATGGCCGCCACCGAGGAGCTGACGCCGCTGGTCAGGCGCGTCAGCATTTCATTGATCTGCGAGGTGCTGGCCTGGGTGCGTGCCGCCAGGGCCCGCACTTCGTCGGCCACCACGGCAAAACCACGGCCTTGTTCGCCGGCCCGCGCGGCTTCAATCGCCGCGTTGAGCGCCAGCAGGTTGGTCTGGCCGGCAATGGCGCCGATCACACCCAGGGTCTCGGTGATGCGCGCGGCGTCCTGGCGCATGTTTTCCACGGTGTGGGTGGCGCTGGCGACTTCGCCGATCAGGGCGCTGACGCTGGTGGACGCTTCCCCCACGACCACGCGGGAGCGATCGGCATGCTCATTCGCGCGTTGGGTGAACGAGGCGGTTTCGGCAGCGTTTTGCGCGACGTTGTCGGCGGTGGAGCTCATCTCGTTGATGGCCGTGACGGTCTGGTCGGTTTCCGAGGCGTGGCGCACCAGGATCTGGTTGGTGTGGGCCGACGTTTTCTGCAACTGCTCGAGCCCTGACGACATGGCGCCGGTGGCCTGGGTGACTTCGCCGATCATGTTTTGCAGGTAAACAATAAAGCGGTTTACCGAGTGACCGATCGCGCCCAATTCGTCTTCGGCGCGGATGGTGATGCGCCGCGTCAGGTCGGCATCGCCGGCCGACAGCGCGTCGATGTTGGTTCTCAGGGTTTTCATGCGCTGCACCAATTGGCGGATCGCATAGAGCGCCAACAGCACCAGCAGCAACACCATGGGCACCTGCAACAGCGCCAGGCTGCCGAGCACGTCGTCGCGCTGGGCGGTGATCAGCGAGGTGGGCAGGGCGGTGGCGAGGAACCACGGGGTACCTTCGATGGGGCGCATGTAAAACGTGCTGGCCACGCCGCCATTGTCGAATTCACTGCGTTGCAGCGCCTGGTCGCGGTGGGCCAGGGCCTTGCTGACCTGGGCGGCGAATGCCGACGTAGCGGTCAGTTCGCTGATGTTCTTCAACACCACCGGGCTGCTCAGGCGCGTGCTGTTGCTGATGATCTTGCCGTCGCCTTCGACGATCAGCATTTGCCCGCCGATGTCTTTTTCCTTGGTGGCGACCAGCTCATTGAAAAAGCCCAGGGTTACGTCGATGGTCGCGACGCCGTACGCGGCGCCGTCGCGCTGGATGGCCATGGCGCAGTTGGTGCGCGGCTCCTGGCTGGCGTCGTCTTTGTAGGCGGCGGCCCAGGCGCATTGACCGCGTGGCGAGGCGAGGCCGCCTTTGTACCAGCTCTGGTCGTAGTAGTTAGGTGCGGGGTCGCTGTTCCAGAAGGTGTTGACCATCAGTTTGCCGGACGCGTCGCGGTGCCAGAACGTACTGTGTTTGTTGCGCCCCGGTGTGCGCTGGTTGGGCAACGGCCAGATGCCGCCGCCGAACACTTTCAGCTCGCCGTACTGGTCCACCAGGCCGGGCACCACCTTGTCGATCGCTTCGCTGTCGAGCAGGGGAATGGTCTGGGTGATGGTGCGTTGCTGGGCCTGAACTTTGTTGAGTTCGCCCTTGATCTGTTCGGCCACCTCGGCGACGCGGTTGAGCACCACCTGTTCTTCGGTGTGGCGCAGCGTCGGGGCGACCAACTGGCCGATACCGACCACGGTCAACACGAACAGCACCAGGACGAACAGCACCAGAAACAGGGTGTAGCGGGCTTGGATAGAGCGCAGTGGGGGCATGGGGTCGTCCTTACGAAGCGTTCATTGTCGACGCGGCTTTATTAGAGCTTCGTAGGGCTATCGGCCTGGCACACGGGAGCTTTAGGTACCCTCGTGCAAGAAACGGCAGGCGCCGCCAAGCGGCGCCCTTCTTATATATCCAGCATCGCCATGACCGCTTCGGGGTAACGCAGCCCTGCGCTGGCATGGGCCGGAAAGATGGCTGCCAGCGCCGCCAGTTCGGCCGGGCTGAGGGTGATCGACACGGCCGCCACGTTCTCTTCCAGGTACTTGCGCTGCTTGGTGCCGGGGATGGGAATAATGAAGTCGCCCTGGGCCAATACCCAGGCCAGCGCCAGTTGCCCGGCCGTGACGCCTTTGTCTGCCGCGAGGGTTTGTACCTGCTTCACCAAGTCCAGGTTCTTCGCAAAATTTTCGCCTTGGAAGCGCGGGTTGGTGCGGCGATAGTCATCGGCAGAGAAGTCATCTGGGCTTTTCAGTGCCCCGGTCAGGAACCCCCGGCCCAACGGGCTGTAGGGCACAAACGCGATGCCCAGGCGCTGGCACGCGGCGAGGCAGCCGTTTTCTTCCTGATCGCGGCTCCACAACGAGTATTCGCTTTGTAGGGCGCTGATCGGGTGCACCTTGTGTGCCCGCTCCAGGGTGGCGGCCGACGCCTCGCTCAGGCCCAGGTAACGCACCTTGCCCTGATGCACCAGCTCGGCCATGGCGCCGACGGTTTCTTCGATGGCCACCTGCGGATCGATACGGTGCTGGTAGTACAGGTCCAGGGTGTCGATGCCCAGGCGCTTCAAGGTGCCGTCGATGGACGTGCGAATGTATTCGGGGCGTCCATTCACGCCGCGCAGCGCCGGGTTGGCCGTGTCGCGGACGATGCCGAACTTGCTCGCCAGGAATACCCGGTCACGCTTGCCGGCAATGGCTTTGCCGATCAGTTGCTCATTGCTGTGGGGGCCGTACATGTCGGCGGTGTCGAAGAAGGTCACGCCCAGCTCCAGAGCGCGGTGCAGGGTGGCGGTGGCCTCGGTGGTGTCTGACCCTGGACTGTAGAAATCGGTCATGCCCATGCAGCCCAAACCGATGGCAGAAACCAGTGGGCCGTTTTTTCCAAGTTGACGGGTGTTCATGGGTACAGCTCCTGTTGAGGTGAGACGCCATTGTCACGCTCGACAAAAACGCGATAAACAGGCTAAAACGTCTATCACTATTCGTAATATCTAAATAATCCAGTGAGGGGCCGAGCTGTGGACCGTTTCAACGCGATGCGCGTGTTCACCCGGATCGTTGAACTCGGCGGGTTCGCCAAGGCCGCCGACAGCCTGCAACTGCCGCGCGCCTCGGTGACCGTCTTGATCAAGCAACTGGAGGCGCATCTCGGCGTGCAGTTGTTGCAACGCACCACGCGCCAGGTCATCCCGACCCTGGACGGTGCCGCGTATTACCAGCGTTGCGTGCAGTTGCTGACGGACCTGGAAGAAACCGAAGCAGTGTTCTCCACCCAGCGTCAGAACCCGCGCGGCACCTTGAGTATCGATATGCCGGCGGGCATTGGCCGCTATCTGGTCATCCCGGCGTTGCCGGCGTTCACGGCGCGTTACCCGCTGATTGCGCTGGAGATCGGTCTGAACGACCGCCCGGTAGACCTCATCCGCGAAGGCGTGGATTGTGTATTGCGCGGCGGCCTGGCGCTGGACGAGTCCTTGGTGGCGCGGCCGCTGGCAATGATGGACCAGATTACTCTGGCCAGTCCCGCGTACCTGGCGCGCATGGGCGTCCCAGAGACGCTTGACGACCTGGTCGACCATCAGATGGTCGAGTATGTCTCCAGCGCCAGCGGCAAGCGCTTTGGCCTTGAGTTCGAACTCGGCGGCGAGCTGCGCGCGGTCAACCTGCCGAAGATGGTGGCGGTCAACAGTGCCGACGGTTACTTCTGCGCCTGTGAGGCTGGCTACGGGTTGATCCAGGCGCCGTATTATCACGCCATGCAGCGCCTGGCCGAGGGCTCGCTGGTGGAAGTGCTGCCGCAGTTGGCGGTGCCGAAGATGGCCCTGACTGCGCTGTACCCGCCGCACCGGCAGTTATCGCAGCGGGTGCGCGTGTTCGTGGATTGGCTGGTTGAGCTGTGCGCTCAACCGGGCACGGGGTTGCAACGTCAGGCCTGAGCCTGGCGGCGTGACGTGAGACGCCATAGGAGCCGAGGCGGTTCATCCTGTAATATGCGCCGCTGCCGACTGCGGTCCGCTCATATTCCTAAGGTGCAGGAGCCTGTCATGACTCAAAAGCAACGCTTGAAATACTCGATTCTGATTTCCCTCGTGGTGCTGGGGTCGATGTTCGGCCTGTCTTACCTGCAGAACACCGGGGTGATCAGCGAAAAAACCTTCCAGTACATCGCCATCGCGATCGCCGTGACGGTGGTTGTGATCAATGGCGTGATGCGCCGCAAGGTCAAGCCTAACCTCTGAGTCAGGTGCGACCTTCGAGTACCTTGGCGGCCTCTTCATGGAGGCTGTAGCTTTTATCGACGTTGAGGGTGATCACGCCTTCGCTGCACAGGCGCTTGAGCACCTCGCGCACGCTCAGGAACGACAACGGGATGCCCAGCGCCAGCAGGTGGCTGTGCACGCCGCGGACCCCGAGGGGGCGCCCGTTGTCGGCCGCGGTGAGCAGGGCGTCGATGACCTTCAGCCGAATCAGGCTGGTGCGTAAGCCAAAACACTTGAGCAAATGCCGAATCCGTTGGTTGCCTTGCTGTTCCGGCGCTTTACCAAACGCGTGTGCGCCGCTGCCGAAATTGGCATCGGCAGCCGTTGAATGTCCTTCCGTGGGCACTGTCGGGTTGTACATGCAAAAAACTCCTTATCAGAGCCTGATCAGGAAAATGATGGCGCTCTTATGAAATAAGACGAACGAGCGAGCGAAATCATGAAGATCAGGATGTAGAAATTTCGTCAGTGTCGGTTTTGTCACAAAGGCGTCGCCCGAAATAAACCCGCCTTATCGCTAAATTGTGTCGTTTAAATTGCGTTCTTACGGTGGGGTCGTTGCCCCGCGTAAGGGTGTTCAATTTGACGGTGGAGTCTGCGTGATTATTTCCAAGGGGTTGTCCAGGGCAGGGGTGGCGGGTGTGTTGCTGGGGGTGAGCCTGGCCGCATCGGCACGCGAACCGTTGACGCAGGCGTCGGCCGATATCCGCCGCACCAGTTTTGGCGTACCGCATATTCGCGCCAGTGATGAGCGCGGCCTGGGCCTGGGCATCGGTTACGCCTATGCCCAGGACAACCTGTGCCTGCTGGCCAACGAAGTGGTCACGGTCAATGGCGAGCGAGCCAGGTATTTTGGCCCCGACCAATCGACCCTGGAAGAACGCAACAATCTGACCAGCGATGTGTTTTTTACCTGGCTGAATACACCGCAGGCCGTCGCCGCGTTCTGGAAGGCACAGAGCCCGCAGATCCAGCAGCGCATTGAAGGCTACGTCGCCGGCTACAACCGTTACCTCAAAGAACACGGCGCGCCTGCGCAATGCCAGGCGGCCTGGGTACGCCCGCTGGTGGCCGAAGACCTGGTCAAATTGACCCGCAGGTTGTTGGTCGAAGGCGGTGTCGGCCAATTCGCCGAAGCCCTGGCGGGCGCCAAACCTGCGCAAGCCACCGCCGGCCTGCAAACCGACACCAAGGCCTTTGAGCTCGCCGCTGCCAACCAGCAGCGCTTCAGCCTGGACCGTGGCAGCAACGCGGTGGCCGTGGGGCGTGACCGTTCGTTCAACGGGCGCGGCATGCTGCTGGCCAACCCGCATTTTCCGTGGATCGGCGGCATGCGTTTCTATGAGATGCACCTGACCATTCCCGGCCAACTGGACGTCATGGGCGCCGCGCTGCCGGGCTTGCCGGTGGTCAATATCGGCTTTAACCAGCACGTGGCCTGGACCCATACGGTCGACACGTCCAAGCATTTCACCCTGTACCGATTGACGCTGGACCCCAAGGATTCCAAGCGGTACATGCTGGACGGCAAATCCATCGCCCTGGATGAAACCCCGGTGCAGGTGCAGGTCAAGCAGCCCGATGGCAGCGTCAAGATGCTGAGTCACACGGTCTACAGTTCGCAATTCGGCCCGGTGGTGCAATGGCCGGGCAAGCTCGACTGGGACGATCGCCATGCCTTCAGCCTGCGCGACGCCAACCTCGGCAATGACCGTGTGCTGCAACAGTGGTATGCGATGAACCGCGCCGACAGCCTCGCCGCGCTGCAAACCTCGGTGCACACCCTGCAAGGCATCCCCTGGGTCAATACGCTGGCCGCTGACGACCAGGGCCAGAGCCTGTACATGAACCTGTCAGTGGTGCCGAACGTCAGCGCCGCCAAACTGGCGCACTGCAGCGACCCGCGCGCAGGCCTGCAGATGATCGTGCTCGACGGCTCCCGCAGCGCCTGCGCCTGGGACGTCGACCCGCGCGCGGCCCAGGCCGGCATATTTGCGGCCGATCAACTGCCGCAACTGGCACGCACCGACTACGTGCAGCACGCCAACGACTCCGCCTGGATGGTCAACCCCAAGGCGCCGCTGACCGGGTTCTCACCGGTGATCAGCCAGGACCACATCGGCCTCGGCCCGCGCGCACGGTTTGCCCTGCAGCGCCTGCAATCCCTGAACAAACAACCGATCACCGTCGCGCACTTGCAACACATGGTGATGGACAACGAGGTGTACCTGGCCGGCCAGCTCATGCCGGATCTGCTTGAGTTCTGCGCCAAAAGACTCGGCACCGATACGGATGCGCTGACGCCACTGTGCACCAGCCTCAAAGCCTGGGACCGGCACGCTAACCTCGACAGTGGCGTGGGCCTGGTGCATTTCATCAACCTGGTGGAGCACCTGCAGCAAATCCCCGACGCCTGGCGCGTGGCCTTTGACCCGGCCCATCCGCTGACCACGCCGCGCGGGCTGGCCATTGACCGCGCAGACGTGGCCAATGCACTGCGTGCCGCCATGCTGGCCTCCAGCACCGAGGTGGCCAAACTCGGCCTCAGCGCCACCAGCCGCTGGGGCGATGTGCAGGTTTGCGGCCAAACCCCGATCCACGGCGGCCCGCAGGAACTGGGCATTTATAACGCCATGCAGACCGTGCCCCGCGCCGACGGCAAACGTGAAGTGGTCAGCGGCAGCAGCTACCTGCAAATCGTCACCTTCGACGATAACGGCCCCCAGGCCCAGGGCGTGCTGGCGTTCTCCCTGTCCAGCAACCCTGCGTCGAAACACGCCAAGGACCAGACCCAAGTCTTCTCCGAAAAAAAGCTGCGGCCACTGCCGTTCACCGACGCCCAGATCGAGGCCGACCCGCAGTACCGGTTGCAGCGAATCCAGCAGTAGCGCAGGCACGCAAGCCCTTGATGCCACGGCGAAATATTTTTGAAATCAAGGGGTTGCAGGCATAGGCAAATGAGTACATAATGGCGCCCATCGAACGCATTGAGGCATTAAAAACTTCAATGTATTCAATGAGTTAGAGTAGAGGCATGGCTTTATAGCCCACTCAAGTTTTTACGCGGTGAGTGCCAGCATCCAGGGCATTGATCGTTTGAGGCCGAGTAGCAAAATGGTTATGCAGTGGATTGCAAATCCACCTACGCCGGTTCGATTCCGACCTCGGCCTCCACTCTTGAAAACCCCGTAGATTTGTGTCTGCGGGGTTTTTTATTGTCTGCGATTCAGCCGCATTTGGCGTGTGCCCCTGGTTCAGCACGCCGCTTCGGCGCGCGTCACACGCTGGCGCCTGACTTCATCTGCATAGCCGCTGATTTTCTGCTGCTGCGCCATCAGCAACGCACAGACCTTCAGAAGTGCCTCGGCCTCGCCTGGCGCCTCGTTGCTCTGCGCGATGCGGGTCAATTCCATCACTGACCATCCCATCATGGCGGCGGCATCTTCCAGGTCGTAGAACAGTTCCTGCTGTGCGGTTCGGGGTCCGTCCAGGCCCTGGATCAATTCGTTCATTTACTTCTCCGTCCGCTGATCACATGGGCGCGCGTTGTACCCGCAACCCTACAAAGCCTACCAACACGTTACACGATAACCGTGAGGCGTTTGAGGTCACGCTGTCATATCAGGGGAGAACTTAATCTCGTCAAGTAAGAGAGCGATAGCATGAAGTTGAATTACCTAACCAAGGCTGCGGTTGTTGTTGCACTGTTGTCGACGCTGTCGGGCTGTTGGATATTCATGCCGCCGGGCGGTGGCGGTGGGCATGGCGGTGGCTTTCATGGGCAAGGCGGGGGGCCTGGCGGCGGTCCGCGTTAAGCATCAGCGACACAACAGAGGCGGGTCATGCACATGATCCGCCTCTTTTTTTGCCGGCAATAAATCCCAGACAAAGAAAAGCCCGTGATGGGGAGCACGGGCTAAAAGGGATGTTCATTAGGAGCTGGGTTAACCATAGGCGCCAGCGTGTGAAAGGTTTGTGAAAGCCGTGCAAACATTTAAATGCGAAGTGTATGCCTCGATCCAAGCCCAGCTGTACGGGGCGTCAGGAGTCCTGAACCACTACTGTCACAGGCAGTTCACTTCCCGTATGGATGCCGCGCCATGTTCATGTCTGCAAGTCTGCTCTACGCCTTTGTGCTGTTCGCCTTCGTTTCGTCGATCACACCGGGCCCCAATAACACCATGTTGTTGGCATCGGGGGTGAACTTCGGCTTTCGCCGTTCCATGCCCCATGCGCTGGGGATCAGCATCGGTTTTATGCTGTTGGTGATTTCGGTGGGCCTGGGCCTGGGCGAAGTGTTCAAGCTGTTCCCCTGGGCCTATACGGTCTTGCGCTACGTGGGCGCGGCGTACTTGCTGTACCTGGCGTGGAAGATTGCGACGGCGGGGGGCATGTCCGACAGCAGTCATGATCAGGGCAAACCCATGACGTTTTTGGGCGCGGCGGCGTTTCAGTGGGTAAACCCCAAGGCCTGGATCATGGCGCTGGGGGCCATTACCACGTACACGCCGGCCGAGGGCTATGTGACCAACGTGCTGGTGATCGCACTGGTCTTCGCCGTGGTAAACCTGCCCAGTGTGTGCGTGTGGGTCGGCTGTGGCAGCAGCTTGCGCGATGTCCTGCGCGAGCCGCGCCTGTTGAGGGTGTTCAACCTGACCATGGCCGGGTTGCTGGTGCTGTCGCTGTACCCGATGCTGTTTGCCGGCTGAGCGCTAGACCGGCGAGATGGTCGCGAGCAGGCCGATGCCGATCGTCAGCACCAGAAAACCGAACAGGAAAATCGCCATCTTGGTCATACGGCCTCCGAAGGGAAGGGGGTGGGGATGGCGCTATTGTCCGCTCAGGTGGCCGTTCAATACAGAGGCAGGTAGCAAAGAAAAAACCGTATCAGATGCCCGTAGCGCTGTTCTGCTGCGGGCTTTTGGCGCCCGCGCATTGTGCGAGATCAGTGCGTGAGACAGCCGACGCATTTCCCCCTAAGATGGCGCCCATTGCATCAACAATAAGAGTGGGCCAACCCTCGATGGAACGACGTCAATTCAGCGGTGGCATGAAAGGCAAGAACCTGCGCTACCTCAATGAAACCTCGCAGCCGGCGTCGCTCACCCGCGTCGGCTTCCTGTTGCTCGAACACTTTTCCCTGCCGGCCTTCACCCAGACCCTCGACACCCTGGTCACCGCCAACCTGTTGCGCCCTGAGCTGTTCGCCTCGCGCACGTTCGGTTGGGACGACGGCGAAGTCGTCAGCGACCTGGGCCTGGTCATTCGTCCCGACGCCCGCCTGGACGCCCATGCGTTGCATGAATTGGACTTGCTGGTGATCTGCGGCGGTTTTCGCACCGAACTCAAGGCCAGCGAAGACTTCATCCACCTGCTGCGCGGCGCTGTTGAACACGGCATTCAACTGGCCGGGCTGTGGAACGGTGCCTGGTTCCTCGGCCGCGCCGGGCTGTTGCAGGGCTACCGCTGCGCCATTCACCCGGAACACCGCCCGGCGCTGGCCGAAGTGTCCAAGGCCACCCACGTCACCAGCGAACCCTACGTGATCGACCGCGACCGCCTCACCGCATCGAGCCCGTCGGGCGCGTTCCATATGGCGCTGGACTGGATCAAGAGTCTGCACGGCAAGGCCCTGGTCGAAGGCATCGAAGATATCCTGGCGTTTGAAGAGTCGCGCTACCGGCGCATCAAACCCACCGAAAACGTCAGCGTCAGCGCACCCTTGCGCGAAGTGGTGAAGCTGATGGACGCCAATCTCGAAGAGCCGCTGGAGCTCGACCAACTGGCGGTCTATGCAGGGCGGTCGCGCCGGCAACTGGAGCGATTGTTCAAAGAGCAATTGGGCACCACGCCGCAGCGCTATTACATGGAACTGCGCGTCACCGAAGCGCGCCGGTTGTTGCAGCACACCGAGTTGTCACAGGTGGAAGTGCTGGTGGCATGCGGGTTCGTGTCGCCGAGCCATTTCAGCAAGTGCTACAGCTCGTACTTCGGGTATCGCCCTTCCAAAGAGAAGCGCTTGGTCAAGTGATCCGGGGGCGTTGCGCCTGGATAACCTCGCGCGGCAGATGTTTTTGTGGTGAGCGGGCTTGCCCCGCGCCGGGTCGCGAAGCGGCCCTGTCAGCAACGCTGCGTCCTGGCCGGAAAAGCCCGGCGCGTTCGGCCTGGGGTTAGAAGCGGCTCAGCCGATACGGCCCGGGTTCTGCCACGCCGTTATCCGACAGTCGCCCCACCATCTCCGCCGTCACCGCCGCCTGCGTCAACCCCAAATGCTGATGCCCAAACGCAAGCAGCACTTTGCCGTCGCACACCCGATCAATGATCGGCAGCGAATCCGGCAATGACGGTCGAAAGCCCATCCAGGGCGTGGCGTCCTGCGCATTCAGGTCCTGACGAAACAAGCCTTTGCTCAACCGATGCAACTGCCAGGCGCGGGCCATGTTCGCCGGGCGCTCGAGGCCGGCGAATTCCACCGTGCCGGCCAGGCGCAGGCCCCCGGTCATGGGGGTCATGATGAACTTGCGCTCGAGCGAGGTAACGGCAAACGGCAGGCGCTGGTGCTCGTGGGGCAGCATCAGGTGATAGCCGCGTTCGGTGTCCAGCGGCACTTGCTTGCCGGTGAGTGCAGCGGTGAGCTGGGCCGAGTGGGCGCCGCAAGCGATGAGTACCTGGCGCGCGGCGAAGAGGCCCTGGTCGGTGCTCAACGTTACTCGGTCAGCGTTGACGCGCGCGTCCAGCACCTGGCGCTTGAGGAACTGCACGCCACTGGCCTCGGCCGCTGCCACCAGCTCGCACACGGCCTGGTAAGGATCGAGGAAGTGCCCCGTTGCGGGAAAAAACAGCCCGCCCTGGATCCGCTCGCTTAATTGCGGTGCGACCTTGCGGATGGCATCCCCCGACCAATACGTCACTGGCACGTTTTGCTGCTGCATGCGTCGGTGCAGCGCGTCCAATGCGTCGCGTGAGTCTTCGCGCTCGAACACCAGTAACGAACCCTCTACGCGCAGCAGTTCAGCGCGATCGAGGCTGGCCAACAACCGCTGCCAGGCACCGAGGCTGGCCTCGTTCAACGCGCGAATACCTGCCACCGTGCGTTGGTAACGGGTCGGCCGCAGGTTCAGCAGCAGCCGCGCAAACCAGGGCAGGGCGCGGGGCAGGTATTTCCAGTCCAGGCGCAATGGGCCCATGGGGTCCAGGAGCATCGCGGGCAAACGCTTGAGAATCGACAGGTCGGCAATGGGAAACACCTGTTCGGTGGCCAGATGCCCGGCATTGCCATAGGACGCCCCCAGGCCGGGGCCTTGCGCGTCGAGCACCATCACACGCCGGCCCTGACGCGCCAACTGCAAGGCGCAGGCCACGCCGATAATGCCGGCGCCCACGACGATGATGTCTTCGCGCGCCGGTCTCGTCGGCGTCTCGGTGGCGGGATCGATCGCGGCCTTATCACTCGAACGCGGGGGCTGACCCATCAGCCGTGGTTCCGCTCGGTCGACCAGTTGGCGTACCACTGGCGGAACAGCGCGTATTGGCTTTCGGCATAGCGGCGCTGGGCATCGCTGAGGGCGTCGCTCGCATTGAAGTGCAGGTCGTAGCCGCTGTCGCCGTTGAGCACCATCAAGTGCTTGTAATACAGCACCAGGTCGCAGCCTTCATCGAAGGACGACAGCACCGCCAACGCCGCTTCCAATTCAAGGGCCAGGCGACGGGCCTTGGCATCACCCTTGGCCGCTTGTCTGCTCAGGGCGACCAAGTGCAGCACCTCCCTTGGCAGGGCATTGCCGATGCCGGTGATCGCGCCGGTCGCGTTGCAGTTGACGAACCCGTGCACGACCTGGGTGTCGACGCCGACCATCAGGGTCACGCTGTCGTCCTGAGAGGTGATGTGCTCGGCGGCGTAGCGCAGGTCGGCGCCACAGCCGAATTCCTTGAAACCAATGAGGTTAGGGTGTTCGCGGCGCAGTTCGAAAAACAACTCTGCGCGGGTGGCGAAACCGTAGTAGGGGCTGTTGTAGATCACTGCCGGCAAGTCCGGCGCCGCCTTGAGGATCGCCGAGAAGTGCGCTTTTTGCGCAGTCGCGGACGCACCACGGGACAGTACCCGTGGAATCACCATCAGGCCATGGGCACCCACCTTGGCCGCATGGGCCGCGTGGGCCACCGCTTCCCGGCTGTTCACCGCGCCGGTGCCGACGATGGTCGGTACGCCCGCCGCCACCAGGTGGGCCACGCCTTCCTGGCGCTCGGCCTCGGTCAGCAGCGGCCAATCGCCCATGGAGCCGCAGTAGACCACGGCGCTCATACCGATATCGACCAACTCGCGGCCCTTGGCGACCAGGGCATCGAAGTCTGGTTTGCGCGCCGCGGTGCACGGGGTCATCAGCGCGGGGATGCAGCCAGTGAAGATGTTGTCGCTCATGGTTCTAACTCCGTTCAGTCAACTAGAGGAGGCTCAGATGCCCCAGGCGAAAGGGTCCTGCGGGTCGATCAGCAGCGTGCTGTCGGCGGTCATGTAGGCGCGGCCGGTGATAAACGGAATCACGCGTTCGCCGTCCCGTTCATAACGGCCTGCGAATTGGCTGCCAGTGATACTGGCTTGCACCCAGGTCGCGCCGGCGGCGAGCTTGTTGTCGGCCGCCAGGCACGCCAGTTTGGCGCTGGTGCCGGTGCCGCACGGCGAGCGGTCGTAAGCCTTGCCGGGGCACATCACGAAGTTGCGGCTGTCGGCGTGGGCGTCGTCGGCGAACAGTTCGATATGGTCGATCGGCGCACCGTCTGCGCCGTGAATGTCGCTGTCTTCCAGGGCCTTGAGCATCGCCCAGGTGTAGTCGGTGAGGGCGTCGACGTTGTGCATCTCCAGGGCCTTGCCGTGCTCCGACACCAGGAAGAACCAGTTGCCGCCCCAGGCAATATCGCCGTACACCGTGCCATGCCCCGGTACGTCCACCGGCACCTGTTGTCGATAGCGGTAGGCGGGCACATTGCGCAGAGTGACGGCGCCGTCCGCGTGCAAGGTCGCGGCCACCGGGCCCACCGGCGTGTCGATGCGGTGCACGCCGGGTTGGATCTGTCCCAAGTGGTGCAACGACGCCACCAGCCCGATGGTGCCGTGGCCGCACATGCCCAGGTAACCGGCATTGTTGAAGAAGATCACCCCGCACGTGGCCCCGGGCGTGACCGGCGCGCAATACAGCGCACCGACCAGCACGTCATTGCCACGCGGCTCCAGCAGGCAGGCGCGACGCCAGTGATCGTGCGCGCTGCGCAGGTGGTCGAGCCGCTCGGCGATGGTCGCGCCCTTAAGCTCAGGAAAACCGTTCATGATCAGGCGCGTGGGCTCGCCGCCGGTATGGGAGTCGATCACATGCAGTCGCTTCATAACAGGCTCCGATCGGTGGGCAGCCGGCGTTTGGGTCGGCATGCAGTGACCCTATCCTGAAGGCGAGCACGGCTCGGCGATTGATGTTTTTTGCCGGCATCGATGACGAATTCAGCACAGCGCGGGTCGCTCGACAGGGTGTGGGGGATCGGGCAATCTGCGTCGGTCGAGGCGATCAGCAGGGGATACACCGTCATGATGCACAGCGTGTTTGCGAGCCTTTGCCAGGGCGGCGAGACGGGTGCCCCGCACACCCTCGAGCAGCTATTGGCGGGTGTGGTGCAGTTGTTGCCGATGCTGGATGTGATCCCCAACGCGACGATTTTCATCAAGGATCTGGACGCCCGATACGTCCTGGCCAACCGCACCCTCGTGCAGCGCTGCGGCCTCAAGCAACTGCAACCGCTGCTGGGCAAGACCAGCGCCGAAGTATTCCCCGTACAACTGGGCCCCGGTTATACCGAGCAGGACCGCCGCGTGTTGCAGCAAGGCTTTGTGCTGGCGGATCAGCTTGAATTGCACCTCTACGGCAGCCGCGAACCGGGCTGGTGCCTGACCCACAAATGGCCGCTGTACAACCACGAGGGCCGCATAATCGGCTTGGCCGGCATTTCGGTCGACCTGCAAAGCGCGAGTGAAAGCCACCCGGCGTATCCGCGCCTGGCCGCCGTGGACGCACACATCCGTGCGCATTTCCATCGCCGCGTCACCCTCAGTGAACTGACACGCCTCGCCGGCATTTCCGTCGCGCAACTGGAGCGCTACTGCAAGCGGGTGTTCCAGCTCACGCCCCGGCAGATGATCCAGAAGGTGCGCCTTGAGCACGCCCACCGTTTGCTGCAAGGCGACCTGCCGATCACCGAGGTCGCCTTGCAGTGTGGCTATACCGATCACAGTGCATTTACCCGCCAGTTCAAGGCATCTACCGGGTTTACCCCGCAGCAATACCGACTGGCGAGGCAGGGATTGGGCTAGCGGGCGCGATCGCAATGCAACGAATGGGCCGCGTACCCCTCATATGTCTACGAGTAACGTTTTACGACGACAGGTACCCGACTTATGACCGCGGCTGAAAACAACCATGTGAACTGGCTGGTGGAACAATCGATGCTGCATGCGGCACGCCAGCGCGCCAAGCTCTACTCGGGGCAGGGCCGGTTGTGGCAGCAGCCCTTTGCGCAAACGCGGCCGAGGGATGCCACGGCGCTGTCGTCGGTGTGGTTTACCGCATACCCGGCGTCGATCGTGACGCGTGAGGGCGGCACCGTACTGGAGGCGCTGGGGGATGAAACGCTGTGGCACACGCTATCGAAAATCGGCATCCAGGGCATCCACAACGGCCCGTTGAAGAAATCCGGTGGCCTGAGCGGTAGGCGGCACACGCCGACCATCGATGGCAACTTTGACCGCATCAGCTTCGAGATCGACCCGCAACTGGGCACCGAGGCGCAGTTGCAGGCGTTGACGCGCATGGCGGCGGCGCACAATGCTGTGATCATTGACGATGTGATCCCGTCCCACACCGGCAAAGGCGCGGATTTTCGCCTGGCCGAAATGGCGTACGAGGACTATCCCGGCCTCTACCATATGGTGGAAATCCGCGAGGAGGACTGGCCGCTGCTGCCCGACGTCGCCGAGGGCCGTGATGCGCAGAACCTCAGCCCTGTGCAGGTGGATGCGCTGCGGGACAAGCACTACATCGTCGGCCAGTTGCAGCGGGTGATCTTCTTCGAGCCCGGCGTCAAGGAAACCGACTGGAGCACCACCCCGGTGGTGATCGGTGTGGATGGCAAACCGCGGCGCTGGGTGTACCTGCATTACTTCAAGGAAGGCCAGCCGTCGCTCAACTGGCTGGACCCGACCTTTGCCGCGCAGCAGATGATCATCGGCGATGCCTTGCACGCCATCGACGTGATGGGCGCGAAAATCCTGCGCCTGGACGCCAACGGTTTTCTCGGCGTGGAGCGCAAGCTCGATGGCACGGCGTGGTCGGAGAGCCATCCGCTGTCGATTACCGGCAACCAACTGCTTGGCGGGGCGATTCGCAAAGCAGGCGGCTTCAGCTTTCAGGAGTTGAACCTGACGGTGGATGACATCGCGTCCATGTCCCATGGTGGCGCCGACCTGTCTTATGACTTCATCACGCGCCCTGCGTATCAACATGCATTGTTGATGGGCGATGCCGAATTCCTGCGCCTGATGCTGCGCGAAATGCACCGCCAGGGCATCGACCCCGGATCATTGATCCACGCGTTGCAGAACCACGATGAACTGACCCTGGAGTTGGTGCACTTCTGGACGCTGCACGCCCATGACAGTTTTCTGTATCAGGGCCAGACCTTCCCCGGCAACATCCTGCGCGAGCACATCCGCGAGCAGATGTATGAGCGCCTGACGGGTGAGCATGCGCCGTACAACCTTAAATTCGTGACCAACGGCGTGTCGTGCACCACGGCCAGCATCATCACCGCAGCCCTGGGCATCCGTGACCTGGAGACGATCACACCGACGGATATCCAGCAGATTCGTCATATCCATTTACTGTTGGTGATGTACAACGCGATGCAGCCGGGCGTATTTGCCTTGTCCGGCTGGGACCTGGTCGGGGCGCTGCCCCTGGCGGCCGACGACGTCGCGCACTTGATGCAGGACGGCGACACCCGCTGGATTCATCGCGGCGCCTACGACCTGGTGGACCTGAACCCCGATGCTGAACTGTCCGCTGGGCAGATGCCGCGCTCGAAAAGTTTGTACGGCAGCCTCAACAGCCAGTTGCAGGACCCTGAATCCTTCGCCTCGCAGCTGCAAAAAATCCTCGCCGTGCGCCGTGCCTACGACATTGCCGCCAGCCGCCAGATCCTGGTGCCGGACGTAGAAAATCCCGCCCTGCTGATCATGGTCCACGAACTGCCGGCCGGTAAGGGCACGCAAATCACCGCGCTCAACTTCGGCGCCACGCCGATCACCGAAACCGTGAACCTGCCTGATATTGCAGCGGGCATGGTGGTGGACATCATCAATGAACGGGTGGAAGGGGATCTGACGGCGGACGGGGCATTCACCATTACGCTGGATGCCTATGAAGGATTGGCGTTGCGCGTGGTCAGCAGCACCCCGATGTAGCTCTCTCGCGACGACGACGGCGGCTCACCACCCGGGCCGTTTGTCGACAGTGCCTCCAGAAACTGCCGGTGCTTGAGCGTTTTCGAAGCATCGGCCGCCTGTTGTTGCGCGGCGGTGAACGTGGCCGTGCAGTCGGTCAAAGTGAACGCCCTGCAGACTCCCGCTATGCCCTTCGTGGCGGAGTGCACGCGGCGGCGCACTATTCACCTTGCGACTCAATCGCGTAGCGGTGCCGTTTTATCCGGTACATGTCCCCGTCAGCGTGGCTGAGCAGCGTATCGGCATCTTTGCCATCCGTCGGGTAAAGCGCCACGCCGATACTGCAGGACGGCATCTTCACGTCGCCAAATTCAGCGTCCAGCGGTTCGGCCATAACAGCGAGTATCTGCGCGACTTTCCCGGGAACCGCGTCGTCGGACTGGATGTCCGTCAGGAGCACGGTGAATTCATCACCGCCCATGCGCGCCACCACGTCGCTGTCGCGGACGCAGCGCTCCAGCCGGCGCGCTATCACACACAGCACCCGATCGCCCATGGCATGGCCATATTGATCGTTGACGCCCTTGAAATCATTGACGTCCACGAACAGCAGCGCCAGGCGGCGGTCGTGACGCTGCGCGCTTCGCAGGGCGCAGTCGAGTCGATCATTGAACAGCGCCCGGTTGGTGAGGGCCGTCAACGGGTCATGATGGGCGAGAAAGCGCAGCTCTTCTTCGGCCTGGGTGAGGGCGGTCACGTCCCGCGCAACGCCGATGCGCGCGCCCACCTCCTGGGACCAGAACGCCGCCCACAGAATGTGCACCACACTGCCGTCCTTGCGCAGGTAGCGGTTGCGGAAGTCGACGTGGGGCTGGCCGTTCATCACCCGTATGATCGAGGCCCGCGTGCGCGCCAGGTCTTCAGGGTGCATGTAGTCGGTAATCGCGGTGCCGATCAACTCGTTGGCCGAGTAGCCGAGCAATGCCTCACAGGCATCGCTGACAAAGGCAATCTGGTTATCACCGTCGACGACGAAGACGGTGTCCAGCATCAAGTGGATCAGTTTGGGATAGAGCGCGTGCAGATCAACGGGCATGGGGATTCGGGCGTCAGGTTCAGATGGGCCGATCATAGCCCGATCATGACGGCAGGCGACCAGCAATTCTGCAAATCTTTAAGCCGTTCCGTCGCCATTGCGCAATCCTTGCCGGGCCATGCCCAGGGGGTGACGCTGATTGGTTTGAACTGCTGATTCCCCCAGGTGCCAAACCAACCACCACCCAGAGGACATCGCGATGACTGAAGAAAAGAAGAAGGAACCAGCGCCAGAAACGCCAGCGCACGCCACTGAGCAAGAGCGCGAGCGTTTGAAGGACTTCAACAAGGACGGTATCCCACCGGGTTCAAGCTGACCGTCAAGCCGCGCGTTTGGCGTTGCTCGATGCGCGAAAGCGTATCGCCCTCGTGCATCTGCGCGATCACGTCTATGGGATGATCGCGCGAACCTTGGGTGACCGCATTACCCAGCAGCTTTGAAAGCGCTTAGAGACTGCGTAGGCGATTCACTCAGAACGAAAATGACGTTAGCATTCCGTTCACTCGGCTTAAACAGCCTGTGTTCTTCAGATCAGGGTCGCACCGTGGAAAAGCTAAAACGCCTAGCAAGTGGAATCGAAGGGCTCGACGCCCTGCTCAAGGGAGGGCTGGTCGCAGGCGCTTCATACATAGTCCAAGGGCGGCCGGGGTCTGGAAAAACGATCCTCGCCAACCAACTTGGGTTCCATCACGCTGCCAATGGAGGCCGGGTTCTGGTCGCTACGCTGCTGGCCGAGTCACATGACCGTCTTTTTCAGTTTCTTTCTACGCTGAGCTTTTTTGACGCGTCTAAAGTCGGCGCTGAAATTCAGTTTGTCAGTGCGTTCGATACATTGGAAAACGAAGGCCTGGATGAGGTAGTAAAACTGCTCCGCCGCGAAATAAGCCGTCAAAAAGCCACGGTGATGGTGGTAGACGGATTGCTCAATGCACGCTCAAAAGCTGACTCGCCCATCGACACGAAGAAGTTCATTTCCGAGTTGCAGGGACATGCCGCGTTCGCGGGTTGCACGGTATTGTTTCTGACCAGCTCGAGGCTCGACGACGGCAGCCCCGAGCACACCATGGTGGATGGCGTAATCGAAATGGGCGAGGAGCTATATGGCACTCGTTCAGCACGTCGTATTCACCTTCGTAAAACCCGTGGCAGCGCAGCGATGACCGGTCTCCACGAATGTGAAATTACCGACAATGGATTGGTGGTTTACCCTCGATTGGAAAGCCTTTACAGCCAGCCGTCCGCGCCCGACAGTGCCGATATGACGCGAATTGCCAGCGGCATTGAATCGCTGGACGGCATATTGGGCGGCGGTCTTTACAGTTCCAGTGTGTCTCTGGTCATGGGCCCCTCCGGGATTGGTAAAACCACGTTGGGCCTCAAGTTTCTGGCCGAGTCGACAGTGGATGCGCCAGGACTTCATTTTGGCTTCTACGAGAGCCCGCAACGGTTGCGACTCAAAGGCCAATCGATGGGTATCGATATCAAAGGCATGGAAGACAGCGGCGCCCTGAGCATTGCCTGGCAGCCTACTACTGAAGGCCTGCTTGATGGATTGGGCGCACGAGTGCTCAATATCGTTCAAGAAAAGGGTATCAAGCGTCTGTTCATCGATAGCCTGAGTGGTATGACGCGAGTCTCGACAAATCCTGCGAGGATTACTGAGTTTTTCAGCGCACTGATGAACGAGCTGCGATCCAGGGGCGTTACGGTATTTGCGTCTTGGGAAATGCGCGATCTTTTTGGTTCCGAGGTCAGCGCACCGAACTCTGATCTGTCCAGCATCGTCGACAACTTGTTGTTGATGCGGTTCTCTGAGAATCACTCTGAACTAACCAGGACGCTTTCCATTCTGAAGGTACGGGATAGCGCGTACGACCCCTCACGATTTGAAGTCGTCATCCAAGATCAAGCTGTTTTCCTGAAAAAGGCTTCAAGACATGAACCATCAGTCCCCACTGACTCATCGCCCGGTTCAAGAGCTTAAGTCTTCGTGCGGGTTGAATTAACATGACCACCATTCTGGTCGTCGACGACGAGTACCTGATCGCTGACATTCTCAGTTTCGCACTGGAGGATGCAGGGTTCATGGTGGTGACCGCCAGCAACGGTCGCAAAGGATTGGATGTGCTGGACAGAGAACGGCCTGCCTTGATCATTACCGACTTTATGATGCCGGTCATGGATGGGCTGGAGTTCGCGACAGCCGTCCGAGCCCTTCCCAACGCGAGACGTCTGCCGATCATATTGATGAGCGGCGCACAGGCGCACATAGGCATGCAGAGACCGGATCTGTTTGATGTGGTGTTGGCGAAACCTTTCAACATCGACTTGATCATTGCCGAAGTTAAAAGGCTGCTGGCCACTGATTAGGCCGCGATCGTGCAGGCACGTAGCGGGTGGGTGGATTCGGGGTTGATCTGATGATGGCGCGCGTTGGAAATGCCGGGTCCCAACCCGTTACGCTAACCCCTGATGCAGTGCCGGCGATGAGCACGATTTCGAGTCACCCAGGGAGGGTGGCGCTGCCGGTGAGGCTGCTCAGGCAGGCCGCGCGGGTACAAGAGGCCACGCGCCCGCGCAAAAAACGAAAAAACCCGCCGAACGGCGGGTTTTAAAGGGCTCCACGGACTGTACTGGCCGTCAGTGGAACAAGAGATGGTGCCCGAACCCGGAATCGAACCGGGACGCCCTTACGAGCGGGGGATTTTAAGTCCCATGCGTCTACCAGTTTCGCCATTCGGGCGGTAGCGCGGTGAAGCAGGGTTGGGAATATATAGATCCGGGCGCGTATGCGCAAGGTCGCATGGCCGCTTTCTTGCGCGGTGGCGTGAATGAAAAAGCCCGCTAGATCAGTGATCTACGCGGGTTTTAAGCGCCGGGTTGGCGGGCCCCTCACGCTGGCATCCGCTCCCATGATCAACCGCAGCGCCCTGTAGCCCGCGACATGTGGTCGGCCCGGTGGGCGGGCGCGGGTGTAAGGTAGGGCGTGCAACCCGTGGAAATCTCAGAAAAGCGAGGTGACTATGAGCGCTCCAATGCTGAAGAAACTGCATCTGAATGGGTACGACATTGTGCAGGTCAATTACGGCCCTTGGCGGGTGTGTACCCACAGCGACCGCTTGGCGTCGTTCAATTCCCGTGAACAGGCGCTGGCCTACGCCGCGACGCTGCCGGGTTATAGGGCACGCCGCAGGCCGGTTTCCAACGACGATTGAGCCTGCAAAAAAGAGCCCCGGTTCAGCCGGGGCTTTTGCGCGTTGAGCTTGTACGTTTGCGGGCCTGTTCAATCCAGATCCCCGGCGCTACGCTGCCAGGCTCCCATCACAAAAAGGACAACCTGATGAGCGTCGACACCTTGCCGCAAGAGGGCAGCTGCCGCTGTGACCGTGTGCGTTTCAGTGTGAGCGCGGCCCCGGTGATTACCATGGCTTGCCATTGTCGCGGCTGCCAGAAGATGACGGCCAGCGCGTTTTCCCTCAGTGCGTTATTTGCCGCCGAGGCGTTTACGGTCACGCAGGGATGCCCGGTGATCGGCGGGTTGCACGGCGTCGACCGTCATTACATGTGCCCCCACTGCATGAGCTGGCTGTTTACCCGACCCCACGGCATCGACGCGTTCGTCAATGTACGCGCGACTGCGTTGGAGAACGCCTCGGGTTACGTACCGTTCATGGAAACCTGGACCTCTGAAAAGCTGCCCTGGGCTAACACCCCGGCGGTCGAGCATTTTGCGCAGTTGCCTGAGCCCCATGACTTCCCGCGCCTGATGCAGGCCTACGCCGACTACAGCGCGCGCTGAACTCAGTCGATCAGCGCCAGCAGGTCCGTGACGCCCACATCCACACCCGCCTGGGAGAGCAGGGTGGTCACCTGGCCTCGGTGGTGGGTCTGGTGGTTGAAGAAATGCACCAGCAGGCCGAAAAACGGCTTGTCGGCGGCCACGCCACGCATGTTGTGGTAGTACAGGCGTTGGTCCAGGTCCGAGCCGCACAAGGTGTTGGTCCAATCGATGATCAGTTGATCCAGCCAGGTGCGACGGGCCGCCAGTTCGCCCAGGTCGGCGAAGGCCAGTTGCTTAAGGTCGCCGGGCACGGCGATGGACGCCAGCGGTGCCAGCGCCGCAAAGCCGGCCGGGTGTTCGGCAAAGCGCTTGAGCCAAACGGTGTCACCCAGCGCCAGGTGGTTCAGTGTGCCAAGGATCGAGCCAAAAAAAGCGCGACGATCCAACTGCAGATCAGCGTCAGGCAACGTGGCGGCGGCGTCATAGACCTTGCGGTTCATCCACTGGTTGTAGGTCGCCATCAGCACGATCTGTTCGGTTCGGTTCACGGTTTATCCCTGGTTGTCGGCGTACCCGCGGGCCGCTCGTGGTGGTGTGGCAGTGGCGGGCTATGGTTGTTGAATGCCCATATTACGCTTGGGCGAGGTGAGCATGAATACGAGTCAGGCTGCGGCCAACGATCAGGTCCACGCCGCCCGATTCCCTGACATGAAAGCCCGATCCGGCCTGCCGCGCCTGATCGCCGCCGACCGCATCGGCAGCCAGCAATCGGTGAAGAAGCTGATCGCGACCAGGGTCAGCAGCACGTAGATGAACGGGTTATTCAAAGCTTGCAGGAACTGCACGATGGCGTGAGGCGGCCTGTCATGGGCGGCTTCGTTGACCTTCCCGTTGCAGGCGGGCAGCGGCATCCAACTCGGTCAGGCCCTCACGGGTGGCACGAACGTTGACCAGGGTGGCCGATAGACCATTGTGGGCTTCACGGGCGGCCCGCTGACCGCGCGTTAGTTAATTGGCGCGCAGCGGGCTACAACGGGAAGTGTTCATAAAGAACTCCAGAATATTAATCAGGAAGTTGTTGTTTTCAGCAGTGTCAGGCGGCGCGAGTGCTCAGGTAAAAGCCGAGCGCCGCGCCGACCAGCTTGGCGCGCAGGGCGGCGGCAAGTGTGCGTACATCAGGCAAAGCAGGCGGGTTGAAGGGGCATAACACGCCTCGGGACCGGACACGCAGCCGGTAGTGAAAGTGCTTGGTTATATAACTTCAAATGCCGCACGCCGCGAGAACAGCGAGATAAATCAATACCGCGCCGCAAGCGGCATAACTGATGCGTTGCCACAGGGGCGAAGCAGTCCTGCGCAACAGGTTCACCAGTGCGGCAATCAGAAAGCACGACAACACCGAGGCGAGCATAAATCCTGCGAAAAACATCAGCGTCTGCCCATGGCTGGGCGTGGCCCCCACGATGCCGGACAAGGCGCTGCCCAAGGCGCCCCAATAAACAATGTTCTTTGGGTTGGCCAGGGAAATCGCTGCGCCCACCGCCAGTGCGTTTTGCCCGGAGCGGGCGGTGGCGCTGTCGGCTACTGGTAACTGCCAGGCGTCGATCAGGCTGCGTACGCCGAGCCAGGCCAGGTACAGCGCGCAGATCACCGTCAACGGCACGCGCACGGTGTCATGCTGAATCAGCAGGGCGATGCCGGTGAGGCCGATCACCGCCCAGACGGCATCGCCCACCAGCGAGCCGATTTGCACCAGCAGGGCCGGTGTAAAACCGTGGAGCAAGCCGCGCCGCAGGGTCTCCGCCAGCACCGCGCCGGGAGAGAGGCAAAACACAAAACCGAATACCAGCGCGTAGAGAAAAATGCTCAGCATGCCCAGGTTCCTTCAAAGGTGGCGGGCAGTGTGAGGCGGCGGGGCGGGGTTGTCTTGAACCAGATTGCTCAGATCAGCCTTTCAGCACGCTTTGGTAGCGGCCGGGTGTGATGCCATAGGCGGCGCGAAAATGCCGGTTGAGATGGCTCTGGTCGGCGAACCCCAGGTCGTGAGCGACCTCGGAGGCCGGCGCGCCGTTGCGCAGCAAGCTTTTAGCGCGACGGGTACGCAATTGCATGGCCCACTGCCGAGGACTGAGCCCGGTTTCCTTCTGGAAGGCGCGTAGCAGATGGAATTTGGAAAGCCCTAACTCATTGCCGAGCTGGTCCAAGGGCACCGATTGATGCAGATGCGCGGCAAGCAGCTCCTGGGCGCGGCCGACCGCGCCTTTGCCCGTTGCGCCGGTGCCGGGCAGGCGCACGCCGCTGAGGGCAACCACGTCACCGAGCAGGCTCACCAGCGCTTCCTCATGCCGTGCACGAAGCAACGAGTCAGCGCAAAGTGCGCCTTGCACCGCAGTCGCCAAGCGTTGCGCGAGCAGCGGCTCAACGCACAGCGAGCGGTCGAACTCCAAGTGCGTCAGGCCCAGGTCCGCTGCCAATTGATCCGCCGTGACGTAGAGGCTGACGAAGTGCCAGGGCGCGCCATCGGCCGCACCACCACCTTGAATCTGGCCGGGGTTGTACAGGGTGATGCTGCCCGGCCCGGCGCTGAACTCGCGGCGGTCCAGCCAGACTTTTTCCTCACCGATCAGGTTCACGCCGATCACGCATTCGTCATGGCTGTGACGGGCAAAGGTCAGGCCGGTGCATGTGGTGTCGCTGATTTCGTAGTTACCCAGCCAGGCGTGTTGCAGGGTGCTCATTGCGCAAGCTCATTAAGACAATGCGCATGAGCATACGCTGGCTGCGGGGGTCAGATCGACCGTTGATTGACCCGTTGTGACAGCTCAGCGGCGCTTTCCTTGCGCTCGGAGTAACGGTCCACCAGGTCCGGGCGTTCGCGTAGCAGGACAGTGAATTTCACCAACTCCTCCATCACATCCACCAGGCGGTCGTACAGCGCCGAAGGTTTCATACGGTCCTGGTCATCGAACTCCAAAAAGGCTTTGGGCACCGAGGATTGGTTGGGGATGGTGAACATGCGCATCCAGCGGCCCAGCACACGTAGCTGATTGACGGTATTGAACGATTGCGAGCCGCCGGAGACTTGCATCACCGCCAGGGTCTTGCCTTGCGTCGGGCGCACCGCGCCCAGGGCCAGCGGGACCCAGTCGAGTTGCGCCTTGAACACTGCCGACATTGAGCCGTGCCGTTCCGGCGAGCACCACACCTGGCCTTCGGACCATTGCATCAGGTCCATCAACTCCTGAACCTTGGGGTGATCTCTCGGCGCGTCATCGGGTAACGGCAGCCCGCCAGGGTTGAAAATCCGCGTGTCGGCGCCAAAGTGGCGCAGCAGGCGTGCGGCCTCTTCCACCAACAGGCGGCTGAACGAACGCTCTCGTGTCGAGCCATACAACAGCAGGATGCGTGGCGGGTGGGTGGGCCCGCTGTGCAGTGGAGCGCACAGAGAGGTGTCGAGGTTGGGCAGGGTGGTCATTGTGCTCTCCGGCTACCGTGTGGCGATACGCTCGAGTTCAGCCTTCAACTCGGTCGGGGAGAGGCTGGCAAACGGCAGCGCGAAAAACGCTCGGCAGCGGGTTTCGATGGTCTCCAGTGTGGCGTTGAACGCGGCGTTCACGCGGGCTTCATCGCCGTTAACATCCGACGGGTCTTCCAGCCCCCAATGTGCCTTGGTCGCGGGCCCGAAATACACGGGGCAGGCTTCACCGGCCGCTTTGTCGCACACGGTGATCACGATATCCGGCGGGCTGCCTTCAAAGGCGTCATTGCCCTTGCTGTACAAGCCCTCGGTGCTGATACCCGCTGCCTGCAGCGTGCTGAGGCTGCGCGGCAATACCTGGCCTTTGGGGAAGCTGCCGGAGCTTACGGCCTCGAAACCCTCGGGTGCCAAGTGGTTGAACAGTGCTTCGGACAAAATACTGCGGCAACTGTTGGCGGTGCACATGAACAGGACTTTCATTGGGCTTCTCCGTCAGATACTCAGACGTAAGGCGAGGGCGGCAAGGGTGATCAGCAATACAGGCACGGTCAGCACGATCCCCACCTTGAAGTAGTAACCCCAGGTGATGGTGATGCCTTTGCGCGCGAGGATATGCAGCCACAGCAACGTGGCCAGGCTGCCGATGGGGGTGATTTTGGGGCCCAGGTCGCTGCCGATCACGTTGGCGTAGATCATCGCGTCCTTGACCACGCCAACGGCATGGCTGGACTCGATGGACAGCGCACCGATCAACACGGTCGGCAGGTTGTTCATTGCCGAGGACAGCAGAGCCGTCAGCACGCCGGTGCCCATGGCCGCGCCCCAAATGCCGTAAGTCGCAAAGGTATCGAGCCAGGTCGCCAGATAAGTGGTGAGGCCGGCATTGCGCAAGCCATAGACCACCAGGTACATCCCCAACGAAAACACCACGATCTGCCACGGCGCTTCTTTCAGCACTTTGCGCGTGGAAATCTTATGACCCTTGGCGGCGATGACCAGCAACAGCACGGCGCACACTGCGGAGATAGCGCTGATGGGGATGCCCAACGGCTCCAGGGCAAAGCAGCCGATCAACAGGATGCCCAGCACCCACCAGCCGGCACGGAAGGTGGCGCGGTCGTGAATGGCACTGGCCGGCTCGGCCAGGTCCGCCGGGTCGTAAGTCTGCGGGATATCGCGGCGAAAGAACCATAACAGCACGGCGAGGGTGGCCGCGACGCTGACGAAGTTGACCGGCACCATTACGGCGGCGTATTCGTTGAAGCCGATCTTGAAATAGTCCGCCGAGACGATGTTCACCAGGTTCGACACCACCAGCGGCAGGCTCGCCGTGTCCGCGATAAAACCTGCGCCCATCACGAACGCCAGGGTCGCCGCCGGGGAGAAGCGCAGCGCCAATAACATCGACATGACGATAGGCGTGAGGATCAGCGCCGCACCGTCATTGGCAAACAGCGCTGAAACCAGCGCCCCGAGCAGCACCATATAAGCGAACAAACGTCGGCCGCGACCACGGCCCCAGCGCGCCACATGCAGCGCGGTCCAGGCGAAGAAACCGGCTTCATCGAGCAGCAGGCTGATGATGATCAGGGCGACAAAGGTTCCGGTGGCGTTCCAGATGATGTGCCACACCACCGGGATGTCCGCCAGGCTGATGACGCCGCAGGCCAGGGCCAGGATCGCGCCGAGGGTGGCGCTCCAGCCGACGCCGAGGCCCTTGGGCTGCCAGATGACCAGGATGATGGTGAGGATAAAAATAGCAATCGCGACAAGCATGAATAAACGCTCCGATGGCTCAGCAGCAGGTGCTGGCCCGTTGTGGTCTGTCGCCCATTGCATCCAGACGCTGGGCGTCGGTGTGCAACCATGGCTGGTTGGCTTGCAGGGTGATGTCCAGCACGTGGGTCACCCAGTGGGGCAGTGCCGGATTGATGCGGTAGTAGACCCATTGGCCTTGGCGACGATCCAGCAATAATCCGCAACTTCGCAGGTGCGCCAGGTGGCGCGAGATTTTTGGCTGGCTGTCGTCCAGAGCATGGATCAGTTCGCACACGCAAAGTTCGCCTTCGCGCAGGATTAATAGGGTCAACCGGGCGCGAGTGGTATCGGCCAGGCATTTGAACAAGGTGGGGGGAGAGAGCGGCGCTGACATGGTGAGCGGTTTCGTATATGCGGTTGGCCGAATATACGTATTACCATATATGTAGGTCAAATCCGGTTTTGCGTTGACATGGATCAAACGCCGCCAAATGAACCACAAGTGCTTGAAATTAAAATGAAACACGAATGTCCTAAAGTGCCTGCCATTGCTGACGAAGGAAGAACCCGCGTGACCCGTGCCACTCGCAACCTGCGCAAGACCCTGGATTCCGTCGCGGAAAATAACGAAACCGCGGCGTTCGACCTGATGCGCGCCGTGGAAAAACTCGGCGATGAAGTGCTGCGTCAGCGCTTGCTCAATACCATCCACCGGCTCAACCAGGACGCCCACGAATTGCGCGAAGCGCGCGATTCCGTGGAGCAGGTGTCGGTCAGGCTCGCCTGAGCAAGATCATTCAAGACACACCCCTGATCGGGCTGGCATGCTTGTCGACTGTCTGTCGATGAGCCGTCTCCATGCCTGCTTCCTTACCGCATTACGCCTTCGCTCGCGGCGCCATCGCCGTTATTCCCTTGTCCCTGGCCTGTGCGCCCTGGGGGCTGCTCGCCGGCTCCATGGCCATCGATGCGCAATTTACCCCGCTGCAAGCCCAGGGTTTGTCGGCGATCGTGTTTGCCGGCGCGGCGCAGTTGGTTGCCATCGGTATGGTCAAGAGCGGCGCGAGCCTGATCTCCATCGTGCTGACCACGTTGCTGCTGACCTCCCAGCATTTGCTGTACGGCATGCATTTGCGCCCGATTGTTTCGCCGCTCAAGACCCGCTGGCGCATGAGCCTGGGTTTTCTGCTCACCGACGAATTTTTCGCACTGGTCAGCCACTACGACCGTGAGACGTTCAATCGCTGGTACGCCCTGGGCGTGGGCCTGACGTTCTATATCGCCTGGAACCTCTTCACCCTCGCCGGCATCGTGCTGGGTAAAAGCATTCCGGGCCTCGATCAGTTGGGGCTGGAGTTTTCCATTGCCGCGACTTTCATCGCCTTGATCACTCCCGTGGTGCGCGATGTGCCGACGGTGGTTTGCGTCGCGGTAGCGCTGCTGTGTTCCGTGTGGCTGAGCTTCCTGCACTGGGAATCGGCGGTGGTGGTGTCCGGGGTCTTGGGCATGAGCGCAGGGTTTGCCTGCAAGCGACTGGGGGTAGGGCAGCGATGATTTACCTGATGATTGTGGCCATGGGGCTGGTGGTATTTCTGAATCGTTACCTGTTTATCGAACCGCGTCTGCCGGTGCGTCTCAACCGTGGCGCGCGGGAGTTTCTGGGGTTTGCGGTGCCGGGCATGCTTACTGCGATTTGCGGGCCGATTATTTTCCTGGCTGACCACCGGCTCAACCTGAGCCCCGCCAACCCCTATTTGCTGGCTGGCGTCTGCGCCGTGGGGTTGATGTTCTGGACGCGCAATGTACTGCTCACCGTGCTGCTGAGCATGGCGTTGTTCTACCTGTTTCGCTGGTGGTTCTGACACGCAGACGAAAAAAAGCCTGCGGGAGAGCAGGCAGAAGGGAGACTTCTAAAAATGAGCCAGGCCACTATAAATGGCGGGTTCACTCTTCACAGTGAAACTATATTCATACGGCTCGGCGTTGAGTTCGCGCAGCGCTTGATCAGCATGGGCGGTGTCGGCTAATGGTAAAGTCGCGTTTTTTTCAAGGAAGCGATGGCATGCGGAACATGGTATTGGGTGCATTGGCACTGGCAGCACTGGCCGGTTGCGCGGGGTCGAAGATGAACGAAGCGCGCGCAGGCAGTCCTTATAAGACCCTGGCGTCGGACAAGGCGACCCTGGTGGTTGCCGAATGCATTCAGTTTGGCTGGCAGGACGAAAGTGTGTTCGGCGTCGACGCGGGTGGCTTCAAGGAGCCGAACGGCGCGGGAGGATTCACCGTTTACACCACGGGCGGGGACTACTTTGTCGACGTAAAAAGCGCCGGCGCCGGCGCGACCGTCAACTACTACGCGACTGAAGACAGCATGCCTGCCAAGCGCCGTTTGGCTGCGCTGGCAACCTGTCTGTAATCCGTTGCCTCAGTCATATTCGGAAACGCCCGGCAGGACAGCCACCGGGCGTTTCGCTTATTATTCACACCGCTCGCCCGAAGTGGTGGCTCTTTACCGGCACACGGACGTCGAGGCCGACGCCTCGGGCGAGCATCTTTTTTCTCTAGCGCGGCATGAACCCCAAATGCCAGCGACGGGGAATCTTCAGCGTCAATACCCCCAACAACCCTGCCAACACGCCACTGACCAGCAACGCCTTCAAGCCCATCTGCTGCTCCAGCAGTGCGCCGATCACCGCACCGACAAACATGCCGCCCCACGGAATCAACTGCACGCGCCAGCCGTTGCGGCGTTCACCGAGCATCCAGCGTCCCAAGCCACGCCCAAACCGTGACAGCGCCCCGGTGACGTAGGTCAGCCCCACCGGCAAACCATTGACCTCTTCCACTGCTGCATTGAGCATGCCCATCGCCGTGATGGCTGCCAGCAGCGCGGGCAGTGCATCGCCGAACGGCCACAATGCGCCCGCGCACAACAACGCCGCGATGCACAGCAGCAGCGGCAGTGCATGGCGTCGACCGAAGCGACTCACCACCACCCCCAATGCGTTGCCCGCCACGAAGGTGGCGACCAGCAGCAACAGTCGCCCGGTCAGCCCGAGATCGCCCGCGCTGATCGCCACCGCCAGGCGCGTGGTGTTGCCGCTCATGAACGAGACAAAGTCACCGCTGGCCATAAAACCAATAGCATCGGTCATGCCCGCCAGCACCGACAGGCAGGCCACCAGGATCAATCCGACCCGACCGCGCCAGCGCTGTTGGTGGGCCAGTGCAGCATTAGCAAACGGCTTGTGAGACGAAGGCAGCATCGGGCCGGGCTCCTCAATGAGATTATCCGGCCACTACGGTAGGACGCTTTCAGTTCGCGCGCAATGACCTCAGACAGTGTCCAACTGCCAACCGAGGGGGTTCCAACTGAGCACATGGGTGGGCCTGATCGCTCGCACAAACGCTTCATCATGGGACACCACCAACATCGCCGGTAAAGTCGCGGTTTAGGTCCTCCTGCAACAGAGCGCTATCGGCGAACTGAAAGTACAGGTGTTGCAGCGTGAGGGTGAAGGGAGACAAACCTAACCCGCCTCGGCGAGCTGTTCAAGGAACATGGCCAACGCCACCTCCTCGGCCTTGAGCCCCTTGCGCACCTTGGGCTTGGGCAATTTGGACAGTTGGCCCAGGCTGAAATGCTCGAGCACCGCCGGGTGGATATAGCACTTGCGGCACACGGCAGGAGTGTTGCCCAACTGTTTGGCGACGTCCTTGACCGTCGCGACAACGTGTCGCTTGGCATCCGATTCCGGCTGCCACTCCAGCTCGCGCAACACCGCCAATGCCAGCGCCGTACCGGCCCAGGTGCGGTAGTCCTTGGCGGTAAAGTCTGCGCCGGTGAGGCTGTGCAGGTAGGCGTTCACATCCTGCGAGCTGACGGTGTGGCGTTCACCGTTTTCGTCCAGATACTGAAACAGGTCTTGCCCCGGCAACTCCATACAGCGCTTGACCACCGTCGCCAGGCGTCGATCCCGCACGCTGAGCTGATGCTCTACGCCACTTTTGCCACGGAACTGGAACTTTATTTCGCTGCCCTTGACGCCCACATGGCGATTGCGAAGCGTGGTCAGCCCGTAGGATTTGTTGTCGCGGGCATATTGGGTATTGCCGACACGGATCAACGTGGCATCGAGCAGCATCACCACGGTGGCCAGGACCTTTTCACGGGTAAAACCGGGCGCGGCCAGTTGCGCTTCCAACCGTTTACGTAGCTTGGGCAGGGCTTGGCCGAAGGCTTGCAGGCGCGCGTACTTGTCGCTGTCGCGCACTTCGCGCCAGCGCGCGTGGTAGCGGTATTGCTTGCGCCCACGGGCGTCACGGCCGGTGGCTTGCAGATGGCCGCGCGGGTCGGCGCAGATCCACACATCGGTGTACGCCGGCGGCACGGCCAGGGCATTAAGACGCTTGATCTCTTCATCGTCGGTGATGCGTACACCCTTGGCATCGAAGTAGTGAAATTTGCCGCGCACTTTCTTGCGGCGAATGCCCGGTTGGGTGTCGTCAACGTAATGCAGGTCGCGGGGCAGGTCGGTCGGCAGGGTGGAGTCGGGCATGGGCGGGTTCCTTGGCATCAGATCAGGCCGGTATGTCTGATTGACCGCAGCGCTGTGCGCTCGTGCCAAATACTTAGGCCAGCACCGCCACGGCCTTGATCTGTGCCCACAGCTGCTGCCCTGGGTGCAGGTGCAACTGATCGCGCGAGTAGCGTGTGATGCGCGCCAGCAATGAGGTGCCATCGGCTTCCAGGCGCACCAGCACGTGAGCGCTGTTGTCCGCAGGCATTTGCTCGATCACGGTCACCGGCAGGCGGTTGAGGATGCTGCTGTGTTCTTCGGCTTGCAGGCTAAGGCTCACGTCGCGCGCCTGCACCTTGACCCGCAGCGCTTTGCCCACGGCCAGCGGGGCATGGGCCACGCGCATCGGTAACACACTGCCCGGCAGTTGCAGGGTGAGCAATTGATAGTGCGCATCGTAGGCACTCACGGTGCCGTTGATCACCACGCCAGCGTCGTCGCCCCGGGCCAGGGGCAGGTCTAGCCGTGCCAGGGTTTCGCCGATGGGTCCGCTGGCCAGGGCCTTGCCTTCATTGAGCAGCACGATGTGATCGGCCAGGCGCGCCACTTCATCCTGAGCGTGGCTGACATACAGAACGGGTATGTCCAACTCGTCGTGCAGGCGCTCCAGGTAAGGCAGGATCTCGGCCTTGCGCTGGCTGTCGAGTGCGGCCAGTGGCTCATCCATCAGCAGCAAGCGCGGGCTGGTGAGCAACGCGCGGGCGATGCCGATGCGCTGGCGCTCGCCGCCTGAGAGGTGCAGCGGGTTGCGCTCGAGCAGATGAGCGATGCCCAGCAATTCGGCGGCCTGGGTCATGTCCACCCGACGTTGCTGGCGAGGGATGCGCTTGAGACCGAATTCCAGGTTGGCGCGCACGCACAGATGCGGGAACAGGCTGGCCTCCTGGAACACATAGCCCAGCGCCCGCTTATGCGGTGGCACGAAAAGCCCATTGCGGCTGTCTTGCCAGACGTCACCATTAACTTGGATAAAACCGTTGTCCGCGCGCTCCAGGCCGGCAATGCAACGCAGGCAGGTGGTTTTGCCGGAGCCGGAGTGCCCGTAAAGCGCCGTTACACCGCGTCCCGGCAGGTGCAGGTCCACATCCAGGGCAAAGCCCGAGTACTGGAGTTGCAGGCGCACATCGATCATCGACATCAGTTCCAGCCCACGTTGGTTTTACGGCTGGAGTACAGCGCCAGCAACACGATGAATGCGAACACCACCATGGCCCCCGCCAACCAATGGGCCTGGGCATATTCCATGGCTTCGACATGATCGTAAATCTGCACTGAGACCACGCGGGTCTTGTCCGGGATATTGCCGCCGATCATCAGCACTACGCCAAACTCACCGACGGTGTGGGCGAAACCGAGAATGGCTGCGGTGATAAAACCAGGGCGGGCCAGGGGCAGGATCACGCTGAAAAAGGTGTCCCATGGACTGGCGCGCAAGGTGGCGGCAACTTCCAGCGGGCGCGAGCCAATGGCGGAAAACGCGTTTTGCAAAGGCTGCACCACAAACGGCATGGAATAGATGACCGAGCCGATCACCAGCCCGCTGAAGCTGAAAGTGAGTGTGCCCAGGCCCAGCCACTGGGTGAACTGGCCGAAGAAGCCGTTGGGGCCCATGGTCAGCAGCAGGTAGAAACCGATCACCGTGGGCGGCAGCACCAACGGCAGGGCAACGATCGCACCAATGGGCCCACGCCACCCTGAGCGCGTGCGCGACAACCACAGCGCAATGGGAGTGCCGATGACCAACAGGATCACCGTCGTCAGTGACGCCAGTTTGATGGTGAGCCAGATGGCGGAAAAATCGGCACTCGATAGCGGCATTTAGAGCTCGTAACCGTAGGACTTGATGATGGCCGCGGCTTTCGGACCTTTCAGGTAGTCGACCAGTGCCTTGGCAGCGGTGCTGTCTTTGCCTTTGTTGAGGATCACCGCGTCCTGTTTGATCGGGTCATGCAGGGCGGCCGGGACGATCCATGCCGAACCGCCGGTGACTTTGCCGTCTTTGTAGATCTGCGACAAGGCCACAAAACCCAGTTCGGCATTGCCGGTGGAGACAAACTGATAGGCCTGGGTGATGTTCTGGCCTTCGACGAGTTTGTCTTTGACCTGCTCGCTCAATCCTTCCTTTTCCAGCACTTGGGTCGCGGCCAAGCCATACGGCGCCGCTTTAGGGTTGGCGATGGACAGGTGCTTGAAGTCGTTCTTCTTCAGCACTTCGCCCTTGGCGTCTACGTAGCCTGCTTTGGCTGACCACAGCGCCAGGGTGCCGATGGCGTAAGTGAAGCGCGAGCCTTTGACGGCATCGCCTTCGTTTTCAAGTTTTTTCGCGGTGGTGTCATCGGCGCTGAGAAACACTTCGAACGGCGCGCCGTTTTTGATCTGGGTATAGAACTGCCCAGTCGCGCCGTAGGCGGCGATCAGTTTATGGCCGGTGTCTTTTTCGAAATCGGCGGCGATCGCCTGGATCGGCGCGGTGAAGTTGGCGGCTACCGCCACCTGGACTTCGTCGGCATGGGCCGAACCAAACGCGAACGCGGCGACCAGCACGGCCAGGCGTGAGGCGTGAATCATCATGAAGCAGCTCCTTGGTGTGCTCGGCGTGTCATGGGAGAAGGCTAACCGCTATGTAGGCGAATATATAGCGGTTGGCCATTGCCGGTACAGCGCGAAGTGGCCGCGGGTGCCTGGATCAGGTGAGTTTGGCCAGCGTTTGCTCGGCCAGCTCGCGCGTCAGGTCATAAGCGGTGATGTCTTTGCCCAGGCGCAGTGCCTGGCCCGACCACAGGTTACTGAAGCCTGCCTCGTCCTTTGCTTTAAGCGGCACCAGCGCACCGCCGGCGCGCGGAAACGCCGGGGCCGCCGGGTTGATCGGGCCCAATTCGCGCATCACGCGGTTGACGATGCCACGGGCCGGGCGGCCGGTGAACAGGTTGGTCAGCGCGGTTTCGCTGGCCTGGGCGTGGCGCAACGCGTAATGGTGGGCGGCAGTGACATTCGCTTCCGGGGTAAACAGGTACGCAGTACCGATCTGCACCGCCGAGGCACCGAGCGCGAATGCCGCGACAATCCCGCGCGCATCGCCGATCCCGCCGGCCGCAATCACCGGCACCTTCACCGCGTCGACGACCTGCGGCAACAGGGCGAACAGGCCGATCTGCGTGTTGAGGTCGTCGCTGAGAAACAGCCCGCGATGCCCACCGGCCTCGCTGCCCATGGCAATGATTGCGTCACAGCCGTGCTGTTCCAGCCAAATCGCCTCCTCTACCGTGGTGGCGGATGAAAGCACTTTGGCGCCTGTGGCTTTTACTCGGTCCAGCAAGCTTTGCTCCGGCAGCCCGAAATGGAAACTGACCACCTCTGGACGAAACGCTTCGACCACCTGGCAGGCGGCGTCATTGAACGGTGCGCGGTCGGTCACCGGCGTTGGCGCGGTAAAATCGGCGCCCAGTTGCTGGTAATAAGGCTCAAGCAATGCCTTCCAGCGCTGATCCCGCGCCTCATCCACTGGCGGCGGTTGGTGGCAGAAGAAGTTCACGTTGATAGGCCCCGTGCAGGCCTGGCGGATGGTGGCCAGCGCTTCACGCAGTTGCTCGGTGCTCAGCGCGGCGGCCGGCATCGACCCCAATGCGCCAGCCTGACTGGCCGCGATGACCATGGCGGTGGTGGTGCCAACGGCCATCGGCGCCTGGATGATCGGTACCTCGATACCGAGCAGGTCGAGAATGCGCGTGTCGGGCCAGGTGCTCATGGGGGTGTGTCTCCAGCGTTCGTCGGATTTTTCGCTGTTTTAGCAGGGCATCTGGCTCCCGGCCAGTCTGTTTTATTCACTGGACGACGCAGGTTTTTCGTGCGGCGTTAACGGTCGCGTTCACGCTCGAGCAATTGACGCTTGCGCTCGACGCCCCAGCGGTAACCCGAGATATCGCCATCGCTGCGTACCACGCGGTGGCAGGGGATAGCCACGGCCAGGCGGTTGGCGCCGCAGGCCTGGGCCACTGCGCGAAACGATGTGGGGGCGCCGATCTGCTCGGCAATCTGCGCGTAGCTGGCGGTGCTGCCCACGGGAATGTCTCGCAACGCCTGCCACACCCGTTCCTGGAACGCGGTGCCGCGCACGTCGAGGGGTAAGTCCAGGCCCAGGGCGGGGGCTTCGATAAACCCCACCACCTGTGCGATCAACTGTTCGAAGCGGCGATCGGCGCCCACCAATTCGGCCTTGGGGAATTGATCCTGCAGGTCACGCACCAGTGTGTCCGGTTCATCGCCCAGCAAAATTGCGCACACGCCGCGCGTGCTTTGCGCCACCAGAATTGCCCCCAATGAGCATTCACCGACCGCAAACAGGATCTGGTTATGGGTACCGCCGGCTTTGTAATCGCTGGGCTTCATGCCGAGCACGTGGTTGGCCGACGCGTAAAAGCGGCTGTTGGAATTAAAGCCTGCGTCATACAGCGCATCCGTCACCGTATGTTGGCCTTTGAGCCCATCGCGCAATTTGCGTGAGCGGTGGGCGCTGGCGTAGGCCTTGGGGGTCAGGCCAGTGACGGCCTTGAAGACGCGGTGGAAGTGAAACGGACTCAGGCCTGCCTGGGCGGCCAGGGTGCCCAGATGGGGCGGGGTGTCAGCCTGCTCGATATATCTGCAGGCGTCGGCCACCCATTTGGCATGCTGCGCGGCGCGCTGGGTCTGGTCGCCGGCGGCGCGCCTGCTGGGGCGATAGCCTGCCGCTTCGGCCTGTGCCGGCGTGTCGAAAAATTCGATGTTTTCCGGGCGCGGCAAGCGTGAGGCGCTGCTGGGCCGGCCATACACGCCGGTGGTTTTAACGCCATAGACGAACAGCGTATCGGCCTTGGGGTCGCGGGCGACGATCGCCGCCCAGCGCGGGTCTTGTTCGGTAGTCATGGTGGGCACTCTTGACTGATCCTCAGCAGGTTAGCCGTGCCGTGGTCGTCTGGCACTCCGAAGCTTGCGGTCAAATCAGCCGGCGGTACGCAAGGTCAGGTTGATGCGTTGCGCGCCCATGATCGGATGCGTGCCTTCCTTGATCGGCATCACGCCGTGAAAGCGCAAGCGATCAACGCCGCCCCAGATCACCACGTCGCCGTGAAACAACGAAATTTTCTGCGCTTTGTCACTGCGCGCATGGCCACCGAACAGGAAAATCGCCGGCAACCCGAGGGACACCGATACCACCGGCGCGCTGTAATCGCGTTCGTTTTTATCCTGGTGCAGAGACATTTTTGCGCCGGGTACATAGCGATTGATCAGGCAGGCATCCGGGGCGAACTCGCGAAACCCTGCTTCAGCGGCCGCCTGTACGGCCAATTCGCGCAAGGCGTCGGGAAGGGCGGGCCAGGGGCGCTGATTGCGTGGGTCGAGCGGGCTGTAGCGGTAGCCCGTGGTGTCGGTGGTCCAGCCCAGCGCGCCGCAACTGCTCAATGCCGCCGACATGGTAAAGCCCCCCGGCGTGACCATTTGCCGAAACGGCGATTGAGCCAGCACGCGGCGTAACTCGGGTAGAAGCCTTTCAATCCAGCGCAGGGCGTAGCCCCTTAGCACGTAGGATTGCTCGCCAATTTGCTCGCGTCCTGCAGGTTGTTGCAGGGCGTCATCGGCGAACAGGTCGGCGGTGGGGCCGGGCATGGTCTTACAGCGCCTTGCTCACGGTGATGTCAGTGATTTCATCGCTGGCATCGTGGATTTTCGCCAGGGCTTGCTTGGCTTCTTCCACGCTATGGGTCGTCAGTTGGGCGAACTCAAAGCGGCGTTCGCCGTTGAGCTTGTACTTGATCACGTATTTAGTAGTGGCAGTCACGGCTATTTCCTGTGGCGTATGCAAATCAGCTCAGCTTGGTGCTGGTGCGACGTACGATGCGAATCTTGTGGGACAGCGCGGGCTTGCGAGTGACGCTGATCGCGCGGCGCGTGACCACGTCAAGAGTGATGTTCCAGAAGCCCGTGCTCGGCGCGGTGATTTTGGCGGGGAATGTGTCGAACGCGCCGCCGTGGTAGGTGTGGCGACCGCCATTTTTGAAGCTGCGGAAATTCGCATCGCTCATCAGACGGATATTACAAGTCTGCGAGCATTCGATGACGACAATATCTCCCTCGTTGAGGTGCTCGCGCTGGTGGATAAATTTCATGAGGGTGTCTCCAGAAGGGCTTTTTCTGAAAAATCAGAACGATACGTAGGTTAAGATGGAGTTTATCAGCCCCAGCGCGTTTATTATCGACTCGTCTTCAGTCACGTCGACAATTTAAAACAGTTATTTACCGAGTTATCAGGGATAAATCCTACGTGGGCGGGAGAAAATTACCATCCCCGTGGTCGTAGGATCTTTATCGGAGGTTTTGTATGAAGTGGAGTGTGTTGGTGCTGGCCTTGGCGATCGGTGGGTGTGCTTCGGTTGCAGATATCAAGCAGACCCCGCCGACGCTCGCCGTCATTTCCGGGAAAAAACCCCAGGAATACGCCGCGTGCGTGGTACGCAAATTATCAGCTACTCGTCGCCCGCCGCAGATCGAACCGCATAAGGACGGTGTGCGTGTGATCGTGCCGCAGAAATTTTCAGCAGACCCGTCGGCCATTTTTGAAATTGAAGAGCGCTCCAGCGGCAGCAGTATCAAACTCTACGAGAGCATGTCCAACGTGCCGATCCGCCCGGCTGATGTGAAGAAGGCCGGGGAAGAATGCATTTCCGGCTGATGCCGCTGTGGAAAACCAGATATGAAGCGTGAACACGTCAAGACCCGTCATGGCGAAGGTGAAATCTCGGCCACCCATGTCATCCAGAACCCTGCTCATCTAGGCGAGTGGATTGTCTTTTTCAAGAAGAGCGGCGGGCGCAGTTATTTCCTGGTGGATGACCAGGATGAAGTCGAGTCGTTTGCCAGCCTTGACCAGTTGACCGAGCTCCTTCGGGAGCTGGGTATCAAGTTTGCCGAGATTCACTTGTAACGCAGGGTTACTTGCAGACCACCACGACACTGCGACTTTTAAAGTTGCCTACGTCCTGGCCCAGGGTTTTGTCGCTTTCCTTGAGTGCCGGGGTGCCTTCGGTGCCGACGATACGGTAGCCGGTACCCGCGCAGGAAGCGTCGGCCTTTTCGTAGCAACTGGCCCACGAGTTGGCCTCGCCCGAGCAGTCGATGGTCAGGCCTTGTTCGCCGTTTTTCAGGTAGACATCAGAGGTGGTGGTGCAGCCGGCAAGCGCCAGTACCGCAATCAGTGCCAGAAGTTTGTTCATGTAGGGTCGTCGTCAAGGGTGTGAAAGGGCGCTGACACTTGTCGTGGGGCGTTTTCGGAAGATTATAGCGAACTGCCATGTAGGTACAGACAAACACCAAAAAGCCCCTGAAATCGGGGCTTTTTGCGTGATGCTTTAAGGCTTACTTGGTCTTCGGCCGCTTGCTCGATGCGTGGCCTGCTTCATCCACAAACACTTCGGCGACGGCAATCGCCATGCTTTCGCTTTCGAAAACACCCGCAACGCTGTCTCCGTGGAAGTTGATCAGGTGCCAGCCGTCCGCTCGCTTGGTGATCAGGTAGCCGTTCACGCCTTTTGGTTCTGACATCTATTAACAATCTCGTGGTGTGGTTAAAGGGCCTAATGATAGCGCCAAATGTCGTGGGGCCGCGCAAGTTATTCCAGGTCAATGTTCCGAGCCGCAAAGCGTGTTAAAAGGGTTCTTGGTGGTTTCAGCAGTGGGAAATCGACTTGTTTTACCGTGCCGTTAAGACACGGCTCGTAAGATCAGCGGAACTTACGTCGAGTTTTTTTCTCTATGATGACATCGCAACGCCAGTAGCCCACCCCATTGTAAGGTGGCTGCGGCCTGATTAGACTGCGCCGAATTCCGTACGCACAGCCCTTTGTAAGGACCCATATGATCAAGAAATGCTTGTTCCCAGCAGCCGGTTACGGCACTCGCTTCTTGCCAGCGACCAAGGCCATGCCCAAAGAAATGCTGCCGGTGGTGAACAAGCCACTGATTCAGTACGGCGTGGAAGAAGCACTGGATGCCGGTCTGAACGAAATCTCCATCGTCACCGGCCGCGGTAAGCGCGCGCTGGAAGACCACTTCGATATCAGCTATGAGCTGGAAAACCAGATCAAAGGCACCGACAAGGAAAAATACCTGGTCGGCATCCGCAAGCTGCTCGACGAGTGCTCGTTCTCATACACCCGCCAGACCCAGATGAAAGGCCTCGGCCATGCGATCCTGACCGGTCGCCCGCTGATCGGTGACGAACCGTTCGCCGTGGTGCTGGCGGATGACTTGTGTGTGAACCTGGAAGGCGACGGCGTACTGACCCAGATGGTCAAGCTGTATCAAAAGTACCGTTGCACCATCGTTGCCGTCCAAGAGGTTGATCCTCAAGAGACCAACAAGTACGGCGTGATTGCCGGCGACGACATTGGTGATGGCCTGATCCGTGTTCGTGACATGGTTGAGAAACCAGCGCCTGAAGATGCTCCGTCGAACCTGGCGATCATCGGTCGCTACATCCTGACGCCGGATATCTTCAAATTGATCGAAGAAACCGAGCCGGGCAAGGGCGGTGAAATCCAGATCACCGACGCGCTGCTCAAGCAAGCCAAAGACGGTTGCGTGATTGCCTATAAGTTCAAGGGCCGTCGCTTTGACTGCGGTGGTGCTGAAGGCTACATCGAAGCCACCAACTTCTGTTACGAGCACTTCTACAAAACTGGCAAGGCTTACTGATTCACGCCTGTCTGCCGCTAAAAAGCCACCTTCGGGTGGCTTTTTCGTTTTTCAGCACCCTGTAAGTCGGTATGCTGACGGCCTGCCGAGGAGAGTGAAATGGCCTACGATTTTGATCTATATGTAATTGGTGCCGGTTCCGGCGGTGTTCGCGCGGCGCGCTTCGCGGCGGGCTTTGGTGCCAAGGTGGCCGTGGCAGAAAGCCGCTACCTGGGCGGTACCTGCGTGAACGTGGGGTGCGTACCCAAGAAACTGTTGGTGTATGGCGCACATTTTGCCGAAGACTTCGAGCAGGCCAGCGGCTTTGGCTGGTCGCTGAGCGAAGCACACTTTGATTGGGCCACGCTGATCGCCAACAAAGACCGCGAGATCAATCGCCTCAACGGTACCTACCGCAACCTGCTGGTCAATAGCGGCGTGACCCTGCATGAGGGGCATGCGCGTCTGGTGGATGCGCATCAGGTGGAGATCAATGGCGAGCGCTTCACCGCCAGGCACATCCTGGTCGCTGTGGGTGGCTGGCCACAGATTCCCGAGATTCCAGGGCATGAGCACGCTATAGGGTCTAACGAAGCGTTCTTCCTTAAAGAGCTGCCCAAGCGCGTACTGGTGGTGGGTGGCGGTTATATCGCGGTGGAATTCGCCGGTATTTTCCAAGGCCTGGGCGCCCGGACCTCGCTCTTGTATCGCGGTGATCTGTTCTTGCGTGGTTTTGATGGTGCGGTGCGCAAGCATCTGCAGGAAGAGCTGACCAAGCGCGGCCTGGACCTGCAGTTCAACGCCGATATCGCCCGCATTGACAAGAGCGCTGACGGCAGTCTCAAGGCCACCTTGAAAGACGGCCGTGTACTGGAAACCGATTGCGTGTTCTACGCCACGGGGCGCCGTCCGATGCTGGATAACCTTGGGTTGGAGAACACTGGCGTCAAATTGGACGAGCGCGGGTTTATCCAGGTCAATGATCACTACGAAACCAGCGAGCCGTCGATCCTGGCGATTGGTGATGTGATCGGCCGGGTACAACTGACACCGGTGGCGCTCGCCGAAGGCATGGCCGTGGCGCGTCGCCTGTTCAAGCCTGAGCAATACCGTCCGGTGGATTACGCGATGATCCCGACGGCCGTGTTCAGCCTGCCGAATATCGGCACGGTAGGGCTCACGGAGGAAGACGCGAAGAAGAACGGCCATAACGTGCTGATCTTCGAAAGCCGCTTCCGGCCGATGAAGCTGACGCTGACCGATTGCCAGGAAAAGACCCTGATGAAACTGGTGGTCGACGCCGACACCGATAAAGTGCTGGGCTGCCACATGGTGGGGCCGGACGCCGGTGAAATCATCCAGGGCCTGGCGATCGCGCTCAAGGCGGGGGCGACCAAGCGGCTTTTCGATGAAACCATCGGCGTGCACCCAACGGCGGCGGAAGAATTCGTCACCCTGCGCACGCCTGTGGCCGACTGATCAGGCGTGCGGTGTTGCCTCTGGCGCTGTCGCAATGGCGGCTGCCAGGCGCAATGCCTCGATACTCGCCTGGGCCTTTACCAGGTCCAATTCGAGCGTTTTGTTGGTGTGTTGTTGCTCGGCCAGCGCCTGGTGGCGTGATTCGCTTTCCAGCAGTGCGACACGCAGGCGTTCCTGAAGCAGGGTGCGCTCGCTGTCGATCTGATTCACTTGCTCGCTCAGTTTCAGTTGCTGGGCCTGGCCTTTGCGGGTTTCTCCCTGCAGTGCGGCCAACTCCTTTGTGGTCACGCGTTGCTCGATCAGCAACCGCTCATTGTCGCGATGCAGTTGGGTGATCTCGTCCTGGCGCACCATGGCGCTTTGTTGGGCCTGGCGTAACTCGGCCTGCATCTGCTGCAACTGACCTTCGTGGCGTCGCTGTTCTTGCTCGCGCTGGTCCTTGATTGCGTTGCGGTAGTGCTCCAGCGCCTCGCGGGCATGCAGGTGCTTCTCTTCCAGCGAGCGAATCTGCTCATCCTTGTCGTTAATGCGTAATTCGTAATCACTGCACGCCTGGCTGAGCCCCGCGTTACGGGTTTGTTCGGTTTGCAGGCTGGTGCTGGCGGTTTGCAGTGCCGCGCTTTCCTCTGCCAGTGCAGCGGCCTGAATATCAAATTGTTGCTTGAGCTGACCGTGGGCCTCCTCAAGCGACGCCAGCTGAGCGAGCAGGGCGGCTTTTTGCTGCTCGAACTGGGCCAGGGCCAGATCAATCGGTTCTTGCGCTTTCTCCTTCAAGCGCTGGGACAGTCGCGCCACCAGCTCACCCAGCTCATCGTCGATTGGCGCCTCGGTGATGGTCAGGCGGGTTTCGCTGTCGTCCAACTCCTTTAAGTAACGATGAATCGTGGTTTTCGAGCCGGTATTGCCCATCTCGATGCGCACGGCATCGATGCTGGGGTTTTCGCCGCGGGCAAGGATCGCCAGGCGTGCCGTTTGAACTACTGCTTTGTTTATGCCGCCGCGAGCCATGGGGTCTCCGTCGATTTAGTACTGTGGTATGTAGTATGTATATACATACTATAACATGAATAAAAAGCTGTTTGAATTCATGGTTTAACAGCCGGGATATTGGCGTATTATCTCGTGTGATCTGCGTTCTGAACGCATGTATACCTGCCAGCAGTACGAATAGGCCTCCCATGAGCGATCTGGATCGTTACCTCAACGCCGCCACCCGCGATAACACGCGCCGCAGCTATCGTGCGGCCATCGAGCATTTTGAAGTGAGTTGGGGTGGGTTCCTGCCCGCCACCAGTGACAGCGTCGCGCGCTATCTGGTGGCGCATGCTGGTGTGTTGGCGGTCAATACGTTGAAGCTGCGGCTCTCGGCATTAGCGCAGTGGCATACCAGTCAGGGCTTTCCTGACCCGACCAAAGCGCCGGTGGTGCGCAAGGTGCTCAAAGGCATTCGCGCCGTGCATCCGGCTCAGGAGAAACAAGCCGAGCCGTTGCAACTCCAGCACCTGGAGCAGGTGGTGGCGTCGCTGGACGCAGAAGCTTGCGCGGCCATCCAGGCACAGGATCAACCTCTGCTGCTGCGCGCCAAGCGCGACACCGCGTTAATCCTGCTCGGCTTCTGGCGCGGTTTTCGCAGTGATGAATTGTGCCGATTACGCATCGAGCATGTGCAGGCCACGCCGGGTGCCGGAATCAGCGTCTACCTGCCGCGCAGCAAAAGTGACCGTGACAACCTCGGCAAGACTTATCACACCCCGGCGCTGTTGCGCCTTTGCCCCGTGCAGGCCTACAGCGAATGGCTCAGCGTTGCCGCTCTGGTGCGCGGCCCGGTGTTCCGTGGCATTGACCGCTGGGGCAATCTGGCAGAGGAGGGCTTGCACCCCAACAGTGTGATCCCGCTGTTGCGCCAGGCACTTGAGCGCGCGGGCATCGCCGCTGAGCAATACACCAGCCATTCCTTGCGCCGGGGCTTCGCCACCTGGGCCCATCGCAATGGCTGGGATTTGAAGTCGCTGATGAGTTACGTCGGCTGGAGCGACATGAAATCGGCCATGCGCTATGTTGAAGCGACGCCTTTTCTGGGCATGACCCTGGCTACCCAGCCACTGCTTTGAGATTTCTTCTATTAATACAGTCAGCTGATAGGGAAAACCAATCGTGAGCATCAGGTTTGCCAATGAGCCATCGCCGGAAAGAGTGGGTAGCATTCACTTCATCAACTTAACGCCCTCTTACAAACCCTGACGGAGAGTCAACGATGCCTATCATCAACAGCCAAGTAAAACCGTTCAAAGCCACCGCATTCAAAAACGGCAGCTTCGTAGATGTGTCCGACGCTGACCTGAAAGGCAAATGGTCGGTCGTGTTCTTCTACCCAGCCGACTTCACCTTCGTTTGCCCGACCGAACTGGAAGACCTGGCTGACAACTACGCCGAGTTCCAGAAACTGGGTGTCGAAATCTACAGCGTTTCCACTGACACTCACTTTGCTCACGCTGCCTGGCACAACACCTCGCCAGCCATCGGCAAGATCCAGTACACCATGATCGGCGACCCGACCCTGACCATCTCCCGCAACTTCGACGTGCTGATCGAAGAAGCTGGCCTGGCCGACCGCGGCACCTTCGTGATCAACCCTGAAGGTCAGATCAAGATCGTTGAGCTGAACGACGGCGGTGTAGGCCGCGACGCTTCCGAGCTGCTGCGCAAAATCAAGGCCGCTCAGTACGTTGCAGCCCACCCGGGCGAAGTGTGCCCAGCCAAGTGGAAAGAAGGCGAGGCCACCCTGGCACCGTCTCTGGACCTGGTCGGCAAGATCTAAGTCTGTGAAATACCCAGGGCGGGATTCCGCACCTAAGTAAGCTGCATCCGCCCTCAAAACGCCCGGGCGAGATTCGCTCGGGCGTTTTTTTGTCTGCAATAAACCGAATTAATAGGAAATCGCCCGTATGTTGGACGCCAATCTTAAAGCTCAGTTGAAGTCATACCTGGAACGGGTCACCCAGCCGATTGAGATCGTCGCCTCCCTCGATGACGGCGCGAAATCCCAGGAAATGCTCGCTCTTCTGCAGGACGTTGTCAGCCTCACCACGCTGATTGCCCTGAAAACCGACGGTGACGATGCGCGCAAGCCGTCGTTCTCCATCAACCGCCCGGGTGCCGACATCAGCCTGCGTTTCGCCGGCATCCCGATGGGTCATGAATTCACTTCGTTGGTGCTGGCCCTGCTGCAAGTCGGTGGCCACCCGTCGAAGGCCAGTGTCGAAGTGATTGAACAGATCCGCGCCCTCAAAGGCGAGTTCAGCTTCGAGACATACTTCTCGCTGTCGTGCCAGAACTGCCCGGACGTGGTCCAGGCGCTCAACTTGATGGCGGTGCTCAACCCGAACATCCGCCACGTCGCGGTCGATGGTGCACTGTTTCAGGCCGAAGTCGATGAGCGCCAGATCATGGCGGTACCGAGCGTGTACCTCAACGGTGTGAACTTCGGTCAGGGCCGCATGGGCCTGGAAGAAATCCTCGCCAAGCTCGACACCAGCGGTATTGAAAAGGCCGCCGAGAAAATCAGCGCCAAAGACGCCTTTGATGTACTAGTTGTGGGTGGCGGACCTGCTGGTTCTTCGGCTGCGATCTATGCCGCACGTAAAGGCATCCGCACCGGCGTTGCCGCCGAGCGCTTCGGCGGGCAGGTGCTGGACACCATGTCCATCGAGAACTTCATCTCGGTGCAGGAAACCGAAGGGCCGAAACTGGCCAGTGCGCTGGAAGCCCATGTGCGTCAATACGACGTGGACATCATGAATCTGCAGCGTGCCAGCAGCCTGGTACCGGCAAAAAATCCCGGTGAGTTGCACGAAATTCGCTTCGAAAGCGGCGCTATGCTCAAGTCCAAGACCGTAATCCTCGCCACCGGCGCCCGCTGGCGCGAAATGGGTGTGCCGGGTGAGCAGGAATACAAAGCCAAGGGCGTGTGCTTCTGCCCGCACTGCGACGGCCCGTTGTTCAAAGGCAAGCGCGTGGCGGTGATCGGTGGCGGTAACTCCGGCGTGGAAGCGGCCATCGACCTGGCCGGTATCGTCAGCCACGTGACCCTGCTTGAGTTCGACAGCAAACTGCGCGCCGACGCCGTATTGCAACGCAAGCTGCACAGCCTGCCCAACGTGGACGTCATCACCAGCGCGCTGACCAGCGAAGTTAAAGGTGACGGTCAGAAAGTCACCGGCCTGGCGTACAAGGACCGCGATAGCGGTGAGTTCAAGACGATCGACCTGGAAGGGATCTTCGTGCAGATCGGCTTGCTGCCCAACACCGACTGGCTCAAAGGCACGGTAGAGCTGACACCGCGCGGCGAGATTATTGTCGATGCCCGTGGCGAAACATCACTGCCCGGTGTATTCGCGGCCGGTGATGTCACGACGGTGCCGTACAAGCAGATCGTGATTGCAGTAGGTGAGGGCGCCAAGGCCTCCCTGAGCGCGTTCGATCACCTGATCCGCACGTCTGCGCCGGCGTAAGTCAGGCCCTGCAAATGAAAAACCCCATGAGTCATCATGGGGTTTTTTCGTTATAGCGGTGCGGGTTGAATGATCTCAACCCAGTACGCATCCGGGTCCTTGATGAACGCCAGGCTCTTCATGCGGCCGTCGCTCAGGCGCTTCTGAAAATCACAGCCAAGGGCTTCAAAGCGTTCGCATGCGGCGACGATATCCGGCACCGAGATGCAGATATGGCCAAAGCCGCGAGGGTCGGTATTGCCGTTGTGGTAGGCGAAGTCGGCATCGTTTTCGGTGCCGTGGTTGTGGGTCAGTTCCAGGATGCCCGGGATCGACTTCATCCATTGGGTACGCGCGGCGGCGTCGGCTGGAATCTGGGATTTGTCCACCAGAGCCAGGAAGTACAGGCTGAACTCGGCTTCGGGAAAGTCGCGTTTTTCAACCAAAGAGAAGCCCAGGACGCGGGTGTAGAAGTCCAGCGACTTGGTGATGTCCTTGACCCGCAGCATGGTGTGGTTGAACACGAAGTTCGAGGTGGCGGTGTCAGGTTGGGCGGTGACGCCCGGGAAAGTGTTCAGTTCGTGCAGGCTCATGGGCCCTCCAGAAAAAAATGGGGCAAACGCGGCTCCAGGTGTGGGGAGCTTTCCCTTGGCTTGCGGGCGGCATCCGTGCAGCGCCGCCATGATACGCAAGGCCCGCCTGCTGCGCCAAATGAAAAAGGGGACGCAGGTCTTGCGAGCTGCGGGCGGTGGGGCTCAAACTTCGACACTTGATCCTTGGGTGTTTTTCGCATGAGCGACGTTCGTAAACGGCTGTTAAGTACTGCATGTTTGCTGTTGGCCAGTTCCTTGGCGGCGGCAGCGGACCCTGAAGTTCATTGGCCCAGCGGCTGGCAAATCGAGGAAGTGACAGCCGACGGCGAGGCACCGACAAAACCGCAGCCGGTCTCGCGACAGCGGGCGATCAAGAATGATGAAAATGGCAACACTGTGATGGTCATGGAGTTAACCGGCACGCCCATCGAGGTGGGGCATAAAGTTAATCTGGAGGGCGTTCTGCTTGAAATGCGCAAATCTATCCAGAAAGATTTTGCCCAGGGCGGTTATCAAAGCGTGTGCACCAAAATGCACGCAGCTACATTGAGCCGTCTTGAAGCGCTGGAGACTACCTGCGTGATTACCGAGAACGGACGGCACGTGCTGTCGCAAACATTAGTAGGGGCGGTGGATATCGATAAGGCGTATGTTTTTTCATACGCGGGCCAAGCCGCAGCCTACGACGCGAGCAAGGAGGAAGTCCGCTCGGTGCGCGAAACCCTCAAACTTTAAGTAGGGGTGGCCGGTCGGCTCTGAAAAATGAAATGTTATTTAAGTTCGCTTTCGAACCGATGAATACAAAAAGCCCCGTCTAAGCGGGGCTCTTTATTAGTGCAGTGCGATCAACCGCGAAGCCAGGAATCTACAGTGGCGGCGCCGTACTGTTCTTTCCAGGCCTTGAGGCCGCGGTGGTTGCCGCCCTTGGTTTCGATCAGTTCGCCGGTGTGCGGGTTCTGGTAGACCTTCACCACGCGCGCGCGGCGTTGTTTAGGGGCGTTGGCGGCAGCAGCGCTGGTCTTGCTCGGGTTTGGATCGAGGATCAGGATGATTTCACGCAGGCCTTTGCCGTAGGTCTTCATCAATGCCTGAAGCTTTTCTTCGAATTCGATTTCTTTCTTCAAGCCAGCATCGTTCTTCAGGGATTCCAGCTGGGCGAGCTGCTCTTGAAGGGCTTTTTCTGCTGCGCGAAATTCGGCGAGTCTGGACAAAATCTTTACTCCAATAGTGTAGTTGGCTGTTATCAACGGCAGACAAAGCTATTAAGCCAAGAGCTTTAAGGCGACTCAAACAACAAGCCAGCCTACGAGTTCTGCACAGGCAGGAAAAATTGTAGTAGTTAATCCGCTACGAGTAAATCACGTCTTTTGTGCCATTAACATTATTTCAAGGTGTTTAGTGCAGGTTTTTCAATGGCTGACCAGGCATTTAATGAATTCATCAATCGGCAAAGGCTTACCAAACAGGTAACCCTGTAGGAAATCGACACCCTGCGCGGCGAGATAGTCGCACTGCTCAATTGTTTCCACACCTTCTGCAACGACACCCAGATCGAGCTTGCCGGACAGCTCGATGATGCTGTCCAGAATATGGCTAGATAGTGCATCTGCACCGATCATGGCGACAAAACTCTGGTCGATCTTCAAGTAGTCCACATTGAAGTTGCGCAAGTAACCCAGGCTCGAATGGCCAGTGCCGAAATCATCGATGGCAATCATCACGCCCAACTGATGCAAGGCAACGAACAACTGACGGGTGATATCGGTGGGTTCGATCAGTTCGCGTTCGGTCAACTCCAGTACCAGCGTCACCTGGCCCGGCGCGAAGGCAGCCAGGAACTCACGACAGTCATCCACCAGCGCCAGATCGTGGCAATGCCGCGCTGTGATATTCACACCGATATGAAAGCCTGGGTCGAAGCAGCCCGCGTAAGGCGCGAGCCGCGCAGCCGTCTGACGCAGCAGGGCGCGGGTCATTGGCACGATCAGGCCGCAATGTTCGGCCAGCGGGATAAACAGGTCCGGGCTGACCAGGCCTTCCTTGGGATGCTGCCAGCGCATCAGCACTTCGCAGCCGGCCCATTGGCGAGTGTCACCGCGCACCACCGGCTGAAAATAGGCGATGAACTCATTGGCCTCCAGCGCCCGTTGCAGTTCATGGGTGGGGGCCGACGAGCGTTTTTGCAGCCAGTGCGCGAATACGCCGGCCAGCACGCCAAAAAACACCACCAGGCTGAACAACGCGGGATAACGATCGCGCATATATCGCCATACCTCACCCTCCGGCATGCCGGCGTCGACGCTGTACGGATAGCGGGCGGACGCCAGTTGGTGGTGGGCGACCGCAAACGTGGGCATCGGCAGGTTGCGCACGTTGCCATCTGCCCCGAGCCAATGGGGCCCAACCTGCAGGATCAGCTGTGTGTAACGGCTGATCAGGCGCAAAGCGTTGGTCAATTGGTAACCGTCGATCGAGGCAAATGCAGCTTTGTCTGCGTCGACCAGTCGGTAAACCAGCAGCGCGGTATCCGGGGTGACCGGGTTGCTTTTCATCAGCCACAACGTGCCTTCGACATAGTCACTCGGGTTGACATCGGACGCCTGCTCGCCGCCAAACAGCGAAGTGCAATAAATGTTCCTTTGCCACGACAAGGTCGTCGCGCGCACGAACGGTCGGCGCGTGACTTGCTCGCGCAGGGCCAGTTGCGTGGCGTTATCGCAGGGTTGGCCCGCCAAAGGCAGCAAAGCCTGAGCGGCGAGGGCAGTGTTATCGAGCATCAGGTCAAACTGGCGCACCGCTTCCTGAGCCGTAAGGGCGGTATTCTCTTGCAGCGAGCGTTCGGCCTGCCAGTGCAGGATGACTACGCCAAGGGCAATAGGCAGTAAGCCACTGAGCGCGGTGATCAGGCTGCGAGTGGCCCGTTTTTGCTTGCCGTTGACGGTCAGGGGCATGGGGGAACGGCCTGTCGCATTGGGAATAGGTCGATGATAGATGGCTTACCGGTAATAAGCTCGACGCATCTGCCCGCCTGTTCACAGCGCCAGGCTTTGGGCCGTACGAATAAACGCCAACGTCGCTGGGGAAGATTGGCGTCGGTCCAATACCGCCAACCCCACCCGACGCGGCACCGCGGGCAGCAGCGCACGCTGCACATAGCGAGGGTCGGGTGTGGCGGGCAAGGAGGCCTGCGCCACCAGGCTTACGGCATCGCCACGGCTGACGGCTTCCAGAGTGCTCAACAACTGCGAGCAGCGATAACGGATGTTCGGACTCAGGCGCGCGTCGCTGAACAGGCGTGTGACCAGTTCCGACGAGCCGGCCTCGGTCAGGGCAAACGGCGCGCTGCACAAGTCGTCGAGGGTGACCTGCTCGCGGACGGCCAGCGGATGATCGGCAGGCAGCAGCGCGACCATCTGGTCCTCGAACAGTGGGTAGGTATCAAAACGCTCCTGTTCGAGCACGACAAAGCCGATATCAATCCTGCGTTCGTCCAGCCAATGCATGACCTGCCTGTCAGGCCCTTCGTCCACGTGCACTTCGATGCCAGGGTGCGCCTGTGCAAAGCGATGGAGGATTTTGGGCAGCAGGTAAATGGAGGAGGTTGGCCCGAACGAACCGATGCGCAACGTCCCGCGCTTCAGGCCCCGGGCGTCTGCGGCCTCCTGCTGCAGCGTGTTGGCCAGGCCCAGCATGGCGCGGGCCCGGCCGAGTAACTGCTGGCCGATGTCGGTGGTTTCCACCAGGGTTTGATGGCGCCTGAACAAGCTCACGCCCAGTTCCTGCTCAAGCGCCTTGATGCCGTGGGACACCGCCGATTGACTGATGCCCAAGCGGTGGGCGGCACTGGTGAAGCCTTGCAGTTCGGCGACCAGCGAGAAGATTTCGAGTTGGGTCAGGGTCATGAGTGATTACTCATTTTACGATGATTGATCATTAGTCGAAGAATACGTCAATTCCGCTGCTGGCCGAGCCCTTCCATGCCCCTCGTTTCCGATCGCCTCACATACTGCAAGCTGGTCGCCGTCACCATGATCTGGGGCGGCACCTTCGTCGCCGGGCGTTACCTGGCCGACCAAGTCAGCCCGCTGCTGGCTGGCTGCGCGCGTTTTATCCTGGCGAGCCTGGCGCTGTTGCTGTTCATGGCCGCCGCGCGGGTCGCCCTGGTGCGCCCAAGCCTTGCGCAGTTGGCGCAACTGGCGGTGCTGGGGTTTTTCGGGATTTTTTTCTACAACCTGTGTTTCTTCTATGGGCTGCAGTACATCAACGCTTCACGCGCGTCGTTGATCGTGGCGTTGAACCCGGCGGTGATCGGGTTGGCTTCCTCGCTGTTGTTCAAGGAGCGGCTGGGGCGCACCAGGGGCGTGGGCATTGCGCTGTGCCTGGGCGGGGCCGCTGCGGTAATTGTCAGCCGCAACCCGCAGCTGATGCAGGGAACGCCTGACAGTTGGGTGGGGGATCTGTTGATTGGCGGCTGTGTACTGGGCTGGGGCGTTTACTCGGTGTTTTCCAGGGGGCTGAATGCAAGCCTGGGTCCGTTGCAGACCGTGACGTGGTCGGTGCTGCTGGGCAGCTTGATGTTGACCGTCAGTGCAGTGTCTGCCGGCGAAGTCACGCTACAGGCGCTGACACGCATTGATCTGCGCCAATGGCTAGCCTTGTCTTACCTGGGTGTACTGGGTTCGGCGCTGGCGTATATCGGATACTACGATGGCCTGCGGCGTATCGGCGCGACGCGTTCCGGCGTGTTTATCGCGCTTAACCCGCTGACCGCCGTGGTTTGCGGTGCGCTGCTGCTGGGCGAACAACTGACCCTGCCCATGCTGACCGGCGGGGCCGTGGTGCTGCTGGGTATCTACCTGTGCAACAAACCCCTTGCGCGGGCCAGGGCAATGGGGATTTGATAAGAGAACGGACAAACACTGTTACGCTGTGTAGAATCGATTTACGCATACAAGAATATGGACTTGCGCTCACGCAAGCCTCGGCCGTCAGAGACTGATGTAACCATGAAGCGACACGGCTCTCCCCTCATCTTTGGTGACTTCCTCGCCCGCAGCGTGCGAGGCCTGTCCTGTGCGCCTCCCTCGTACCTCATCCTTGCTCGCAACTGACCGATTGCTACCCACAAGAATGATGAGGCACGCGCCATGACTGACCAATACGAAAACCCGATGGGCCTGATGGGCTTTGAATTTATTGAATTCGCCGCGCCCACCGAAGGCACCTTGGAGCCGATCTTCGAGATCATGGGCTTCACCAAGGTGGCGACCCACCGCTCCAAGAACGTCCACCTGTACCGGCAGGGCGAGATCAACCTGATCCTCAACAACGAACCCAACAGTATCGCCTCGTACTTTGCGGCCGAGCACGGCCCATCGGTGTGCGGCATGGCGTTCCGCGTCAGGGACTCTCAGCAAGCCTACAACCGTGCCCTCGAACTCGGTGCCCAGCCGATCCATATCGAAACCGGTCCGATGGAACTGAACCTGCCGGCGATCAAAGGCATCGGCGGTGCGCCGTTGTACCTCATCGACCGTTTCGGCGAAGGCAGCTCGATCTATGACATCGACTTCGTCTTTATTGAAGGCGTGGACCGTAACCCGCAAGGCGCCGGGCTCAAGGTCATCGACCACCTGACCCACAACGTCTATCGCGGGCGCATGGTCTACTGGGCCAACTTCTACGAAAAACTGTTCAACTTCCGTGAAGCGCGCTACTTCGATATCAAGGGCGAGTACACCGGCCTCACGTCCAAGGCCATGAGCGCGCCGGACGGTATGATCCGTATCCCGTTGAACGAAGAGTCGTCCAAAGGTGCCGGGCAGATCGAAGAGTTCCTGATGCAGTTCAACGGCGAAGGCATCCAGCACGTGGCATTCCTTACCGACGACCTGATCAAGACCTGGGACGCGTTGAAGAAGATCGGCATGCGCTTTATGACCGCGCCGCCCGACACCTACTACGAAATGCTCGAAGGCCGCCTGCCGGACCACGGCGAGCCGGTGGACCAACTGCAAGCGCGTGGCATCCTGCTGGACGGCTCGTCCATCGCAGGGGACAAGCGTCTGTTGTTGCAGATTTTCTCCGAAACCCTGATGGGCCCGGTGTTCTTCGAGTTCATTCAGCGCAAAGGCGACGATGGTTTTGGCGAGGGCAACTTCAAGGCACTGTTCGAATCGATCGAGCGTGACCAGGTGCGTCGTGGCGTGTTGACCACCGACTAAGCGTAAAAAGCCCGGCCGAGGGCAACCCCCGGCCGGGCTTTTATTGGCTGGCTGTCAGGCCCGGCGTTGACGCACCAGATGCTTGAACCCTTCGAACACCAGCACCATCACCGCAATCCAGATCGGAATGTAGGTCAACCACTGCCCCGGTTTGATCCCTTCGCCCAGCAACAGTGCCACCATCAGCAACAGCACCGGCTCGACGTAGCTGAGCAGCCCAAACAGGCTGAACGCCAACAAGCGGCTGGCGATGATATAGCTCACCAGTGCCGAGGCGCTGATCAGGCCCAGGATAGGGATCAACGCATACAGTCTGGGATACACATCCAGCACCGCAACGCCTTGTTCGCCGCTTTGCACAAACCACCACGCCACTGGCAGCATCAGTGCCATATCCAGCCAGAGTCCGCCCAGATGGTCGGTCTTGAGGTATTTGCGCACGATGAAATACAGCGGGTAACCGATGATCACCACCAGCGTCGCCCAGGAAAAACCTCCGGCCTGGTACAGCTCGTTGACCACCCCGAGACCGGCGAAGAACACCGCGATTTTTTGCAGATAGGACAGTTGCTCGCCCCATACCAGGCGTCCGGTCAGCACCATGGTCAGCGGCAGCAGAAAGTAACCCACCGACACATCCAGGCTGCGCCCGTTGAGCGGTGCCCACATAAACAGCCACAACTGCACGCCGAGCAAGGCGGACGAGAGTGCCACCCCGGCGATCATCCGAGGCTTGGACGCGAGTACGCGCAGCAGGTCGCGCACCTGTCGCCATTCGCCGCTGACGACCATGAACACCGTCATGCACGGCACGGTCAGCAACATCCGCCAGCCGAAAATCTCCAGGCCGCTCAACGGCGTGAGCAGCGACGTGAAGTAATACATCACGGCAAACAACACCGAGGCCGAAACCGATAACACCACACCTTTAGACACGCTGTCCTCGCGAAATCCGATTTGTACAAGAGAGCGGGCATTATGGTGCTTGCGGCGTGAAACGGCTGCTCTGTTTTGGGGCGTATGGCAAGAAAATTTCTCACTGCCCCTCAGCAGGGGCAGCGACCCATGAATTTACGTGCGCGCGCTGCGGCCCGATACGAAGTGGCTCACGTCATTGAAACCGGGGGTAGACGAATGCCCCGGCGTGACCAATGAATCGATGAACGCTTCATCCTCCGCCGTAATCTTCACCTCCAGCGCGCCGGTGTAGGCATCCCACTGCGCTTCGGTGCGTGGCCCGACAATCGCCGAACTCACCGCAGCGTTGTTCAGCACCCAGGCAATGGCAAATTGCACCATCCCCACGCCACGCCCCTGGGTGTACTGCTGAATCTGCTGGGCCATGCGCAAAGACTCCACACGCCATTCGGTTTCCAGGATGCGCTTGTCCTGGCGCGCCGCGCGGCTGCCCGGTTCAGGGGGGACGTCCGGCGCATATTTGCCGCTGAGCACGCCGCGGGCCAATGGGCTGTAGGGCACCACGCCCAGACCGTACGCCGCGGCGGCGGTGATCTGTTCCACCTCGGCCTGGCGGTTGACGATGTTGTACAACGGCTGGCTGATCACCGGCTTGTCCACGCCCAGGCGCTCGGCCACGCGGATCACCTCGGCAATGCGCCAGCCACGATAATTGGACAGACCCCAGTAACGTATCTTGCCCTGGCGAATCAGGTCACCCATTGCCGAGACAGTCACCTCAAGCGGCGTGTTGTGGTCTTCGCGGTGCAGGTAGTAGATGTCCAGGTAGTCGGTGTCGAGGCGGGCCAGGCTTGCTTCCAGCGCATTGAAAATACGCTTGCGGCTCAAGCCGCTGCGATTGGGCATGCCGTCCGGTGGGCCAAAACCGACCTTGGATGCCACCACCCAGTCCTGACGGTGCCGGGCGATCGCTTCCCCAACCAGCTCTTCGGAGCGTCCGCCGGTGTAAACGTCCGCAGTGTCGATAAAATTGATGCCTTGGTCCCAGGCCTTGTCGATGATGCGCAACGAGTCTTCGGCGCTGGTCTGCTCGCCAAACATCATGGTGCCCAGGGTCAAGGCGCTGACCTTCAACCCGGACTGGCCCAATGTGCGGTAAATCATGCAAAACTCCTCAAGTCTGGGAAACGTGGGTCCATGCAATACCAGACTCAGAGGCTCTGGAACAAGCCCTGCGCGCATTTCTTCATGAACACAGCAACGCCTGGCAGCGCTCCTGTAAAAAGCCATGCAGCACCTTCACCCGTTCCGATACTTGCAGGCGGTGCGGGCACATCAGGTTGAAAGGCGCCGGCTCCCCCTGCCAATCGTCGAACAGCGCTACCAGTCGGCCTGCGGCAATATCGGCGACCACATCGAGCCTGGCTTTGTACGCCACCCCATGCCCGGCCAGCGCCCAGCGCCGCACGATTTCGCCGTCATCGCTTAGGAAATCCCCGGTCACGTCCACCTCCTGCACGTCGCTGCCCCGATGAAAGCGCCACGTCTTGCTGACCTGGCCCTGGCGCATGTACCGCAGCGCACTGTGGTGCGACAGGTCCAGGGGAACCTGCGGCGTACCGTGACGCGCCAGGTACGCCGGGCTGGCGCACGCGACGCGGTAGTGATCAGGCGCAATCGGCAGCGCGACCAGACTGGAATCCTGGGGCACGCCGAAGCGCAGGGCGATGTCCACCGTTTCGCGAAACAGGTCGGCGTTGCTGTCGTTAAGCATCAGTTGCAGACGGATATTCGGGTGCTGCTGCTTGAACTCATCGAGCCACCCCAGCACTACATTGCGCCCGAAGTCCGACGGCGCCGCCAGTTGCAGTAAACCGGTCAGGCCCTGGCTCTGCTGCTTGAGCGCCTGCTCACCCTCTGACAAGGCCGCCAGTGCCACGCGCACACTGTCCAGGTAACGCCGGCCTTCCTCGGTCAAGCGCATGCTGCGGGTGGAGCGCGCCAACAGGCGGGTGCCCAGTCGGGTTTCCAGGCGTTTGAGGGCAATGCTCGCCGCTGCCGGCGTCAGGCTCAGGCTGCGCGCGGCGGCCGACAAGCTGCCCGTGTCGGCGGTGCGCACAAAGACTTCAAGGTCAAGGATTGAGCTCATTTGTAAAAATCCTTTAAAGATCTTGTCGTTTTACCGGGATTTTTCATCGATTGCCAAGCTGGGAAGATGAACGCTCACTTTCCGACCCCAGGACATTCCCCATGACATCTCCCCTCAGCGGCAAAACCGTCATCGTGATCGGCGGCAGCAGTGGCATTGGCGCAGCAGTAGCCGAGGCGGCGCATGCCCGAGGCGCACAGGTGGTGCTGGCCGGGCGACGGTTGTCGTCCGGCAGCGACAATGGCGTGCGCAGTGAACCGGTGGACGTTACCGACAGCGCATCCTTGCAACGTTTATTCGAAGGCGTGGGGCGCTTCGACCATTTGGTATATACCTCCGGCCCATCGGTTCGCGCCAAGCCGTTGATCGACACCGACCTGCATGAGGCCCAGGACAACTTCGATGTGAAACTCTGGGGCGCATTGCGCGCGATCCAGCTGGCCCTGCCGTTTCTGGAAGCGCAAGGCAGCATCAGCCTGACGTCCGGACAATTGGGGCGTAAGTTGGTGCCGGGTCAGTTCATCAAGATCGGCATCAATGCGGCGACCGAGGCGCTGGGCAAGCAGCTGGCCAAAGAGTTGGCGCCGCGCCGTGTCAACGTGATCAGCCCAGGGGTGATCGATACACCGGCGTATGCCGGGCTGGCGCAAGAGCAGCGCCAGGCAATGTTTGCCAAAACTGGCGGTGCGTTGCCGGTTGGCCGGGTAGGGCAGGCAGCGGAAGTGGCGGCGGGGTATGTGCTGGCCATGGAAAATGGCTACATGACCGGCAGTGTGATCGACATCGACGGCGGCGGCCTGTTGTAGCACGGGACCGACAGCGTGGCAGCCGGCAAACCCGGCTCCCACGCCGATATCACTAAGCCTTGAGGGTGCGCGTCATCCGCAGCGCCAGCACACTGCCCGCCACAATGACGCCTGCCAGCAGGTACAACGCCATGTCCGTCGACCCGGTGGCATCCTTCACAAAACCGACGATGTAGGGGCTGAGAAAGCCGGCCATCTGGCCCATGGAGTTGATCAACGCCAGGCCACCCGCCGCTGCGCCCGCGCTGAGCAGGGCGGTGGGCACCGGCCAGAACATCGGCAGGCCGGTAAGGGCGCCCATGGTGGCAATGGTCAGGCCGAGGATCGCAATGGCCGGGGTGGTGGCGAAGTTCACCGCAATCACCAGGCCGACGGCCCCCATCAACATCGGCACCACCAAGTGCCAGCGCCGCTCTTTGCGCAAATCGGCGGAACGTCCCACCAGCAGCATGAACACCGCCGCCAGCAGATACGGGATCGCACTGAGCCAGCCAATCACCAGGTTATCGCTGAAACCCAGGTTCTTGATGATCGAAGGCAGCCAGAAGTTGATCGCGTACACACCGCTCTGGATGCAGAAGTAGATCAGGCCGAAGGCCCAGATGACCGGGTTCTTGAACACTTGCGCCAGGGAGTCGGTAGTGGTCTTGGGTTTGTTGGCCAGGTCCGTGGCCTGGTCGGCTTCCAGCACCGCACGTTCGTGGGGCTTGAGCCACTTGGCGTGGGCGAAGCTGTCACTGAGCAGGAAGTAGGCGAGGGCGCCGAGGATCACCGTTGGGATGCCTTGCAGCAGGAACATCCACTGCCAGCCCGCCAGGCCGCCTTGGCCGGCGGCGAAGTGGTTGAGGATCCAGCCGGAAAACGGGCTGCCGAGCAAGCCCGACACCGGGATCGCCGACATGAACAGCGCCATGATCCGCCCACGACGGAACGTCGGGAACCACTGCGAGAGGTACAGCACCACACCGGGAAAGAAGCCGGCTTCGGCGGCACCGGTGAACAGGCGCAGGGTGTAGAAGTGCGTCGGCGTGGTCACGAACAACAGGCACGTGGACAAGGTGCCCCACACGATCATCATCAACGCAATCCAGCGGCGCGGACCAAACTTGGTCAGCGCCAGGTTGCTCGGCACGCCGCACAGCACATAGCCGATAAAGAAGATCCCGGCCCCCAGGCCGTACACGGTTTCACTGAACTTCAGCGCATCGAGCATCTGCAACTTGGCAAAGCCAACGTTGACCCGGTCGAGGTAGTTGAACAGATAGCAGATGAAAATGAAGGGGATCAGGCGCAGGGTGATGCGCTTGTAGATGGCGTTTTTATCGTCATCGGTGGCCAGTGGGGCTGCGGCGCTCTGTGACATGGCACTCTCTCTTTATTATGATTTTTTGCGATGCGAGGGTAACGTTGATCGCCCCACGAGTCTCGGCCACCTGGCGGGCTGCTGTCTTTGTGCTAGCGCACAGTGATGCCAGCTTTGCGCTGTGCCGATGAACAACCATGCTTTCTAGGAACTTAGCCCCATGTTCGAGCTGGATCATGACCTGGCACAGGATATTGTCGATCGAACCATGGCGATTCTGCCCTACAACGTCAACGTCATGGACAGCCAGGGCCTGATTCTGGGCAGCGGTGAAGCCGAGCGCATCAACACCCGCCATGAAGGCGCGCAACTGGTGCTGGCCAATGGGCGCGTGGTGGAGATCGACGGCCAGACCGCCAAGCACCTCAAGGGCGTGCAGCCGGGGATCAACCTGCCGTTGATGCACGACCAACGGCTGATCGGTGTGTTGGGGATCACCGGCGAGCCGGAGCGATTGCGCACCTACGCCGAACTGGTGCGCATGACTGCCGAAATGCTTGTCAGCCATCGGCACCAGCAAGCCGAGCAACAATGGCGGCGCCAGCGGTGCGATGACCTGCTGGCACTGCTCCTGGCCGACAGCGGCGACTCGCCACGGTTGGTCGATGAGGCACAACAACTGGGGCTCAAACCGCAGCTGGCGCGTAGCCCGTACCTGTTTGAGCTGGGCGCGGGCCAATCGGCAGAGGCCTTGAGCACCTGGTTGAGTTCGCGTTACCCGGACAGCTGGTGCGTCAGTTCGGCGCAGTTTTCATTGTTGTGGTGCCGGCCCGCGTCGGCGCAGGTGGACAACCCGCGGTTGCTGGACAAGCTCGAAGGCCTGGGCTGGAATGTTCTGCGCGTAGCGGTGGGTGGGCAGGCCGACGGGCTGGCCGGGCTGCGCCGTTGCTACCGGCGCGTGGGCGACTTGCTGGCCTACGGCCGTGACGTACTGCCCCGTTCGCGGCTGCTGACGCTCAACCGTTACCGCCTGCCGGTAATGCTCTGGCGCCATCGTAACGACGACGCCCTCGACGAGCTGCTCAACCCCTTGCGCAAGGTACTGGCCAAGGACAGCAACGGCCAACTGCTCGCCACGCTGCGCAGTTGGTGCGACCACGACGGGCAAAGCCAGGCCTGCGCCGACGCCTTGGGCATTCACCGCAACAGCCTGCGTTATCGCATGGAGCGCATCGCTGAACTCAGCGGCGTCGACCCCCTGACCCTGGACGGCATGCTCGCCCTGTACCTGGGCGTACAGCTGCTGCCGCAGTCTTTGTCGGAATGAACAACAAACCTGCGCCGTACCTGTGCATCGGACAGGCGTCAATCGCGAAGCCAACTGGCAGCATGGGCGTTATAAAAACCGGAGAAAGCCCATGAAAATCATCATCGCCCCCGACTCGTTCAAGGACAGCCTGAGTGCCGAAGGCGTTGCCCAGGCCATCGCCCAGGGGCTGGCTCAGGTGTGGCCGGATGCCCAGTTGGTCCAGTGCCCGATGGCGGACGGGGGTGAAGGCACAGTGGACGCAGTACTTGCCGCGTGCAACGGCGAACTGCGTCGCGAGCGGGTACGCGGGCCGCTGGGCGCCACCGTTGAGGCGCGCTGGGGCTGGTTGGCCGGCAGCCACACCGCGATCATCGAAATGGCCGAAGCCAGCGGCCTGCAATTGGTAGCGCCGAGCCAGCGCGACGCCTGCATCAGCAGCACCTTCGGCACCGGGGAGTTGATCCGCGCAGCCCTGGATGCCGGTGCCCAACGCGTCATCCTGGCGATTGGCGGCAGCGCCACAAACGATGGCGGCGCCGGCGCGATGCAGGCCCTGGGTGTGCAACTGTTCGATGCGCAAGACCAAACCCTGGCGCCTGGCGGCCTGGCCTTGGCGCATCTGGCCCGTATCAGCCTCGCACAGGTGGACCCGCGCCTGGCCCAGGTGCGCGTTGAAATCGCCGCAGACGTGAATAACCCGCTGTGCGGCCCCCATGGCGCCTCGGCGATCTTCGGCCCGCAAAAAGGCGCCAATCCATATCAGGTGCAGCAGCTCGATGCCGCCCTCGGCCACTTCGCCGATTGCTGCGCTCAGGTGCTGCCCAAAGACGTGCGTGAAGAACCCGGCAGCGGCGCCGCCGGTGGCTTGGGCTTCGCGGCCAAAGCCTTTCTCGGCGCGCAGTTCCGTGCGGGGGTAGACGTCGTCGCCGAGCTGGTCGGCCTGGATGAAGCGGTGCGTGGCGCCGATCTTGTGATCACTGGCGAGGGCCGCTTCGACGCTCAGACCCTGCGCGGCAAAACCCCGTTTGGTGTGGCACGCATCGCCCGGAGGCACAATGTCCCGGTGATCGTCATCGCCGGCACCCTGGGCGATGGCTATGAGCAGATGTACGCCCACGGCGTGGATGCCGCGTTTGCATTGCCGGCCGGGCCGACCAGCCTGGAACAGGCGTGCAGTGAAGCGCCACGCTTACTGCGCGAGCGGGCTGCCGATATCGCGCGGGTATGGCGCGTTGCCGCCAGGCGCTGACGCATCTGCCTGAACATGGGACAATCCGCGCCTTTTCGACACGGAGAGTCCCCATGCTGCGCCCCGCACTGCTGGCCTTGCTGCTGAGCAGCACCGTCACCCTCGTTCAAGCCAATCCTGAAACCGTCCCGCTGCTACGCGAAACCAAGCAGTGGGTCACCGGTTGCGACAACCTGCGCAATTGCCACGCCCTCAGCGCGCCCAACGGCGTCGATGAAGAGGACGGCAGCTCGCTGACCCTGCATATCTGGCATCAGGCCGGTTCGCAAGGCTTCCTGCGTTTGCGCTTCGACCACCGCGGCGAGGCGCTGGACCTGTCCACGGTATTGCTGGACGGCCACCCGCTGGATCCGGCCCTGACCCGAGAACTGCAGGTCGAGTTGGACGATCAGGGCGGCGATCCCGACGTGCAGTCCTATGGCGTCATTGACGACGCTGCGGCCCGGCAATGGCTGCAACGCCTGCGCAATGGTCAACGCCTGCAACTGCCGGGTGATGCACAGGCCCATGTGTCGCTGAGTGGGCTGAGCGCTTCGCTGCTGTTGATGGATGCGGTACAGGGGCGGGTGGATAACGTCACCGCCTTGGCTCGGCCGGGTAAAGGCGCGGCCAGTGCCGTGCCGGCGCGCCTGCCGACTCCGGTGCTGCGCAAGTTTCCGGGGGCTCCGGCTTTGACGAGCGAGGAACAGAACGGCCTTGTCGCTGCGGCGTTGCGCCCGATCACGCCAGAGGTCAACGGCACCGGCGGCGACCCCGAAGCCAGCGTCGGCGCGCTCACAGCGCAACAAGCAATGACGGTGGTGCGTTATGACTGCGCGGCCTACAACTGTGAGTACGACGTGCTCAGCCGTGAGCGCCACGCGCCGTATGCCGAAACACCCCTGGCGATTGAACCCTTGCCACTGGATGGCGCAGCGCTGCAAGGCTCGGTGGGTTATGAGCCGGCCACCGGCACCTTGAGTTACTTCTACAAACAACGCGGCATCGGCGACTGCGGCGGTGGTGGGGTGTGGGTGTATGACGGCAAGGCCTTCCAGCTCAGCGAGTTTCGCATGATGCCGCGCTGCACCGGGGTGGCCTACGCCGATTGGCCGGCGTTGTGGACCACCGTGCCGGCGCCCTAGCCACCTGACTTGCAGTACCTGCGTGTGCGCCAGGCCCATGTCGGTTCATTCGGCATGGCCCGCCTGCGCACCTCGGTTTAGTCCTGCAAGGCAAACGCCACCGCAGCCCGCGCATGCAACTCGGTGGTGTCCAACAGCGGCAGGCCGCTGTGTTCGGGCTTGATCAACAGGCCGACTTCCGTGCAGCCGAGGATGATCGCCTGGGCACCACGGGCGGCCAGTGACTCGATCACCCGTTGATAGATCTGGCGTGAAGTGTCGCTGATCACGCCCACGCACAACTCCTCATAGATGATGCGGTGCACGTCCTGGCGTTCATCCGCGTCCGGCACTAGCACGGTCAGGCCGTGCTCCGCCAGGCGGGCGGTGAGAAAATCCTGCTCCATGGTAAACGCCGTGCCCAACAGGCCGACCGTCAGCGTGCCGGCTTTCACGGCAGCCACGCCGGCGGCATCGGCGATATGCAGGAACGGAATCGACACCGCCGTCTCAATGCGTGGCGCCAGCTTGTGCATGGTGTTGGTACACAGCACCACACACTCCGCACCGCCGGCCTGCAAGCGGCGCGCGGCGTCTTCGAGGATCAGCGCGGTGTCATCCCAGCGCCCCGCATGCTGGGCTTGCTCCACCGGCCCGAAGTCGACGCTGTACATCAACAGTTGTGCCGAGCGCAGCGGGCCGAGCTGATCGCGCACGCGCTGGTTGATGATGCGGTAATACTCGGCGCTGGACTCCCAGCTCATGCCGCCGATTAGGCCGATAGTGCGCATGGAATGTTCCTGACAAAGGGGGCGTTTTACCTTACGCAACCGCTCGGCAATAGTCATACGCAGTTGCTGCCCAAATGACCGGTGCAGTTTTAAGCCATACGCTCAACCGCTGTATCTGCCATGATCCGGGCTCGCAACCGGGCTCACCCAAGGAACGCCGCAATGGACGATGTACAGCAACTGAGCGAGATGCTTCGTCATTACGCCGACAGCGAAGCGCATAAAAAACAGCAGTTGGACATTCAGTCAGCCCGCTGGACGCACAAGCTGGATGAGTTGTTCCAGCAGATCGAACACTGGTTGGAACCGGTGAAAACCGTTGGTTTGCTGGAAGTGGGCCGTCAAGTCTATACCGCCAGCGGCCCGAGCGTGCCGGTGGAGACATCGACCTTCAAGACACAGAAGCTGACCGTACAGATCACCGGCAAAACCGTCGAGTTCGTCCCGGATGTGATGGGCGCCGGTGGCTCGATTTCCATAGCGGTGCTCGGCCTGACCGCTGCCCGGCATGGCAGCGTGTCGCTGGTGCTGGCGGCGGATAAAAACGATTGGCTCTGGAAGAAGACCAATGGTCTGAAAGATCCGGACACCTTTGGTTTCGACGCGAATTTCCTCGCTGCGCAGTTACAGAGCCTGATTCCACGCGACCGCGCCTGAACCCGATACTTTAAAACGGCTCACCCAAGTGTCCTGGGTCAAATAAGGTGTATTTCCCAGGATTGGCTATACCTAGAGTTCACGCTTACGACGAAGGTCGCCAGGGAGCTCGATGATGAAACTAAGGCTAACGATCAGCACGCTGTGCATCGCCGCGCTCGGCATGACCGGATGTGCCAGCAAGGTCACGCAACCGGATGAGTATTCAGGATTTCTCTCCGACTACAGTCAACTGAAAGAGGCCAAGTCACCTTCGGGTGCCGAGGTGATGCGTTGGGTCGATCCCAAGCTGGACCTGAGCCGCTACAGCGCGGTGTACATCGAACCCACCCAGTTCTACCCCAAGCCCCAAGCCACCGCAAAAATCCCGGACAGTACCCTCAACGGTATCAACAGCTATTTCAATCAGGCGCTCAAGCGTGAGTTGGCCAAGTCACTGCCGTTGGCGAATGGTCCGGGTCCGGGAGTGATCGTGGTACGGGCGGCCATCACCGCCGTCAGCAGCAGGGCCGAAGGCCTCAAACCTTATGAGTTCATCCCGGTGGCCCTGGTCGCCGCTGCGGTGAGTACCGGTACCGGCATTCGTGACCAGGAAACCACCTTGGGCACCGAGGCACAGTTCCTGGACGGTGCCAACGGCAAAGTATTGGCACAAGTGGTGCGTAAAGGCACCGGCAAGCCGCTGGAAAATGACTCGCAAGTGATGAAGGCCGATGACGTGAAAAACGTGATCGATGGCTGGGCGTCCGACCTGCATCAGTCTTATGTGAAGTTTAAAAAGCGCTAGAAGGTATTGCGCGCGTACCGGTTGTAAAAGCTGAGCAGGACGTCGTAGCGATGGGTGACGAGGGCGTAGTCGTCGCTCAGTTGCTGTGGCGGGGCGTGCTCCAGCCAGTGCTGATGCAGGGTGCGCAATGCGTCCAGGTACGCATCGGCGGACGCCTTGGTGTTGTACCAAAGGTATGCCACCCGCTCATCCGGCCGTGTTTTCGGCATTGCATTCATAAAGCGCCTGCTGTCCTCACTCGCTTCGCGCACCGCCTCGGTCAGGTCGGCCAATTGGTGCGGCGTAAGGTTGGCGTCGCGCACGCCTTGTTCGATTTGGCGCACCGCCTGGCGCGCGGCGATCATGTAGTTCAGCAGGTGCCATTGCAGGTCCCGTCCAAAACGGGCTTGCAGTAACGCCAACTGCGCCGGGCGAACCTCGAGGTCTTCACGTTCCAGTTGGCTGCGCAGTTGTGTGGACACTTGCAGATAGGCTTCACCCGCTCCGGCGACTTCCCCCTGCAGGTGCTTGTTCATGACGTCAGCGACCATCTGCTGAGTATCGGTGGACAGGTTACGGGACGGCATGGGTGTCACGCTGTCCGCCAACGCTGTGAACTTATTCAGCCTGTAGGCGTACACACTGGCGAGGCCGATCAAGCGACTGCCGGGTTCCAGACGTTCCAGTTTCAGCGTGAATAATGGGGAGCACACCGCCGCCTGAATCAGGCGCGGAACGGGCTCGCTGTCGTCGCCGAACGTATCGCCAGTGGACATTTGCGCCTGTGGCGCCTGGCTGTGGTAGTACGCCAGGCGCGTATCCCGGTCGACGCGGTTCACACAATCAATGATCGGTGCGAGGGCGCTGGCCTTGGCGGTGAAAGGGCTGTCGCGCTGGTCCAGCCACAATTGCACCTTTTGCATGGGCTTGGTGGCGCCAGCCACTCCCAGCAGGCCCAAGCCCAGCGCCAGGCTTATAGGGAGCAACCATTTTGGATTCATCGCCGGGCCTCCTGGCCATACCACTGGGCCTGGGTCGCGGGAGCCTGGCATTGCGCCGCGTTGCGCGGCATGCGGCTGCACAGGCGTTCGGTCCACTGTTGCAGGCCCTGGTTACGGGTGACCAGGTGCTGGTTGTCGAGCATGTTCAAGCCGGCATAGAGCGTGACGCCGGCCACCACGCACAACGCGGTGCCCACGATGGCCCAGCCAGGATGACGGGCAGTCCAGGGCGAGTGGTGGTTTGTGAGGGGGCGCTTGATCCAGCCGATCAACGCCAGCACGGCCACCAGGGTCAAGCTGGCGAAGGGGCCGAACACATAACCCAGGGCCACCGCCACCACCAGCCCCGGCACCAGGTCGCGCAAGGGCAGTAACGGCAAGTGGGTAGGGCTGATCCAGCGGGGTAAGCGTTGGCTCAGACGTTCATCCTGCACCCGGTACTGGTGAGCAAACGGGCGCCAGGCCTGCCAGGCGACCCCGGCGCAGACCACCGCGCCTATGGACCAAAGAACGCCCTGGCCCAGGGTGGGTACTATCGCGCCTGCCAGGCGCTCGGCCTTGACCAGCACGCCCACCAGGCAACTGACGACCAGCGCGACGATCCAGGGCCAGGTGTCCATGGCGCTGTCCCAGCCTTGCCAGAAATACACCGTGCCACCGGGCATCGCCTCAGCCACACGGACGTGGTCGGCGTAGATGTCGGCGCTGAGCGCTTGACAGGCTTTCCAGTCGTACTCATCGAACCGTTGGGCGAACGCGCGGCGCTGGCCCAGGCTCATCGGCGCCAGCAGCAAGCGCGCGGCGCGCTGTTGTGGACTGTCGGGCGGTTCTGCGGCCAATGCGCGTTGGCGCGCCAAAAACACTGGCCCTTGCTGGCGCCGCAACAGCGTGGGCCAATCGCCAGGCGGGCAATTGTGATCAGCGCCGCCATGCCAGCCTTGCCCCGCACAGACCGCTTCGAATACTGCGCCGGACCAGTAGGCATGATGGGAGAGCAGCCTGGCCAACCACGCGTTGAACCACTCGGCATGGGGATGGTTGTTCATCCAGAAATGCTCATGACGGGCCGCATAGATCGCCAGGAACGCGTCCTCATCCTGCTGATCGAGAGCCTGCTGCAACGGTTGCTGCAGCCGCGCGCGTTGCTGGCGTTCCAGGGTGTCGACCAACATGCCGGGCAGTTCCAGGCGTTGCCAGGCGGTCAGCCAGTTGAACGTCTCGAACGCCCATCGCCTGTCCTCGGCCGTGAGATCGCCGTCGACGCAGCGTTGCAATACATGGATTTCCAGGGACAACGCTGTGCCATCGGTCATTGCGCTCGCATAACGCTGCGCCAGGGGCGCGTCCCGTTCCGGGGTGCTTGCCTCATCCTCACTCTCCGGCGCCGGTGGGGTTTGGCTCCAGTCCAGCGCCGTTTCATAGGCGTCACGCAGGCGCTGGAAACCCTCCGGATCGTCGTCCGGTCGGGTCTTTTTCAGCAAGGCGGCGTATTGGCGCTTGATCGCGCGGGTATCGGCATCCGGCGTCAGGCCAAGGACATTCCAGCAAGTCATGTGCGGTACAACTCCCTAAGCAATCGCGCGCACATTACCTGTTTTACGGGGGGATAAACCAGCGCTCGTGCGAGGCGCCCGCGTGAACCGGGCGCGGGGCATTATTTCAACGGTGTCAGCGGCGGCACCTTCCACTGACCGTTACCCACCTCTGGTTTGGGCAGGTAGATGCGCAGCACCGCGAAGAATGGGCCGGGCGGGGCAGGCAACCAATTGCTCTGTTCCGCCTTGGGCGGCTCGTGGTGCTGTAGCGCCAGGGTCAGGCCACCGTCTGCGTCCAGTTTGAGGTTGGGCAGCATCCGCGAATTGATCAGGTAGCGTTTTTTGTGGTTCGGCACCAGCAATTTGGTCTTGGCGTCGTAGAGCGTCAGTGACCAGAACGCGTCGGCCGGTGGCAGTTGGCCCTTGGCGAAGTGCAGCGCGTAGCTGTGGCGCGCGCCGTTGACCGGCTTGCCCTCGCTGTCGAGGGTGTAGCTCAGCACCGCCGCTTCGTCGCCTGAGTTGCCGAAGAGTGCCAGGTCCGCACCGGCGTAGCGGTACAGGTAGTTGTTGTTCAGGCGATCTCGGCTGCCGTGCAGATCGCCGCTGCTGACCTGGTGGGTGTCGATCTTGTCCTTTTTGAACGCGGCGAATTCAGCGCGGGCATCGCTGATGCCATCTTCCAGCGCTTTACGCTGTTCGGCGCTGAGCTGATTGACCTTGAACGGTAAGCCTGGGGCGATACCGATCCTGGCAAAGCGCGCCAGTTGGTCTTTCTCACTGTCCTGAGGCGCGGCGAAGCTCAGCATAAAGTTCAAGTAGCGAAACAGCTGCGGACCTTCGGTCATGGTCGCCATCGGCTTGGGCCAGTCGACTTTCGGCGCCTTGGTCGGGGCGGCCTGCTTTACGTAGCTGCTCAGGGGCTGCACTTTGTAGCCGCTCTGGATCTGCTTGACCTTGTTCAGGTCCTTGTCATCAAACAACTGCGTGCGATACAGGGCGTAGGCGATGTTGCTTTCGCTGTATATCACGCGGTCCACGTCTACCGGCTGCTGCCCCTTCCAATCCGGGCCGGCGATCATGTAGTGGCCGCCATTGTTGCCCGTGCTGCGGGTCCCCAGATAGGCGAAGTTCTGCGTGTACAGGTCGATCAACTGTACCGAGTAGTAGCGGTCGTCTTCGATCTTGGGCAGGGTCAGCACCAACGGCTCGCTGCGCAAGTCCATCCATACGAACGAGTAGGGCGTGTCGGGGTTCGGGGTCAGGGGCGCGGTGTCCTTGGGGGTGAACACCTGGGCGGTATGGCCGATACGGTTGAATGGCGCCTTGAAATGGGTTCCGCCTTTATCAACAGCCTGGGTGTAGAGCGTCTTGTACATCTCGACGACCGGGAAACCATACAAATAGGCTTCCTTGGCAATGGCTCGCGCTTCGCTTGGGGTGGCGGTGAAATCGGCCCAGGCGCCGGTACTCATGAGTATCGAGAGGCTCGCCAACAGCAGGCGCGCAGGTTTTCCAATCATGTTGTTGCATCCTTCCAGAGTGCTTTTGACTGACGGGGATTGAAGGCTGCGAGTTTCCTGCTTTATTTGTCGAACGTCACGTTAATCCCAACACACAGGCAACCAAGGGCTTCGCCGTGCCGTTAGAGGGCCTGGTACAGGCTCGAACGCGCAGCCGGGCGTATCAGGCGTCTGGCAGCATCGATGTGACTTTGTTGCGCAATTGATCAATCGAGAACGGCTTGCCGATTACCTGCATGCCTGCCGGCACGTCGATATTTTCGGCGTAGCCGCTGGCGAACAGGATCGGCAGGGCGGGGCGCTGTTCACGGACCTTGGCTGCCAGCTGCTTACCGTCCATATCGGGCAGGCCGACGTCGGTCATCATCAGGTCGATCACCTGGTCAGTCGTGTCAACGATCGCCAGTGCGGCTGCGGCATCAGCGGCTTCAAGCACTGTGAACTCCAACTCCTCAAGCACATCGACGATCAGCATGCGCACGATGGCGTCGTCTTCAACTACAAGGATGGTGTGGGGGGAGGGCATAGTGAGGAGTCCTGAAAAATGAGGGGGGAGGTCTTGCTCAGTCGAAAGACTATCCTCTACTGAGTTGTGTCTTTCCCGGCAAGTTCCCGATACCAGCCGCCTATTGTGCAGGCAGCCGGCCATGATGTCTCGCAGGAAGCTGAAATCATGGCCGGCAAGGGGGTTCGGGTGGTTAGTCATTACACCCCGGTTTGGCGGCTTTACAGGTCCGTCATAAACAGATCGGGCACACTGCTATTGAGTGAACGGGTCATTATGTTCAACTCCACCTCATCAAAGTTCGAAATCTTATAGTGGGGCACGGACGGGTCCGTACCGTAGTGGGGCATCACGTGCTTGGACAGCCCGCTCTTTAACGTGCTTTCCAATCCGGCACGCATCTGCGCTTCTGTAGTGAATGCCGCTTTGCCGAAGTTGGGGTCAAAGTAGAACCATTCCTTTTTACCTTGGCTCACCGTGACACCGGCGGTAATGCCATGGCCAGGGCCATTGATCAACAACGTGCGTGAACGACTGGCGTTGGCCAGTTCCGAGATGAGTTCGGTGTAGGGCACCAATCGCTCCTGCATACCCAGGTGGAAATTGCTGCCCAGGATGTTCTGCAGCTCACTCAGTTGCTCATGAAACCGCGCCACTTTAGCGGCTCGGGTCTGCTCGGCAACGGCCTTGGCCGGATCGGTTTTGCGCAACGCCAGGATTTCATCGGGGGTCAGCGTGGGCACCATCGAGGCGTAAAGGTTCCTCATGAAGGTCTCTTGCTTGCCGTGTTTGATCGCCGCGGCCATCACATTGGACAGTGCGGCGCACTCGCCCTCCGAGAGCACGGAGGCTTGGCTGAGGTAAAAGCCTTGGGGCAATGGGATGGTTTTGCCACCGGCGGCGGCTATTTCGTCTTTGAAAACCTGGAAGTTCTGTTGGCTGATGGTGATTCTTCGGTTTTCCATGTACCGGAACAACTGCCCGATTTCTTCCGGGGTGCGCCCGCGAGCGATAGCCAGTTCTGCCAGTTGAGCATTGGTCAGGGTTTCCGAGAATCCACTGATGGTGTCTGGTCGCCCTGAGTTGTAGCCCTTTTTGTACGCATCAAGGTCGAGTGTCTTCGCCGTCAGACGCGCGGTTTCGAGCCGCTCGGGCAGCACTTCAAGCTCATCGATTCGCTTGACCAGGCAGCCCAGTTCTTCCGGCGAGCGCTGTTCGGCAACCGCCAGGCGTTTCAATTCCTCCACCTTCATTGCCGGGGAATAACCAAAAATCGCCTCGGGCTTGCCGGTGTTCTGGCCTTTGATATAGGCCGCATTGTCCTTGGCTTTGGCGTTGGCGATCGCCGCGATAAAGTCTTTACGGTAGTTAGGATTGTTCGCCACAGGCGCGAGTACTGAAGCGATCATTTTCCCGAACCAGCTATCGACGATCGCTTTGACTTCGCCTTCATGAGCGGCAACCGACGGCACGAAACCTTCGAGCGCAGCACCATAAGGCTGCTGTCGGACAGGGTCGTAGTTGTACCACTTGCCATCTCGAAGTACCGCACCGCCTGCAACGGTCTGTTCTGCGACTTTGAACGAGCCCACCGCCGCCACCTTGTGTTGTCGGCTGGCGGCCTTGAGCAAATCGTAGCTGCCACTGGCGCCCTTGAGCGTGTTGACGACTTCGATGCCTTTGGACAACAGGTACCCGCCGCCCTTGCCGGCCAGCCTGGCACCGCTGGCCGCCAGGTCGCTCAGGCCACTCAAGGGGTTAAGGACGCCGATGGCGGCTGCACCGATCACTTTGCCGGCCTTGAGCGCCTTGGCGCCGCTGGAAATGGCTGAGCGCCCGATGTTGATTAGTTTCCCCGCAGTTGCAGCGCCTGCGGTGAGAAAGCCGAACACATCCAGTGCCAGATCGGCGGCCCCTTCGCCGTAGTTACCCTTCTGGAAATTGACGATGGCTGATCTGAAGGGGATCAAGTTGAGCAAGAATTCGCTCAGTGGTTTGGGGCCGCCCTGCAACTCGTCCAACGTCGTCTGCCCACGCGCCTGTTCTTTGATCGCGGGGTCGTCCAGTTGCAGGTGTCGAACAAAGGCGTCGGCAATCAAATAGGAGCGGTTGCTGTTGAAGCTGTACATGGAGGCCGGGTTGACCGGACGCTCACGCGCCAGATCATCCGCCCCTACGCGCGGAACATAGGTTTTGGTCGTGGACATTCGCTTGGACTGCCGCGATTCCTGATTCTGCGCGCGGTTCAGGCCCGTTCGCTCGATCGTGCCTTTGTTGAAATTGATTTCATACGCGCGCGACTGCCCATTGAGCTGCGTCTTTATCACCAGCCCCGCTTCAGTTGAGGCGTTGGAGGAATCAAAAAAGCCCGTGCCCAACTCATACGAGCCCTCCTGGAAAAAGTTGATTTTCCCAAACTCAAAATGCTGGCGGTCTTCCAGTGGAAGCTGTGAGATCAGATGCCGGATCATGGTGTTAACGGCGGCCTTTTTTTCCCGGATCGCACCCTCAAACTTCAGTTCAAAGGCCTGTTGAACGCCGAACGTCGGGTTGTTGTTCAGCGCTTCTACGGGGATTTGCGGGTCATCGCAGGTGAAGGGTCTTGGGTTCGGCAAGTCCATCATGGCGATGTCCAGGAGCGAGTGCAGGCCAACCAACCCGGTTTGGCTCGCATCGCCACGGTACTGATCAGTGCCAAGTACTTTTTTTTCGAACAGCTCGCCCAAATCGCCAAAACGTTCCTTGAGTTTGGCCAGCGCCAGCGCTTTACGCGTCGGAATTTCGTTCTCCAGCGCCTTGGAGGCCGAGAGCCGAACTTCCAACTGCCGATTGAATGCAGTTCTGACCGAGTCGAGTTGCGCGGGGGTGTAGTCGATGCCCGCTTTTTTCACCAGCCACCCGTTAGCTTCGCCCCAGTCGAGCAACGCGGCGGCCTGGGCGCGCTGGGTAATCGCAGGGTCAACCAAGGCGGCGCTTTCGGCCTCGCCCATGACGTCGGCAAAGGTCATGTTGGCGACTTTTCCCGGCGTACGTGCTTCGATCGTGGCGGCGGCGATTGCCAAGTTAGCCCAGGCCTGGCTGCCATAAGTGACTGTGTCGGGAATGTTCTTGATCAGGAACACGGGTGCTCGCTGTGCCAACAGCAGGTGGGCTGCGGCTTTGGCCAGGCTGGCGCTGGTTTTGCCCGTGGCACTCAGATGATTGGCTAGACCGTCTACCACGGTGGAGGCCCGCTTCCCCCAATGCGTGTCGCTTGCCAGATCGAAGCCGGCAACGGTGTTTCTGCGCGGCGCGCTGATCGACTCGGGGTCCAGTTGCAACGTAATGGCTGCCAGCAGGTAATCGGTGTCACTGCTGTCGGTGGCGATGCCCTGCATGCCTTGCCGGAGCGCGCGGCCCATCAGGCTGGCCTGGGGGGAATCGATCAATGCTTCGAGTATTTTGGCAGGATCGTTTTGCGCCTGGGCCGCAAGGGGCTGACGGTAGCGCAGGAACGCCAGCACGCCGCCCGGGATTTGCGAAACCGTGGGCCTGTCCCCCAGCGCGTGTACATGGCTGAGGGTGAGGGCATGCAGACGCTTTTGTTGATCGATGTTCAACGGCATCGGCCAGGCCAACGCCCCACCCAGGTGACGGCCGGCGAGGGCGGGCCGATCAGTGGGCGGCGGGGTTTGTTGGGGCTTGACGTCCTCAGATGCCGAAGCGTTCAGGGCTGGAGCCGGTGGCACGGGCACCGAAGTGAAGGGCACGACGGGATTGAACGGGCGGATAAGCGCGTGGGGGGAAATCTGGGCCATGACTCTGTACCTTTACGGGAAGGAAATCGCGTCCTCCTGGTGGAGACTCCCTGTATCCGAGACGCCGCAGTGTGTGGGACCCGATAACGGCGGGGTTCCGACGCGTCGCCGGCAAAGTGTCAGCAGTTGAGTCGAGGTCAGGCCGTAAAGCGCCCAGTGCCCGTGCGATTGCGTGCACGAGGCAATGGCTCATTCACCTCCGGGCGCTTAGAAAAATAGCCCTTGGGGCCGACTTTGGGGCAAACTCGCGGTTTTTCCGTATTTGGCCAAGGCATGCCCATGACTCCCGCGTCGACAGTCGATGAAAAGAGCTTTCGTACCCTCCTGAGCCGAAACGTGGCGCTGCCTTTGGGTGTGGGCGTGCTCAGCGCGGTGTTTTTCGTCTGTCTGATCACCTATCTCTTGACGGTGATTCAGTGGGTGGAGCACACCGATCGGGTCATTAACAACCTCAATGAATCGTCCAAATTGACGGTGGACCTGGAAACCGGCATGCGTGGTTTTCTGATCACCGGTGACGAACATTTCCTCGACCCCTACGAAGTGGCCAAGCCACGCATCATGGCCGACCTGCGCAATTTGCAGGGCCTGGTGGCGGATAACCCACAGCAAGTGGACCGCCTCAAACGCCTGGAAGCCCTGCAACTGGAGTGGAACAAGTACGCTCAGTCGATGATTGACATGCAGCGTCAGAGCGGCGATTTCCGAGGTGCGGTCAAGGCCGGGCGCGGCAAGCGCCTGACCGACGAGATCCGCAAGGAATATGAAGATGCCGTGGCGATGGAGCAGCAGTTTCGCATCACGCGCAACCAGGACGTCACCCGCACGACGATCATCAGCGTCATCCTTTATCTGGTGTTCGTACTCGGCTTGAGCGGCTTCCTGGCGTATATCGGCAGAAAAAATCTTGTAGCACTTTCAGACAGTTACAGCGCAAACCTCGCGTCACAACAGAAGATCGCGCGACGCCTTGAACAGCAAGCCTGGCTGCGCAACGGCCAGACCGAATTGGCCGAACAAGTGCTCGGCCAACTGACCCTGAACATGTTGGGTCGCAATATCCTGCAATTTTTTGCCCAGTACATGGGCTCGGCCGTTGCGGCGCTGTATGTGCGCGAAGAACACGGCGGCTTGCGGCGCGTGGCCACCTATGGCTTCTCCCGCGATCAGGAGCAACTGGAACAAGCTATCTATAGCGACGAAGGGATCGTCGGTCAGGCCGCCCAACTGGATCGTCTGATCCGCCTGGACGATGTGCCGGTGGACTACTTCAAGGTCAGTTCGGGCCTGGGCGAAGGCACGCCCCGTAGCGTGCTGGTAGTGCCGACCAGCGATGATGACCGCGTCAATGGGGTGATCGAACTGGGTTTCCTGCGTCCTCTTCTGGAGCGTGACGTGGAACTGTTGGAGCTGATCGCCGGCAATATCGGCACCTCCATCGAAGCGGCGCGTTATCGCCAGCGGCTTCAAGAAGTGCTGGCGGAGACCCAGCAACTCAATGAGGAGCTGCAGGTCCAGCAAGAAGAGCTCAAGACCGCCAACGAAGAGCTCGAAGAGCAATCGCGCATCCTCAAGGAATCCCAAGCCCACCTGGAAACCCAGCAAGCGGAACTGGAGCAGACCAACGAGCAGCTTGCCGAGCAGGCCCAGACCCTGTCGGAGCAACGCGATGCCATGGACCGCAAGAATGTCGAGCTCAACCAGGCGCAACTGGAGCTGGAGGACCGCGCGGATGAATTGCAGCGCTCCAGCAAATACAAGTCCGAATTCCTCGCCAACATGTCCCATGAGCTGCGCACGCCGCTCAACAGTTCGCTGATCCTGGCCAAGCTGCTGGCGGAAAATCCCCAGGACAACCTCAGCACCGAACAGGTCAAGTTCGCCGAGTCGATCTATTCGGCCGGCAATGACCTGCTGAACCTGATCAATGACATCCTGGATATTTCCAAGGTGGAAGCCGGCAAGCTGGAGGTGCGTCCGGAAACCTCCAGCGTGACGCGTCTGGTTGAGGGGCTGCGCGGGATGTTCGAGCCGTTGGCCGCCGATCGCAAGCTGGGCTTCCAGGTCGAGGTGCAGGCCGGCGCGCCGGGCATGCTGTTTACCGACCGCCAGCGCCTGGAGCAGATCCTCAAGAACCTGCTGTCCAACGCGATCAAATTCACCGAAAAGGGCGAAGTCAGCCTGTCCGTGTCACGCGCGCCGGGTGAGGGCATTGCGTTCACCGTGCGCGACTCCGGGATCGGTATTGCTCCCGATCAGCAGGAGAGCATCTTCGAGGCCTTCCGTCAGGCCGATGGCACCACCAACCGTCGTTACGGCGGTACCGGGCTGGGCCTGTCGATTTCCCGCGACCTGGCCGCGCTGCTCGGCGGCTATATCAGTGTGAGCAGTGAGCCAGGCAAAGGCAGTACGTTTACCCTCGTGTTACCCGAGCAATACGTGGAGCGCGAGGAAGACGCGCCGCCCATCGAGCAGCCGCGCCAAGCCGTTGTGGCACCAGCCCCGAAACCCGTCGCCATTTCACCGCTGCCGGTGGCCGACGCGAACCTCATCCCGCGTTTCGCCGATGATCGCGACAAGGCGCCATTCACCACCCGTTGCATTCTGGTGGTGGAAGACGAGCCGAATTTCGCACGCATCCTGTTCGACCTGGCCCATGAACTGGGCTACCACTGCCTGGTGGCCCACGGTGCGGACGAGGGCTACAAGCTGGCCGAGGAATACATTCCCGATGCGATCCTGCTGGACATGCGCCTGCCGGACCATTCCGGCTTGACCGTGCTGCAGCGCCTGAAGGAGCACGCCGGTACCCGCCATATCCCCGTGCACGTGATTTCCGTGGAAGACCGCGTCGAAGCGGCCATGCACATGGGTGCCATCGGCTATGCGGTCAAACCCACCACCCGCGAAGAGCTCAAGGACGTGTTCGCCCGCCTGGAAGCCAAGCTGACCCAGAAGGTCAAGCGCGTGCTGCTGGTGGAAGATGACGACCTGCAGCGCGACAGCATTGCCCGCCTGATCGGCGACGATGACATCGAGATCACCGCCGTCGGCTTCGCCCAGGAAGCCCTCGAACTGCTACGCACCAACGTCTACGACTGCATGATCATCGACCTCAAACTGCCGGACATGCTCGGCAACGAGCTGCTCAAGCGCATGGCCACCGAGGATATCTGCTCGTTCCCGCCGGTGATCGTCTACACCGGACGCAACCTGACGCGCGACGAAGAGGCCGAGCTGCGCAAGTACTCGCGCTCGATCATCATTAAAGGCGCGCGCTCGCCGGAGCGTCTGCTGGACGAGGTCACACTGTTTCTGCACAAAGTCGAATCCCAGTTGTCCCATGAACGCCAGAAGATGCTCAAGACCGCCCGCAGCCGCGACAAGGTCTTTGAGGGGCGCAAAATCCTGCTGGTAGACGACGATGTGCGCAATATCTTCGCCCTGACCAGCGCTCTGGAGCAAAAAGGCGCGGTGGTGGTGATCGGGCGTAACGGCCGCGAAGCCATCGAGCGGCTCAATGAAGTCGAAGACATCGACCTGGTGCTGATGGACGTGATGATGCCGGAGATGGACGGTTACGAAGCCACGGCGTTGATCCGCCAGGAGCAACGCTGGAAGAAACTGCCGATCATTGCCGTGACGGCCAAGGCGATGAAAGACGATCAGGAGCGCTGCCTTGCGGCCGGTTCCAACGATTACCTGGCCAAGCCCATCGATCTGGACCGTCTGTTCTCGTTGATTCGCGTATGGCTACCCAAGATGGAACGCATTTAAGTGGAGCAACGTTTTTTGGAAAAAAGCAGCGACATTGAGCTGCGCCTGCTGATTGAGGCGATTTACCTCAAGTACAGCTATGACTTTCGCGACTATTCCGGCGCGTCGGTCAAGCGCCGCGTGGCCCATGCCTTGCGTCAGTTCGAGTGCGCGACTATCTCGGCGTTGCAGGAACGGGTGCTGCATGACCCGGCGGCGTTCATGCAGTTGCTGCAGTTTTTGACGATCCCGGTGAGCGAGATGTTTCGCGATCCGTCGCACTTCCTCGCGATTCGCCAGGAAGTGGTGCCGCTGCTCAAGACCTACCCCTCGATCAAAATCTGGATTGCCGGGTGCAGCACGGGGGAGGAGGTCTATTCCATGGCGATCCTGCTGCGCGAAGAGGGCCTGCTCGATCGCACCATCATCTACGCCACCGACATCAATCCCGCCTCCCTGGACAAAGCCAAGCAGGGGATCTTCTCCCTGGAGAACGTACGCGCCTACACTGCCAACTATCAGCAGGCCGGCGGGCAACGTTCATTTGCCGACTACTACACGGCGGCCTACGATTACGCAATCTTCGACAAGACACTGCGCGAGAACGTGACCTTCGCCGACCACAGCCTGGCAACCGACAGCGTCTTCTCAGAAACTCAGTTAATTTCATGTCGTAACGTATTGATTTATTTCAATAAAAAATTGCAAGATCGCGCGTTTGGATTGTTTCACGAGTCGTTGTGCCATCGCGGCTTTCTGGTGCTGGGCAGCAAGGAAACCCTGGATTTTTCCGCTTACAGCACGCAGTTCGAGCCCTTGGTCAAGCAGGAACGGATCTACCGCAAATCATGAACGACGCAGTTGCCAGCCCGATTCGCGGGATTGAAGCCATCGTCGTCGGCGCCTCCGCCGGCGGTGTGGAGGCGTTGCTGAGTATTTTTGGTGAGCTGCCGACCGGTTTCGGCCTGCCGATCATCGCCGTGCTGCACCTGCCGGATGAGCGCCGCAGTCAACTGGCCGAAGTCTTTGCGCGGCGCCTGCGCATCCCGGTCCGTGAGGCACGGGACAAGGAAGTCATCGAGGCGGGCACCTTGTATTTTGCCGGGCCCGGTTATCACCTGTCGGTGGAGCACGACCGCAGCCTGTCCCTGAGCCAGGAGGAGCGAGTGCATCATTCCCGGCCTGCTATCGATTACCTGTTTGCATCGGCGGCTGACGCCTACGGCCAAGGCCTGCTGGCGATATTGCTGACTGGCGCCAACCAGGACGGCGCACGTGGGCTGGTCCATGTGCAACAGAGTGGCGGCACCACCGTTGTGCAAGACCCCAATGAAGCACGTATCGCCGTGATGCCTCTGGCGGCGCTGGCGCTGCATACACCTGACCACATTATGACTCTGAGCCAGATTGGCTCGTTGCTGGCTTTGCTGGAATCCTCCCCATGTTAAGTACTGTCCAGGCCAAGCTGCTGATCGTCGACGATCTGCCGGAAAACCTGCTGGCCCTCGAAGCGCTGATCAAGCGCGAGGACCGTCAGGTCTACAAGGCATTGAGCGCCGACGAGGCCTTGTCCCTGTTGCTGGAACACGAGTTCGCCATGGCGATCCTCGACGTGCAGATGCCCGGCATGAACGGCTTCGAGCTGGCTGAACTGATGCGCGGCACCGAAAAAACCAAGAACATCCCGATTGTGTTCGTCAGCGCCGCGGGCCGCGAACTCAACTACGCGTTCAAGGGCTATGAAAGCGGCGCCGTGGACTTTTTGCACAAGCCGCTGGATATCCACGCGGTGAAGAGCAAGGTCAACGTGTTCGTCGACCTGTACCGTCAGAGCAAGGCGATGAAGCTGCAGCTCGAAGCCTTGGAGCGCAGTCGCCGTGAGCAGGAGCTGCTGCTTACGCGGCTGCAGGCCACCCAGGCCGAGCTGGAGCAGGCGGTGCGCATGCGTGACGACTTTATGTCGATCGTCGCCCATGAAGTGCGTACGCCGCTCAACGGTTTGATTCTCGAAACCCAGCTGCGCAAGATGCACCTGGCCCGAGACAACGCCGCGGCGTTTACTCTGGACAAGATGCACGCCATGGTCGACCGCGATGAACGGCAGATCCAGAGCCTGATCCGCCTGATCGAAGACATGCTCGACGTGTCGCGCATTCGTACCGGCAAATTGTCGATCCGCCCGGCGCGCTTCGATCTGGCGCAATTGGTGCGCAACCTGGTGCAGAACTTCGCGCCGCAGGTGGCCGCCGCTGGTTCTTCGATGCAGTTGCAGGCCGAAGGGCCGGTGGAAGGCAACTGGGACGAGTTCCGTATTGAGCAAGTGGTCACCAATCTGCTGACCAACGCCCTGCGCTATGGGGCCAAGAGCCCGGTGGATGTGCGCGTGTATGCCGAGCACGGTGAAGCGCGGGTGGAAGTGCGCGACCGCGGCATTGGGATCAGTGAAGAGAACCAGAAGCGCATTTTCCAGCAGTTTGAGCGCGTGTCAGCCAGCCAGGTGGCGGCGGGGTTGGGCCTTGGGCTGTTTATTTCCGAGCAGATCGTCACGGCCCATGGCGGCACGATTGAAGTTGAAAGCCGGATCGGTGAGGGCGCGCTGTTTCGGGTGTGCCTGCCCCTTGAACCTGCGGCGTGAAATCAATCGTCACTTCGACGCAACCTCTACGTGACCCCATGGTCGTACATGCAGCAATTGACCGGACAAAGGCTTCCCATGAGTGAAGATGCACAAGATGTCGTACTGATCGTCGAAGACGACGAATCCATCATGTTTGTGTTGGGTGAATACCTGGCAGGCTTGGGTTATCGCGTGTTGAAGGCGATGGATGGGGAGCAGGCCTTCGAGATTCTGGCGACCAAGCCGCACCTGGACCTGATGGTGACGGACTACCGTCTGCCCGGCGGTATTTCCGGTGTGCAGATTGCCGAGCCTGCGATCAAGTTGCGTCCGGAATTGAAGGTCATCTTTATCAGCGGTTACCCGCAGGAAATCCTCGACTGCAACAGCCCGATCACGCGCAACGCGCCGATCCTGGCCAAGCCGTTTGACCTGGATACCCTGCAAGAGCATATCCAGCGTTTATTGGCCTGAACCCTCTCAGGGCTGCGTCGCAGCCCTAGCTTTGAATCATTTCACGTACTTTTGCCGTCAACAGATCAAACGTGAACGGCTTGGTGATCAGTTGCATGCCCGGGTCGAGAAAACCACCGCGCACCGCAGCATGTTCGGCATACCCGGTGATGAACAGTACTTTGAGCTGCGGTCGAAATTGCCGGCCGATTTCCGCCATCTGCCGGCCGTTCATGCCAGGCAGGCCAACATCGCTGATCAGCAGGTCAATGCGCTGCTCCGATTCGATGATCGGCAGGGCGCTGTCGGCATCTTGCGCCTCCACAAATCCATAACCCAACTCCTTGAGCACTGCGCTGACCAGCACGCGTACGGCCGGATCGTCTTCGACGATCAGCACGGTCTCTCCGGCGTTGGCAAACGGCAGCAACGCGGGGTCGATCGGCTCTGGAGCGATCATTTCGCCGACAAAGCGCGGCAGGAACAGGCTCACGGTAGTGCCCCGTCCCACTTCGCTGTGAATGGTGACGTGGCCGTGGGACTGGCGGGCGAACCCATAGATCATCGATAACCCAAGGCCTGTGCCCTGGCCGATAGGCTTGGTGGTGAAGAACGGGTCGAATACCCGACCAATAATGCCTTCCGGAATGCCGCAGCCATTGTCGCTGACGCTCAGCTCTACGTAGTCACCGGGGCTGAGTGTGCCGTAGGCGGCAGTAAAGACGCTGTCCAAATGACGATTGGTGGTTTCCACCACCAGCTTGCCGCCGCTGGGCATTGCATCACGGGCATTGAGCACCAGGTTGAGCAGGGCGCTTTCCAGTTGATTGGGGTCGACTTCGGCGGTCCAAAGCTGCTCGGCCAGGCGCATGTCCAGGGTGATGCTTTCGTTGATGCTGCGCTGTAACAGTTCGCCCATGGAACTGACCAACTGATTGATATTGACCGGCTTGGGGTCCAGCGACTGGCGGCGGGAAAACGCCAACAGGCGGTGCGTCAGGCCGGCCGCGCGGTTGGCGGACGTGACCCCCAGGTCGATCAGACTGTCGAGGTCGTCCAGCTTGCCACGGGATACGCGCCTTCGCAGCAGCTCAAGGCTGCCGATGATCCCGGTGAGCATATTGTTGAAATCGTGGGCAATGCCGCCGGTCAATTGGCCGACGGCTTCCATTTTCTGCGACTGGCGCAGGGCTTCTTCGTTGTTGCGCAGTTGTGCGGTGCGCTCCTCGACTTGCTGTTCGAGGGTTTCCAGGGTGCGGTGCAGGCGCGACTCGCTCTGGCTTAGTTCGATCAAGCGGTCGCGGGCCTCATATTGCCGGCGCCGACCGCGCAGGGCGGCGCTGACCAGGCTGATCAACGTGACCGGATGGAACGGCCGCTCCAGGAAGGTCACGTTGCCCAGCAGACCGCTGAGGTGCGATGAGCCATTTTGCTCGCTGCCGCCATGATGGGTCAGCAGCACGATGGGCATGTCCGACCACGCCGGCTGCTGGTGCAGGTACTCAAGCAAGGGCTCCAGATCGACACCGCGCAAGGCTTCAGCGGCGATGATGAGCAGGCCGGCGCCTTCTTCCAGCGCCTCGCACAACATCGGCAGGTGCGTGGCGACGACGCCGCTGTAGCCCGCCTCATTGAGCATCATCAGGGCCAGCGTGCTGTCGCGACCCACCGGCGCCAGGATGATCGCGCGTTCGGAGGCGCCAGGTAGTGTGGGCACTATCCCTCTTCCTTGAGCAGAGGGGAGCCGGCACCCATGTAGATGGGGATGCCGCGCAATACACCCTGGAAATTATCCAGGGGTTCGCCGACGGTCAGGCCGGTGTTGCCGATTCGGTATTCGCGAATCGTCGCCTCGTGGGTGCCGGTGCGTTTCTTGATAATCGAAATGGCGCGGCGAACCTTGCCCAATGCTTCGAAGTAACGCAACAGAATCACGGTGTCCGCCAAGTAGGTGATGTCGACCGGCGTCTGCATGTCGCCGACCAGGCCGTGCTGTGCAACGGTCATGAAGGTGGCCGCGCCGCGACGGTTAAGGTACAGCAGCAGCTCATGCATATGCAGGATCAATGCGTTCTCTTCCGGCATCGCCGCCTGGTAGCCGTTGATGCTGTCGATGACCACGGTTTTGATCCCGTGCTCATCGACGCACCGGCGCACCCGGTGGGAGAACTCTCCCGGGGTCAACTCGGCGGCGTCGACTTGTTCGATCATCAGGTTGCCGGTGGCTTGCAGGGCTTGGAGGTCGATGCCCATGTTGCGCATGCGTTCGAACAACAGCCCCAGCTCTTCATCGAAGATGAACAGCGCGGCCTTTTCGCCGCGCGCCACAGCGGCGGCGGCAAAAATCATCGAGATCAGCGACTTGCCGGTACCGGCCGGGCCGAGAATCAGGCTGCTGGAGCCGGTCTCTACGCCACCGCCCATCAGCGCGTCCATTTCCGGGATGCCGCTGCTCAAGGTTTGCCGTACGTAGCCACCGCGATGTTCTGCCGCCACGAGGCGCGGGAATACGTGGATGCCGCCCTGCATGATGGTGAAGTCATGAAAGCCGCCGCGATACTTCTGGCCGCGGTACTTGACGATCCGGACACGGCGGCGCTCGGCGCCGTAGTTAGGCGTCAACTCTTCCAGGCGGATCACACCGTGGGCCACGCTGTGTACGGTTTTATCCAGGGATTCGGTGGTCAGGTCGTCCAGCAGCAGGACGGTCGCGTCGTAGCGTACGAAGTAGTGTTTGATCGCCAGGATCTGCCGGCGGTAGCGCAAAGAGCTTTGCGCGAGCAGGCGGATTTCCGAAAGGCTGTCGATCACCACGCGGGTCGGTTTGACCCGCTCAACCACCTCGAAGATCTGCCGTGTGGCCTCACCCAGCTCAAGGTCCGAGGAGTACAGCAGGCTTTGCTGGTGCTCGGCGTTGAGCAGGCTTTCGGGCGGGGTCAACTCGAAGATATGGATGTTGTCATCCAAGTCCCAGCCATGGGATTTCGCACCCTGGCGCAGCTCGCGCTCGGTTTCTGACAAGGTGATGTACAGGGACCGCTCGCCGTCCTTCGCTCCGGCCTGGAGGAAGTGCAGCGCCACGGTGGTCTTGCCTGTTCCAGGTTCGCCTTCAAGCAGGAACAGGTGGCTACGCGATAGCCCGCCGCAAAGAATGTCATCAAGACCTTCGACGCCGGTAGCCGCCTTTTCACTGAGCAGTGCTGTGGATGTAGACAAGTAGTGCCCTCGATTCAGGTACAAGTAGAGGGGCATGCCTGTCACGGCATGCCATGTTTACTTGACCGTTGGGCGTTGTAGCGGTTCAACCGATTGATCAATTTGATGCGCCGGCGTGCCTATAGACCCTGCTGCAGGGCGGGGTCATCCGGGTTTTGCTGTTCAAGCTGCGCGAGTAAAACCTGGACGTTTTGCAGTTGGCCGCTTTCTTTCCAGTAATTGACCAGCAGCACCCTGGCCTTGCGATTGGCGGGGTGGCGCTGGACGATTTCTTCCAACTGGCGCTGCGCCGCTTCCAGCTCCTGCTGGTCGTGCAGGGTGGTGGCCAGGTCATAGCGGTAATCCTGATTGTCCGGCTCCAGTTCCACCGCCTTGGACAGGCCGAGCAAGGCATAGGGCCGCTCGCCATGGTGCAGCAGCCACATGCCCAGGGCGTGTTGCAGGTAGGCCGATTCGGGATGCGCAGCCAACTGGCGCGCCAGCAATTGGCGGGACTCTTCAGACTTGCCTTGCTTGTCCAGCAATTCGATTTGCGCGACGCCCGCCTGCAGGTTGTCAGGCTCCAGGCGCATGGCCTGCTCAAGCGCCTTTTGCGCATCCGGCAGCAGGGCGCTGTGGATGTACAGACGTGCCAGTTGAATCCAGCCTTCGGCGGTTTCGGGCTGGGCCTTGAGGTATTTCACGAATTCATCCAGCACCTGCTGTAACGGCCCGAAGTACAGGCCCAGGGTGTCGGGCGACAGGCCCAGCAACGCATTGGCCGCCGCAAACCGCACGTTTTGCTCGGGGTCATCGAGCACCGGGCCGAGCAGCAGGGTGCGCTGGCCACTGGGCACCAGCCCGACAATGCTGTGGATCGCCGCTTCGCGCACCCTTGGCGATTCGCTGCTGAGGTCTTTGTCGGCGAGCTTCAACGCTTGAGGACTGGGGTAGTTGGGCAACTCGGCGTGTAAGGCGGCGCGGCGTTCCTCGGACAGGTCCGGCCGTCCCAATTGCTGATACAGCACGCGGGCGGCGCCAGGCTCGCCATTGCGCGCCTGCTTCAAGGCTTTGGCGTAACCATGGGCGATGGCGGGAGGCACCGCCGCCGGGGTTGCGCGGGAAAAATACCAAGTGATCAGCACAATAAAAAACAGCGCGCACAGGCCGACGATGGCGTAACGGCGTGACTTTGACATGCAGGCGTCCGAAAGCTGGGGTAGCGGTTGCAAAGCCGTCAGCTTCTGTCAGACCACGGCAGGTGTCAAACCCGCATCACGCGAGCCCGCACTCCACCGGCGCCATGGCAGCTGGGAGGCTGTTTTAGCCCAGGGCGGCCAGGCTCTCGGGGGTTTGAATAGCTGGGTTTTACCGATGGAATTGGCCAAAGCAGTCAGCCATGTTGAAAGGTTTGACCATTGCTGCTGCACGGCGCTGAAGCGACTATTTCGCCCATACGCCCGTAACGGGCTCCATCGTTCAAGGAAACAATCATGCAGATTGAAAACAAGTTTTTTCTAGTCAGCGGCGCAGCATCGGGCCTCGGTGCGGCCACCGCTGAGATGCTGATCGCCGCGGGTGCCAAGGTCATGCTGGTGGACCTGAACGCCGATGCGGTGGCGGCCAAGGCTCGGCAGCTCGGTGATAACGCGCGCAGTGCAGTCGCGGATATCAGCCAGGAGGCGGCCGCTGAAGCGGCGGTGCACGCCACTGTTGCGGCGTTTGGCGGCCTGCATGGGCTGGTCAACTGCGCAGGCGTGGTCCGTGGCGAGAAAATCCTCGGCAAGAGCGGCCCCCACGGGCTGGCGAGTTTTGCCCAGGTGATCAACGTCAACCTGATCGGCAGCTTCAACCTGTTGCGCCTGGCGGCTGCGGCCATTGCCGAAACCGAAGCGAATGCCGATGGCGAGCGGGGTGTGATCATCAACACCGCTTCGGTGGCGGCATTTGACGGTCAGATCGGCCAAGCGGCGTATGCCGCGTCCAAAGGCGCGATCGCCAGCCTGACCCTACCGGCCGCGCGTGAGCTGGCGCGCTTCGGTATTCGGGTGATGACCATCGCCCCTGGTATCTTCGAAACCCCGATGATGGCCGGCATGACCCCGCAGGTGCGCGATTCGCTCGCCGCCGGTGTGCCGTTCCCGCCACGCCTGGGCAAGCCGGCCGAATATGCCGCGCTGGTGCGGCATATCATTGAAAACAGCATGCTTAACGGCGAGGTGATCCGTCTCGACGGCGCCTTGCGCATGGCGGCCAAGTAAGGAGCATTACCCATGAACGATCCCATCGTTATCGTCAGCGCCGTGCGCACGCCCATGGGCGGTTTCCAGGGCGACCTTAAAAGTTTGACCGCGCCGCAATTGGGCGCTGCCGCGATTCGTGGCGCGCTCGAGCGTGCCGGTATCGCCCCCGACGCCGTGGATGAAGTGCTGTTCGGTTGCGTACTGCCCGCCGGCCTGGGCCAGGCGCCCGCCCGGCAAGCGGCGTTGGGTGCCGGCCTGGACAAGTCGACCCGTTGCACCACGCTCAACAAAATGTGCGGCTCGGGCATGGAGGCCGCAATCCTGGCCCATGATTCACTGCTGGCCGGCAGCGTCGATGTGGTGATCGCCGGCGGTATGGAGAGCATGTCCAACGCACCGTACCTGCTGGATCGCGCCCGTGGCGGTTACCGCATGGGCCACGGTCGCGTGCTCGACCATATGTTCCTCGACGGCCTGGAAGATGCCTACGACAAAGGCCGCCTGATGGGCACCTTCGCCGAAGACTGCGCCTCGCATAACGGCTTTACCCGTGAGGCCCAGGACGCGTTCGCCATCACTTCCCTGACCCGTGCCCAGGAGGCGATCACCCATGGTCACTTTGCCGCCGAGATCGTCCCGGTGCAGGTCACGGTGGGCAAAGAGCAGATAACCGTCCTGCACGATGAGCAACCGCCCAAGGCCCGGCTGGACAAGATTCCCAGCCTGAAACCGGCGTTCCGTGAAGGCGGTACGGTGACGGCGGCCAACTCCAGTTCGATTTCCGACGGTGCGGCCGCGTTGCTGCTGATGCGCGAATCCGAGGCGCTTAAGCGAGGACTCAAGCCGTTGGCGATCATCCACGGGCATGCGGCGTTTGCCGACGAGCCGGGTCTGTTCCCTGTGGCACCGGTGGGTGCCATTCGCAAGCTGATGAGCAAAACCGGCTGGAACCTGGCCGACGTCGACCTGTTCGAGATCAACGAAGCCTTTGCCGTGGTCAGTCTGGTGACCATGGGCAAGCTCGAGATCCCCCATGCCAAGGTCAATGTGCACGGCGGAGCCTGCGCTTTGGGCCATCCGATTGGCGCCTCGGGCGCGAGGATCCTGGTGACGCTGCTCTCGGCGTTACGCCAGAAAGGCCTCCAGCGCGGGGTCGCCGCCATCTGCATCGGCGGCGGTGAAGCCACGGCCATGGCCGTTGAATGCGTGTATTAAGGACTGTCGACCATGCTGCCAAATGACGAACAACTGCAGATCAGCGACGCCGCCCGGCAATTTGCCCAAGAGCGCCTGAAACCCTTCGCGGCAGAGTGGGACCGCGAGCACCGTTTCCCCAGGGAGGCCATCGGCGAAATGGCTGAGCTGGGCTTTTTCGGCATGCTGGTGCCGGAGCAGTGGGGCGGCTGCGACACGGGTTACCTGGCCTACGCCATGGCGCTGGAAGAGATTGCCGCCGGTGATGGCGCCTGCTCGACCATCATGAGCGTGCACAATTCGGTGGGGTGCGTGCCGATCCTGACCTTCGGTAATGAGCAACAGAAAGCCCAATTCCTCACACCCCTGGCCAGCGGCGCCATGCTCGGCGCCTTTGCGCTGACCGAGCCCCAGGCCGGTTCCGATGCCAGCAGCCTGAAAACCCGTGCGCGCCTGGATGGCGACCACTATGTGCTGAACGGCTGCAAACAGTTCATCACTTCCGGGCAAAACGCCGGGGTCGTGATTGTGTTTGCCGTTACCGACCCGGCCGCGGGCAAACGCGGGATCAGCGCGTTTATCGTGCCCACCGACTCACCGGGCTACAGCGTGGCGCGGGTCGAGGACAAGCTCGGCCAGCACGCCTCGGATACCTGCCAGATCCTGTTTGAAGACGTGAAAGTCCCGGTGGCCAATCGTTTGGGCGAAGAGGGTGAAGGGTACAAGATCGCCCTGGCCAACCTCGAAGGCGGCCGTGTGGGTATCGCCTCGCAAGCGGTGGGCATGGCGCGCGCTGCCTTTGAAGCCGCGCGCGACTATGCCCGCGAGCGCGAAACCTTCGGCAAGGCGCTGGTGGAGCATCAGGCGGTCGCATTTCGTTTGGCCGATATGGCCACGCAAATCGCCGTGGCCCGCCAGATGGTGCACTACGCCGCCGCCCTGCGCGACAGCGGCAAGCCCGCGCTGGTTGAAGCGTCCATGGCCAAGCTGTTCGCCTCGGAAATGGCCGAGAAAGTCTGTTCGGCCGCCTTGCAAACCTTGGGTGGTTACGGTTATCTGAGCGACTTTCCCCTGGAGCGGATCTATCGCGATGTGCGGGTCTGCCAGATTTACGAAGGCACCAGCGATATTCAGCGCATGGTCATCTCACGCAATCTATAAGGAGCCGATACATGAGTTATGAAACCATCTTGCTCGAAGTCCAGGACCGTGTTGGGTTGATTACCCTGAATCGTCCGCAAGCCCTCAATGCCTTGAACGCGCAACTGGTCAGCGAGCTGAACCAGGCGCTGGACGACCTGGAAGCCAATCCGCAGATCGGCTGTATCGTGCTGACCGGCTCGAAGAAAGCCTTTGCCGCCGGCGCCGACATCAAGGAAATGGCCGAACTGACCTACCCGCAGATCTACCTTGACGACCTGTTCAGCGACAGCGACCGCGTGGCCAACCGCCGCAAGCCGATCATTGCCGCAGTGAACGGGTTTGCCTTGGGTGGCGGCTGCGAACTGGCGTTGATGTGCGACTTTATCCTGGCCGGCGACGGGGCCAAGTTCGGCCAGCCGGAAATCAACCTCGGCGTATTGCCCGGGATGGGCGGTACCCAGCGTTTAACCCGTGCGGTGGGCAAGGCCAAGGCCATGGAAATGTGCCTGACCGGGCGGTTTATCGATGCGGTTGAAGCCGAGCGCTGTGGCATCGTCGCGCGTATCGTGCCGGCCGATGAGCTGTTGGAAGAAGCACTGAAGGTCGCCAGTCTGATCGCCGGCAAATCGGTGCCGATCAGCATGATGGTCAAGGAAAGCGTTAACCGTGCCTTTGAAGTGAGCCTGTCTGAAGGCGTGCGCTTTGAGCGCCGGGTGTTCCATGCCGCGTTTGCGACGCAGGATCAGAAAGAAGGCATGGCCGCGTTCGTGGCCAAGCGTGCGCCGGCGTTCAAAGACCGGTAAACCGGCTTACTGATACCGCCGACCAACTGTGGGAGCCAATGCGCTCCCACAGTTGTTTGTGGGGGGCGGTCAGAGTTGGTAGTTTTTCAGTTCGCGGGCAATCACCATTCGCTGAATCTCGCTGGTGCCTTCGTAGATCTGCGTGATCCGCGCATCCCGGTAGTAACGCTCCACCGGATAATCTTCCAGGTACCCATACCCGCCATGAATCTGCATGGCTTGGGAGCAGACCTTCTCGGCCATCTCCGAGGCGAACAGCTTGGCTTGGGATGCCTCCGACAGACACGGCTTGCCGGCACTGCGCAGGCGCGCTGCGTGGAGGATCAGTAAGCGGGCGGCGTTCAAGCGGGTTTGCATGTCCGCCAGCAGGTTGGCCACGCTTTGATGCTCGATGATCGCCTTGTCGAATTGCACACGGTCACGGGCGTAGGCCAGCGCCGCTTCAAACGCCGCACGGGCGATACCCAGGGCTTGGGCGGCAATGCCAATGCGGCCGCCTTCGAGATTGGACAGCGCAATTGCCAGGCCTTTGCCGCGCTCGCCCAACAGGTTGGCTTCGGGAACCGTGCACTGGTTAAGGGTGACGGCGCAGGTGTCTGAGGCGCGAATGCCCATTTTGTGTTCAGTACGGTCCACCACAAAACCTGGGGTTTGGGTGGGTACGAGGAACGCGGAAATGCCTTTCTTGCCCAGATCCGGATCGGTCACCGCAAATACAATCGCGAGCTTGGCACGCTTGCCGTTGCTGACAAATTGCTTGGCGCCATTGATCACCCACTGGCCGTCCCGCAGCTCTGCACGGGTGCGCAGGTTGTGGGCTTCGGAACCGGCCTGGGGCTCGGTGAGGCAGAAGCAGCCGATTGCCTGGCCACTGGCAAGGTCCGCCAGCCAGGTTTGCTTCTGTTCTGTTGTGCCGTAGTTGAGGATTGGCCCGCAACCCACTGAATTATGGATACTCATCAGCGCACCCGTGGCGCCGTCACCGGCAGATATCTCTTCCACCGCCAGGGCGTAGGCGACGTAATCAACATAGGTCCCGCCCCATTCTTCCGGTACCACCATGCCCAGCAGCCCCAGTTCGCCCATCTTCGCCACCAGGGCGTCGTCGATCCAACCGGCTTTTTCCCAGGCCTGGGCGTAAGGGGCGATTTCACCGCGGGCGAAGTCGCGCGCCATGTCGCGAATCATCACTTGTTCTTCAGTATATTCAATATCTTGCATGACTTATCTCACAACCTGCGCGAAGTTCTGGAAGAAGCTTTCCACATGGGCGACTGCCAACCCGTGCAGGGTGGGCGGGTTCCAGCGGGGGCTTTTGTCTTTGTCGATGATCAGCGCACGCACGCCTTCGATCAGGTCGCCGCGTTCGAACCATTGACGATCCAGGTGCAGCTCAAGAGCAAAACACTGCTCCAACGGCAGGCGACGACCACGCCGCAGCATGTGCAGGGTGACGGCCATGGCCAGGGGCGAGCGGGTCTGCATCAGGTGGGCGGTGTTAAGCGCCCATTCATGGCTGTCGGCCACGGTGACCGCCTGCAACTGCTCGACGATGCTCGGGATATCCGGCAGGGCGAAGAAGTGGTCGATCGCCGGACGCAAGGCGGCCAGCGGCGGTTCGGGCAATTGCTGTACGCCAATCTTGGCGAGCATGCTTTGCAGGTCTTTGAGCGGGGAGCCGTGCCATCTGAGGTTATCGAGCCGTTGGTCCAGATCGGTCAGTTTGGCGCTCTCGAGGTACCAGTCGGCCAAACCGCAATACAGCGCGTCGGCGGCGCGGATTTGCACGCCGGTCACGCCCAGGTAAATCCCCAGCTCCCCAGGAATGCGCGGCAGAAAGTAGCTGCCGCCCACGTCGGGGAAGTAACCGATGGCCACTTCCGGCATGGCCAGGCGGCTGCGTTCGGTGACCACCCGCAGATCCGCGCCTTGCACCAGCCCCATGCCGCCGCCCAGGACAAACCCGTCCATGAGGGCCAGCACCGGCTTGGGATAATGGTGAATGGCGAGGTCGAGCGCATATTCCTCGACAAAGAAGTCTTCGTGGAGCGTGTCGCCAGCCTTGAAACTGTCATACAGCGAGCGAATATCACCGCCGGCACAGAACGCTTTCTCACCGGCGCCGCGCAGGACCACGGCGTACACCGTGGGGTCGTCCGACCACGCCTGCAATTGTTGGGTCAGGCGACGGACCATGTTCAGGGTGATGGCGTTCAGACCGGCGGGGCGATTGAGGGTCAGGTGCCCGATATGGTTGCGAACGTCGGCCAGAATCTCTTCCTGGGGCGACTCGGCATGGCTTGCTTCGGATGGAGCCTGAGCTGTCATCGATAACTCCCTGCTTTTATTGTTCTTTATCAAGATGTTCGCGGACGAACCATCTCACGATCGTAGCAGTGCAAATTTGCCCAGTACAACCCGGAATCATGCAGGTCGTTGTTGCATTTATGCAGGGGGGCAGGGGCGGCCTCAAGGCACCCGGCTTGCCAGCACTTCACCGATGCTGCGGCGGCGTGCATGGGTCTCGGCGGCGTGAATCAACTGTTCGAGTTCCGTGGGGGCCACGTCGTAAAACTGCTCCATCTCGGCCAATGCCAACTTCAGGTCGGCGGCCGTCACGGCGGGATCTCGAGCCGCATTGCGGTGGTTCAAAAAGGGCGCCGGCGTCTCAGCGGCACCTTTGGGGTAGCGAGTGCGCGTGGCATTGTTGTAAGCCAGTGCGCAACTGAGCAAGGTGCCGGCCCCCAGCAGCACCGCGCCCAACTCGTACCAACCCAGGGCGGCCGAGGCGGGGTCGGTCAACACCAGGGTCATGGCCAGCCCTCCGGCCGGTGGGTGCAAGCATCGCAGCCAGCACATCAGCACGACCGACATGCCCGCCGCCAGGCAGGCCGCGCCCAGGGTGCGCCCGAGGACCCGCGCCACCAGCAGGGCGACGACGCCTGCGCACAGGTAACTGCCGATGATCGACCAGGGTTGTGCCAGGGCACCCGATGACACCGCGAACAACAACACGGCAGAAGCGCCCAGCGGGCCGAGCAGGTGCAGTGCCACCTCCATGCCGAACACCTGCGCGCAGAGCCAGATACTTAACAGCGTGCCCAGGGCCATGCCAATGGCAGCACGGCTCCATTCGGTTGGGCGGGTATTGATAGCAGCGGGTAACCAGCGAGCGAGCATCGAAAGGACATCCATAAACGGCAGGCAAAAAAAAGGCTTGTCTGGTTACCCGGAAAAGCCTTGTGAAGGTTCCTGCATTTGGGGGAGGAACTCGCGCAGTGTGCCGTGGCGGATAAAGCTGCGCCAATGCATATTAATGCGGATTAAATACAAAAAAACTGAATTTAAAGAGTGTCAAATGACAGTGAACACAGAGCGCAGGGCATAGGTGCGTCGCGTTTGCCCAGCACACGGTTCTCGGTTTCCTGGTTGAACACATGCCGGCGCAGGTTTTCCTGCACCCCGGGTTCGCTGGCCAACGGCCCTTTGAGCGCAACCAGCGCATTGCGTAGCGTCATCAGGCGATCCAGCGGTGGAATCGCGAGATAGCCTATGTGCACTTCATCGTGGCCCTGGGGATTTTCAGTATCAGGCGAAACATCTTTTGGCACGGCATTGTCCTCTCGCGAAGTGAGCCGCAGTGGTCGCTGCGGTTCGTAGCGTCCTTGTTGTTATCCATGGCCCGTGGCGGTAATTGCTTACCACACCGGCCATCGAGTTTACAGTCGTGCTTCGCGCACGGAAAAGTGAAATGACCTCAGCCCTTACGCATAGCTGCGTAGGAGTTTTCGGTACCCAGGACTCCAGGTTATGGACTTTTAACCAGGTGCAGCAGTACATAGGGGTTTTTGTCGAATTCGCCCGTCAGGGTCGGCTTAATCGAGGCAAAACGCGGGTCCTTCAATGCCTCGAAGTCCGCCTGGCTCATCACCAGCCAGGCGGGGCCCTGCAGCGGCGTCAGGTCGGAGGCCTGTTGGGTGAACAAGGGCACGTGGTCGCAGTCGAGGTTGACCATGTACTTGATGGCCTTGGCGTCTTTACCCAGCCCGTGCAAAACCACCGGCGCCCGCTGCTGCATGACCTCCTCGTGAACGCGCAGCGTAAAGGTACGAGTGTCGTAGAGGCTGCGCTCCAGCGGTTCGACCACCAGGATATAGGTGACCCACACCGCCAGCACCGCTGCTAATGCGGGACCAACCGAGCGCCACCGAGGCATGAACAACGCCAGCAGTACCAGGCCCTGCAGCAGTCCAAGTACACCAAACACCAGGCCCAACTGGTTTAACTGCTCGGGGTAGCGGGGGCGGGCGAGCAACAGCGCGGCGATCAGCAAGACCGGCAGCAGCGCCCACAGGCCCAGCATCAAACCCCGCAGCCAGGCAAACATTCGCCCCTGAACCACCTGGAAGGGGTATGCCGCAATGATCGCTGCCATGGGCAGCATCGGCAGCACATAGCGCGCTTTTTTTGCCTGGGGGATCGACAGGCCGAGCATCACCAGTACGCCAGCCGCGGCGCAATACAGCACCAGTTGCAAGGCCGGGTCCGGCGTGCGCCGCCCACCCAGGGCGATAGCCAACAGCACCATCAGCGCGATGGGGTAGGCGAGTGCGTAATTGCCCAGCGAGCTGGTGAAGTAGTACAGCACGCCACTGGAGCCTTCGCTGCCGTCCATGCGGCCGAGGAACTGCATGCGGATCACGTCCTGCATGAAGCTCTCGCCGCCACTGAGCTTGGCCATCAGCAGCAACAGGCCGACACTGGCGATCAACAACGCCAGGGCCAGCAGACCGACGCTCAATAACGGGCGCCACTGGCGATTGATCAGGTAATAACTGCACAGTACGCCGGTCGGCACAACCAGGCCGATCGGCCCACGAATCGCAAACCCTGCGATCAGCAGCAGGTACACCCAGTGCAGGCGCTTGGCCGCGCCAAAGTGATCATGGGCGTAACCCAGGTAGAACACCGCCAGGGTGATGGCAGCGAGCATCTGGTCCAGGGACACCGCACGGGTTTCGCTGATAAAAGTGCTGCTCAGCAACAGCGTGGCAATGCTCAACACGCCCCAGCGCTGGGAGTAGGGCGCTGTCAGGCGATACACAAGGATGACGATAGTGGCTGAAGCTATCGCCGTCGGCAGCCAGGCCGTCAGGCTGGTGACCTGGCCCAGCGGCATCGAGAGCAGCCAGGTCAGCAGCGTCGAGGTGGCCAGGTAATCGGCATAGGGCTGGCCATAGGTGGTGGGGAAAAAGCTCGGCCCATGGCGCAGCATCTCCTGTGCAAACACCACGAAGCGCGAGTCGAAACCGATAATCGCCTGGTGCCAGTTGCCGGCAATGAAAAGCAACAAGGCCAGCAATCCCAGGGCAAGGGATTGCTGGCGGATCGTGGCGCTAGGCAGGGGCGTGTGGACCTTGTTCACGTATCAGGCTTCCACGACCTGCGGCAACCACTGTTGCTGCGGGATCGGCAACTGGCACGAATCGCCACGGCCCATCGGGAAATACTGGAAGCCTTTGCGCGCCAGGCGCTCGCCGTCGTACAGGTTGCGGCCATCGAAGATCACCGGGGTTTTAAGGCGCTGGTGAATCAGGTCGAAGTCCGGCGCTTTGAATTGCTGCCATTCGGTGCAGACGATCAGTGCGTCAGCGCCATTCAACGTGGACTCCGGGGTGCCCATCAGCATCAGGCGTGCTTCCTCGGCGTAAAGGCGCTGGGTTTCCTGCATGGCTTCCGGGTCGAATGCGCGCACCGTAGCGCCGGCGGCCCACAGGGCTTCCATCAGCACGCGGCTGGGGGCGTCGCGCATGTCGTCGGTATTGGGCTTGAACGCCAGGCCCCACAGGGCGAAAGTCTTGCCCCGCAGGTTGCCCTTGAAGAACGCGTTGATGCGCTCGAACAACTTGCTCTTCTGGCGCTGGTTGATCGCTTCCACGGCTTCGAGCAGATCGCTGGAGCAGTTGGCCTGCTTGGCGCTGTGGATCAAGGCGCGCATGTCCTTGGGAAAGCACGAGCCGCCGTAGCCGCAACCGGGGTAGATAAAGTGGTAACCGATGCGCGAATCGGCACCGATGCCCAGGCGCACGGCTTCGATGTCGGCGCCCAGGTGTTCGGCCAGTTCAGCGATCTGGTTGATAAAGCTGATCTTGGTGGCCAGCATGCAGTTGGCGGCATACTTGGTGAGTTCGGCGCTGCGCAGGTCCATGAAGATGATGCGGTCATGGTTGCGGTTGAAAGGCGCATAGAGGTCGCGCATCACCTCGCGCACTTCTTCGCGCTCGCAGCCGATGATGATGCGGTCCGGACGGCGACAGTCGGCAACGGCCGAGCCTTCCTTGAGAAATTCCGGGTTGGAGACGATATCGAATTCCAGGTGACGGCCGGCTACGCGCAGGGCTTTTTCGATATGTGCCCGCAGGGTATCGCCGGTGCCGACGGGCACGGTGGATTTCTCCACCAGGATCACCGGGTCGATGCGGTGGCGCGCCACGGCGTCGCCGACGGACAGCACGTATTTCAGGTCGGCCGAGCCGTCCTCGTCCGAAGGCGTGCCCACAGCGATAAACAGCACCTCACCGTGCTCGACGGCGAGCTTTTCATCAAAGGTGAAATGCAGACGCCCGCTTTCCAGGTTTTCCTTGACCATGGCGGCCAGCCCTGGCTCGAAGATGCTCACATGGCCTTGCTGCAGCAGCTTGACCTTGTTCTGATCGACGTCCATGCAGATGACATCGTGACCGACTTCGGCCAAAACGGTGGCCTGCACCAGGCCGACGTAACCACTACCAAATACACTGATTTTCATGGGGCATTCCTGGGACTTGTGGCACTAGCACGACGAGAGTTGATGATCAGCACGCCGAGGATGACAAGCGCCACCCCGAGGCTCTTAGAAAGCGAAAAATGTTCGTTGAACACTGGCAGGCTGGCGGCCAGCAGGTACACCAAGGCGTAACTGATGCTCAGCAGCGAATAGGCACGCCCCAGGGGCAGATGCCTGAGCGCGCCGAGCCAGCAGAGCATCGACAGGGCGTAGGCGAAGATCGCCAGCAGCACTACGCCAAGGGCGCCGGAATCAACCTGAGCGCTGAGCCATTCATGGGGCAGCGGCAAGCGCGTCATGCTCCAGCGCATGCCCAACTGGGCGGCACTGACCAAGCCAACGCTGCTTAAGGCCAGCGCAAAGCCTTGAACCCGGCTCATACCTGGCGTCCCAGCAGCACGACACCGGCGATGACCAGCAATACGCCGAGCCAGTGACGACGGTCGATGGACTCATGGAAGACAAACCGCGCCACCAAGGTGACCAACACGAAGTTCAGGCTGAGCATGGGGTAGGCGATGCCCACTTCCAGGCGCTGTAACACCAGCAGCCATACCAGCAAGCCCAGGCCCAGGCAGATCAAGGCGGCCCACAGCCACGGCGAGCGCAGTTTCAGCGCCCAGCCGTCGGGCAGGTCACGCCAGCTTTCCACGGCGAACTTCTGCGAGACCTGGCCCATGCAGGTCAACAGGCACGCGCTCAGTAACAGCAGCAGGGTGATCATGGTGAGACCTGCGGGAAGATCAGAATCATGATGTTGCCTTGCGCGTAGCGCTGCCCGTCAGTAGGCAGCAACGCCACTTCGGCGATTTCGTCGTCACCTTTGACCCGCATCACCACGCCAACCGGGCCTCTCTTGCGCGCCTCGCTCATCCACTGCTGTACCTGGGTGGTGTCCACCTTGTGGTGACCGGCATCCGGGTAGGCGAGGCCGTATTTGACTTCGCCGATCGTGTTGTAAAGGGTCACGTCCGGGCGTTGCAGGCGCCAGGACAGGGCCGACGCTGCGCCAAGGTCATTGCTGAGCAATGCTCTGGTCGGTTGCAGTTCCTGCAGATGGTCGATGATGAATTGATCCGGGGTCTTGTTGTAGACCACCGAGTGCGGCAGCGCGGCTGGCAGCAGGGCGACCATCAGCCAGCTGCCGAGCGCCGGCGCGGCCCACAGGTGCAACGGCCGTGCGGCTTGCAGCAGGTTGGCGATGATCCAGCCGAACAGGAACGCGAACACCAGCACCAGGCTCAGGGTTTCCTGGCCCTGCACGTAGACCGGCTTTTTGAGTTGAAACCAGGTCAACGCCAGCAGGGCCAGCACACCGATCGCCAGGTTCAACCCACCGTTGATACGCAGGACACGACCACGGCCGGCGGCCAGCTTGTCGGCGAGGGTGGAGCCCATCAGCAACGCCAGGGGCAACAGGCACGGCATGATGTAGGACGGCAGTTTGCCTTTGGCCAGGCTGAAAAAGGCCAGGGGCATCAGCAGCCACAGCAAGACGAAGCCGACCTTGGCACTGCGCTTGTCCAGCCAGGCCTGTTTGAGGGTAGACGGCAGCAGCGCCATCCAGGGCAGCGAGAACGCCACCAGCAACGGCAAGTAATACCAGAAGGGCTCTGCATGCTGGGCATCGTCACCGGCAAAGCGCTGGATATGCTCGTGCCAGAAGAAGAAGTTCCAATAGTCCGGCTCCTGCAGGTGTACGGCCAGCGCCCAGGGCAAGCTGACGACAACCGCCACCACCACGGCAACCACGCCATACGCCAGTAACTCGACAAAGCGCTTCTGCCAGATCGCATAGGGCAGGGCGATCAGCACGGGCAGCAGCCACGCGAGAAAGCCCTTGGTCATAAAGCCCATGCCGCAGGCAAACCCCAGCAACGCCCAGGCGCCCAGACGGCCGTTGCGCGTGGCGCAGTCAAAGCAAAACCACAAGGCCACGCCGGTCAGGTTGACCCAAAAGGTGAACTGCGGGTCAAGGTTGGCGTACCCGCCCAGCGCCGCGACACTGACAAAGCTCATGTACAGCACGGTGCTGATCAGGCTTTTTTGCGGGTCATTCCACAACCGGCGCGATACCAGATACACCAGCAAGATGCTCAAGCCGGTACTCAGGGCGGAGGCGAAGCGCACGCCAAACAGGTTCTGGCCGAAGATCGCCTGGCCCAGCGCGATCATCCAGTAACCGGCGGCCGGCTTCTCAAAGTAGCGAATGCCCATAAAGTGCGGCGACGCCCATTTGCCGGTCAGCAGCATTTCCTGGCTGATTTGCGCGTAGCGGGTTTCGTCCGGAATCCACAGGCCGTGGGTGGCCAGCGGCATCAGGAAGAACAGGCCAAACGCCAACAGAAGCAGGGGCAACGCCCAACGCCGGCTCATGCTTGCTGTACGCCGAGCCAGCCTTCGCGGCCGCTGAGGGCGCCGCGTACCAGCTGTTGCTGGGGCAGGGTGGAGAGATCGGTGGGCAGCAAGTCGCCCAGGGGGTGGAAGTGGATGCCGCGATGCCCTGCCTGGGCGAGCAACTGGCGAAAGTCATTGGCCATCAGAATCCCTTCGACTTCTGCGTGGATGGTGTAGACGTTGAGCTTCGATTCGCTGAATCGGTCAAGAATGAAGCCGTTGAAGTCTTTGGCAGCCACCACCGGCCCAACGACTTCGTCGAAGGTCGGCAGGTCCACCGGAATTTGTGGCGTACCGGCGCTGCCATCGGCCAATGTCGGCCGAAACAGGCTGGTACCCCGGCAATCGCTGTTGTAGCGAAAGTTGAAACCTTGCTTGGCTTGCACCACGCGCTCATCGGCGCGCCAACCGGCGGCCGCCGAGCAGTCGACGTGGTCACCCAGGATGTCGCTGAGGGTGTCCACGCCACGTCGGATCTGCTCGATCAGTTGTGCGTCGCTCCAACGTCCGGTGTTGGCCTGCCAACCGTGGTGGTCCCACGCGTGCAGGCCGACTTCGTGCCCGGCAGCCTTGGCCTGGCGCATCAGATGCCCCAGGTCGCGGCCGATCGGTTTACCTGGCCAGGCGGTGCCGGCCAGCAGGATGTCCCAGCCATACAGGCCGGCCGCGTTGGAACGCAGCATCTTCCACAGGAACTGCGGGCGGATCAGGCGCCACAAGTGGCGCCCCATGTTGTCCGGGCCGACGCTGAAGAAAAACGTCGCTTTGACCCCAGCTTCATCCAGGGTCTCAAGCAGCCGCGGCACACCTTCACGGGTGCCGCGGTAGGTGTCGACGTCGATGCGCAAGCCTGCCTTCATCAGTGCTTGTCCGCGATTTCGAGCATGGCCTCGCGCAGGAAGAAGTCCAGCGTGTTGCCGATGGTCTCGCTCATTTCCACGGTCGGCTCCCAGTTGAGCAGGCGCTTGGCGTTTTCGATGCTTGGCTTGCGGTGGGCCACGTCCTGGTACCCGGTGCCGTAGAAGGCCTTGCTTTCCACGTCGCGGAAACCGGCGAACGGCGGGAAGTTGCCGCGCAGCGGGTGGGCTTCGAACTGACGCAGCAGTTCTTCGCCCAGTTGGCGGATGCTCGCTTCGTTTTCCGGGTTGCCGATGTTGATGATCTGGCCGTTGCAGGCATCGTTGTCGTTATCGATGATGCGTGCCAGGGCTTCGATGCCGTCAGCGATGTCGGTGAAGCAGCGTTTTTGCTCGCCGCCGTCGAACAGGCGGATCGGCGTGCCTTCCACCAGGTTGAGGATCAGTTGAGTGATCGCACGGGAGCTGCCGATGCGCGCCGAGTCCAGGCGGTCGAGGCGCGGGCCCATCCAGTTGAATGGACGGAACAGGGTGAAGTTCAAGCCCTTGGCGCCGTAGGCCCAGATCACGCGGTCCAGCAGTTGCTTGGAGACCGAGTAGATCCAGCGCTGCTTGTTGACTGGGCCGACCACCAGGTTGGAGGTGTCTTCGTCGAAGTACTGGTCCTGGCACATGCCATACACTTCGGACGTCGACGGGAAGATCACGCGCTTGTTGTATTTGACGCAGTAGCGCACCAGCTTGAGGTTCTCTTCGAAGTCCAGCTCGAACACACGCAGTGGGTTGCGGGTGTATTCGATCGGCGTGGCAATGGCCACCAGCGGCAGAACCACGTCGCACTTCTTGATGTGGTACTCGATCCACTCGGTGTGGATGCTGATGTCGCCTTCGACGTAATGGAAGTTGGGGTGGCTGCGCAGGCGCTCGATGGCGTCGGAGCCGATATCCAGGCCATACACTTCGTAACGGTCATCACGCAGCAGACGCTCTGACAGGTGGTTACCGATAAAGCCGTTCACCCCCAGAATCAGCACGCGGGTGCGACGTGGCTTGCGCCCGGACTCGGCGCCGCGCAGTACCGAACCGTCCACCAGGCCCAGTTCATTGGCCAGCGAAGGGCCGGCCAGGTACAGGCCGTTGTCGTTGCGTTGGCCGAACTGGACCACCAGGGAGTCATCGCCGCAGGCAATGCGCAACGGGTTGACGCTGATCACACGGCCAGGCGCCAGGCCGTCGTTGCCCTTGACCACGTCGGCCTGCCACACGATCAGCTTGTGCTCACCCACGGCGCAGAAGGCACCCGGGTAGGGTTGCGTCACGGCGCGGACCAGGTTGAACAGGGTTTCGGCCGGTTGTTTCCAGTCCAGCTTGCCATCGGCGGCGGTGCGGCGGCCAAAGTAGGTGGCCTGGCTTTCGTCCTGGGCGGTTTCGGAAAGCTTGCCTTGGGCCAGTTGCGGCAATGCATCGCGCAGCAGGTTGCTGGCCGCGTCACGCAGCTTGGCGTGCAGGGTCAGGCCGGTGTCGCTGCGCTCGATGGTGACTGTTTGCTGGGCGAGGATTGCGCCGGCGTCGGCGCGCTTGACCATGCGGTGCAGGGTCACGCCGGTTTCGGTCTCGCCATTGACCAGCACCCAGTTGGCCGGCGCGCGACCACGGTATTTAGGCAGCAACGAGCCGTGCAGGTTGAACGCGCCCTTGCTGGCGGTGGCCAACAGCGGCTCGCTGAGCAGGTTGCGGTAGTAGAACGAGAAGAGGTAGTCCGGGTTCAGCTTGGCAATGCGCTCGATCCACAGCGGGTGGTTGGCGTCTTCGGGCGCATGCACCGGGATCCCGTTGCGGGCGCACAGTTGCGCGACGGAGCCGTAGAAGTTGTTTTCCTTCGGATCGTCGGCATGGGTGAACACGGCAGCAATTTCGTAGCCGGTATTGAGCAGCGCTTCGATGCCTGCACAACCAATATCGTGGTACGCGAATACAACAGCTTTTGAACTCATGACTGAACCTGATCGGCAGAAGTGGAAGTATGGGAGGACGCAAGGCCGTCAACGACGACCACGGGAGCCGGTGCCGCCGGAGTGTTGCGCAGCACTTTTTCGATAAAGAAGCGCGGGCGCGCGCGCACATCGCTGTACATGCGCCCCAGGTATTCACCCAAGAGGCCCATGCCGATGAACTGGCCGCCGGTGAACACGAACAGCACCGCGAACAGCACGAACAAGCCGTCGCCGGCCCAGTCGGCGCCGAACGCCAGGCGCAGGATGATCAGCGCGAAGGCGAACAGCATGCCGAGGGCGGCCAGGCTGAAGCCCACGATCGACAGCAGGCGCAGCGGCGTGGTGGTCATGCACGTGAGCAGGTCAAACATCAGGCTGATCAGGCGCATGGCGCTGTATTTCGATTCGCCGTGTTCGCGTTCGGCGTGGTGCACCAGGATTTCCGTGGTGTGGCGCGCAAAACCGTTGGCCAGGATTGGAATAAAGGTGCTGCGCTCGCGGCAGGCGAGCATGGCGTCGACGATGGTGCGGCGGTAGGCGCGCAGCATGCAGCCATAGTCGCTCATGGCGACCCCGGTGGAGCGCTGCACCGCCAGGTTGATCAGGCGCGATGGCCAGCGGCGAAACGCCGAGTCCTGGCGGTTGTTGCGTACCGTGGCCACCACGTCGTAGCCCAGGGCGGCTTGCTCGACCAGGCGCGGGATTTCTTCCGGCGGGTTTTGCAGGTCGGCGTCGAGGGTAATCACTACGTCGCCGCGGCACTGTTCGAAGCCGGCCATGATCGCTGCGTGCTGGCCGTAGTTACGGTTGAGGATCACCGCCACCACGTTGCTGCCATCTTGTGAGGCGGCGTCTTCCAGCATTTGCGCGCTGTTGTCGCGGCTACCGTCATCCACCAGGATGATTTCGTATTCGTAGGCCAGTGACTTGCAAGCTGCCATCGTACGACGCAGCAATTCAGGCAGGCTTTCTTGTTCGTTGTAGACCGGGATAACGATCGACACGCAATGAATAGGGTAGGGTTTCAAAGATTCATGACCTCGGGGTTAGAGCAACTTGGTGCGTTGAAACAGCAGCAATCGTTGGACGAACAGGTAGCGCGCAACGATAAAGGCGGCGCTAAAGGTGAAGCGTAATCAATAGGTTATTCGCTAAAGCGCGGTTTACCGTGAACTGCCGGGTTTAAGATTAAGCGTAAAAATGTCGTACAGATATGAAACGCGGATGAAAAACTCGTTTATTTGACAGGCAGACAGCTAGGGTTCAGCAAATCAACCAAGGCCGGCGCAGAGCGCAATCAGAACGGTCTGTAGGGCGTTTGGTTCAACCTGCGCAGGCGCGGCAGGCCCGCGAATTTATTCAACAAACTTCTCTGCAATACCGCCCAAGTGCCGGTAAAGTAAGCGCTCTCTTGCCAGGGTAATGGGATGAACAGCGTGCAGCTTTTACGCGGCCAGTTGCGGCCAGTGTTGATGGGGTTGTTGATGGGCCTCGCCTGCGTCACCACGGTACAGGCCGATGACGGCGTGGCGCTGACCAGCGTCGACCAGGTGCCGGATGGCGTGGAAGTGCGCGGCAAACAGATTGCGGCCTACACCTGGGACGACCGTCAGGGCAAGAACCTGCTGGTGCTCGCCGAGCAAGTCAGTGAGCGCGATGATGACGGCACCCAGTCGGCGTTCGTGTACGCGGCCCAGTACCTGATCGACGGCAATCGTCCCAAGCGCATATGGATGCTCTACGACGACGTGCAGCATTGCGAATTCGACGCGGCGTTGCGCTTCGACCGAGGCGCAACCAAAGTCACCGACCTGACTGGCGATGGTATTACCCAGGCCACCGTGGGCTATTCGCGCACCTGTGCCAGTGATGTCAGCCCGAATGAATTCAAGCTGATCATGCATGCGGGCAAGGCGCAGAAGTACCGCCTGCGGGGCGTCGACCGCTACGGCGCGGCGTGGTGGGACGAAGAGGCCGGCGCGCTGCGTGGCATGCCGTTGCCCAAGGATTGCAGCATTGCCGGGCAGCAGGCGCTGGTCAGCCAATACAAGGAGCAGGGCACCGAGTTGCCGCTGCCGGGCTGTTACGGCGACGAGAAGGACTTCGCCAAAGCCCCTGAGGCCTACCTGACGTTTATGCGTCAACACTGGTTCGCATTGATGCAGAAGCAGGACGCGGAGTGGAGCCAGGCCCAGATCCAACCGCAGGAGCCTACTGAAGATGTTGATACGGCGCCGTGAGTTGGTAAGAGGGCCGTTGCTAAGCTAGACTCGACCCTTGCCAATTCACTAAATACCTCGAATAAACAATAGCTTGCTCGAGGTATTTAATCCAAAGGCTGATCTGTTTTGACTGAGTCCATCCGCAACCCGCTGACACTTTACCTCACCCGTCTGGCCCCCTCCAGCCAACTGACCATGCGCTACGTGCTGCAGGATGCCGCCGACCGCCTGGGCTTCGAGGACATCAACCTTGAAGACATCGACTGGCACCTGCTGCAACCCGAACATGTCATCGCGCTGGTAGCGGCCTTGCGCGAGGACGGCTATGCGCCCAACACTTCATCGCTGTATGTGAATGCCGTGCGCGGGGTCATGAACGAAGCCTGGCGCATGAGCCTGATCAGCCAGGAACACCTGCTCAAGATGCGCACGGTCAAAGCCGCGTCCGGCGCGCGTCTGGGCCAGGGCCGTAACCTGCGGCGCACGCTGATTCGCGAAATGATGGAAGCCTGCGCCGCCGACCCGCGCCCCCAGGGCCTGCGTGATGCTGCGGTGATCGGCATTTTGTATGGCTCGGGGATGCGCAAATCCGAATCGGTGAACCTCGACCTTGCGCAAATCAACTTCCAGGAGCGCAGCCTGCGGGTGATCGGCAAGGGTAACAAGGAACTGCTCAAATACGCGCCGGACTGGGCGTTCGCCAAACTGCAGGCGTGGCTGGCGTTTCGGCGCGAGCAGCTCAAGGAAGGGGAGCAAGACGACAGTTTCCTGTTCAACCGTATCCGCAGGGGCAGTCATATCACCCGCGAACGCCTCACCAAACATGCGATTTACTACATTGCTCGCCAACGTGGTCAACAGGTCGGTGTGAAGATCATGCCCCATGACTTCCGGCGCTCTTTTATCACGCGGGTGATCGAGGAGCATGATCTGTCGATTGCGCAAAAGCTCGCGCATCACACCAATATCCAGACCACCGCCAGCTATGACGTGCGTGACGACAATGAGCGGCGCAGGGCGGTGGACCGGTTTGATTTGTAGCGCTTACAGAATCGGTTTTCCACCCGTCACCGCATAGCGCGAGCCAGAGATGTAGCTGGCTTCGTCAGAGGCCAGCAGTACATAGATCGGCGCCACTTCCACCGGCTGTCCAGGGCGGCCCAACGGGGTTTGGCCACCAAAGCCCTGCACCTCTTCATCGGTCATGGTCGCGACGATCAATGGCGTCCAGATCGGCCCCGGTGCCACGCTGTTCACGCGAATGCCTTTGCTGCCAAGCATCTGCGCCAGGCCGCCGGTAAAGTTGGCAATGGCGCCTTTGGTGGTGGCGTAGGGCAACAACGTCGGCTTGGGCATGTCCGAATTGACCGAGCTGGTATTAATGATCGAACTGCCGGGCTTCATATGCGGCAGCGCGGCCTTGCAGATACGAAACATCGCAGTGATGTTGATATCGAAGGTCCTGACCCATTCCTCATCTTCGATTTCTTCGAGGGTTTCGTGGGTCATCTGGAAGGCGGCGTTGTTGACCAGCACATCAATACGACCGAATTGTTCGACGGTCTTGTCCACCAATGCCTGGCAGGTGGCCTTCTGCGCGATATCTCCGGGAAGCAGCAAGCATTGACGGCCGGCTTCTTCAACCCAGCGTGCGGTTTCCCTGGCATCTTCGTGCTCATCCAGGTACGCGATGGCCACATCGGCACCCTCGCGCGCAAATGCGATGGCGACGGCGCGGCCGATGCCGCTGTCGGCGCCGGTGATCAAGGCGATCTTATTGGCCAGCCGGCCAGAACCCTTGTAGCTCTGTTCGCCACAATCAGGGTACGGATCCATCTTTTTCTGGGTACCGGGCACAGCTTGGGCTTGAGGGGCGAAGGGTGGGCGTGGGTAATCAGTCATTTCAGTCTCCATAGCATTCCAAAGGTGCTATGGAGTTAGTAATTCAGCCTCCGGCGATAGTTGTAATGGATAACCACCAGGCCCGACGAATGGTCCCGAACCTTCAAGAGGAGGGCGCGGCGCTCGCCAGATGCGCCGGCAGGCGGCGCAGGGTCCACACCACCGTGAGCATCGCCGCCACGGCGCACAGCGCAATGCCCACCAGCATCGGCGCAGGCGTGTGGTCGGCGAACACACCGACCAGGGTCATGGACACGGCGGCGGTAATCATCTGGATCGCCCCCAGCAGCGCAGAGGCGGATCCGGCCACTGCGCCATGGTCCTCAAGGGATAACACCCCGGCAGCCGGCAACAACAGGCCAAGAAAGCCGAAGCCGATAAACAGCAAGGTCATCATCAGCACCAGGTTGTCGATCCACAGCGTCGTCACTGCGAGCAGGACCATGACCGCCGCCACCGCTGTCACCGACCAGCGAATCAACGGCGCCAGGCCAAAGCGCGCGCTCAGGCGTGCCGTCAGCTGGCTCATGGCGAAGAACGACGCGGCGTTAAGCGCGAAACACAGGCTGAATTGGGTGGGTGTCAGGCCGAAGTACTCGATGTACACGAAGGGGGCGCTGCCGATAAACACAAAAAACGTCGCCAGGCCAAAACCACACACCACTGACAACCCGATGAACACCGGGTCGCGCAGCAATGCGCCGTAGCTGCGGAACGCACTGCCCAGGGTCTTGCCCAAACGGCGCTCGGCCGGATGGGTTTCGGGCAACTGCACGATGGTCATCAACAGGCACAGCAGCGACACCACCGCCAGTACGGCAAACACTTCGCGCCAACTCCAGAGGGCAATCACTACGCTGCCGGCCAACGGCGCGAGGATCGGCGAGACACTCATCACCAGCATCAGCAAGGCCATCAACCGCGCGGCCTCATGGCCGGTGTACAGGTCGCGCACAATCGCCCGGGGCACCACCATCCCGGCGCATGCGCCAAACGCTTGCACGGCGCGAAAACCGATCAGCACTTCTATGGTCGGTGCCAGCGCGCAGCCGATGCTGCCCAGGGCAAAGATCACCAACCCCGCGTAAATCGGCGGCTTGCGCCCGAACACGTCGCTGATCGGCCCGTAAAACAACTGGCACACGCCGATGATCATGAAGAATATCGTCAGGCTCATCTGCACCGCCGCCGGCGAGGCCTGCAGGCTGGCGCCCAGGGTGGGCAAGGCGGGCAGGTAGCTGTCGATGGCGAATGGGCCGACGGCAGTGATCAGCCCCAGCAGCAGGGCGAGGTGCGCGATTCTTCGAGACATGGGGCAGTTCCGGGCAGAGCAGAGGTCGGTCAGCTTAAGGGATTCGCGCAATTGCGCAAACTTAGGCTTCACTACAGGCAACTGCTGCCGATAACAGGATTAGCGGTTCGTGGGCGGTTGGGCTCCAACCGGCGCTTCAGGTATGGGGATGTCAGTATGACGATCAAATTACGCTTGATGTTGTTGATAGCCACCGGGTTGCTCACGGCCGTGATCATGAGCCTGGCCGCTTACTTGGGGAACACACGCATGGGCGATGCGGTGCGGGACAACGAGGTCAGCATGACGGTGCTGCGCAACCACATGGAAGCCGACATGATGCACGACGCCCTGCGCGCCGATGTGTTGTCGGCGATGTTGGTGGGCCTGGGCAAAAGCACCGGTACCAGGGACGAGGTCACCAGTTCGCTGAAAGAGCACGCCGAGCATTTTCGCCAGGTGCTGGGCGACAATTTAAAATTGCCGCTGAACGACGCACTGATGTCCAGCCTGGAAAAAATCAAACCCAGCCTGGATACCTACATCGGCGCGGCTGAGCGCATTGTCGCCCAAGCCCTGGTGAGTCCGGAGGCTGCTAGCGGCGAGCTGGAAGGTTTCAACACTGCCTTCAGTCAGTTGGAAGACCAGATGGCCGCACTGAGCGAGCTGATTGAAAGTAACACCGAACTGACCAGCACAGGCACACGGCAGACCCTCAGCACTGCCAATTTCACGCTGGGCACGGTACTGATTGTCAGCTTGTTGCTGCTGTTGGCCCAGGGCCGTTGGGTCATCCTGAGCATCATGGGCCCGCTGCAAACCGCCAGCCGCATTGCCGCGAGTATTGCCCGGGGGAATTTGAGCGAGCCGATTATCGAACCGCGTCGCAAAGACGAGGCCGGCACGCTGATTATCAGCCTCGCCACCATGCAGCGTGACCTTCGCGGCATGATCGAGGTGGTGCGCAGCAATGCCCATGGTGTCAATAACATGAGCGAACGGTTGAGTCAGGGTTGCCATGAAGTCGCCGACAGCAGCCAGCAACAAAGCAACGCTGCCGGTACCATGGCGGCGGCCGCCAGTGAAATGACCGCCAGTATTGAAGAAATCACCCGGCACGCCGGGCGCGCCCTGGACATGGCCAACCAGGCCGAAGCCCTGGCCAAGGACGGTGGTCGCGTTATTCACCAGGTGGTTCAGGATATGGATGGCATTGCCCGCTCCGCGCAGCAATCGGCCCAGGTTATCCGCACACTGGATAAGGAATCCGAGGCGATCTACAGCATTATCCAGGTGATCAAAGGCATTGCCGACCAGACCAACCTGCTGGCTTTGAACGCGGCGATCGAAGCTGCCCGTGCCGGCGAGCAAGGGCGTGGGTTTGCGGTAGTGGCCGACGAGGTGCGCAGCCTGGCTGGGCGCACCAGCGCATCGACCCAGGAAATTGCCGCGATGGTCGGGCGTATCCAGCAAAACACCCGCGAAGCGGTGACTAGCATGGAAGAGGGCGTCTCCCAGGTAGACAAAGGCATCGCCGTGACCGCTGAGGTGGAGCGGGCGATCCGCGACATTCTGCAGGCCACCCTCAATACCACCGAATTGGTCAACGATATCTCGCGCACCATTGGCGAGCAGAGCCTGGCCAGCAACGAAATTTCCCATCAGGTGGAGATGATCGCCGGCATGTCGCAAAACAACAGCCGCGTTATCGGTCAAACCGCCTCGACCACCGACGAGTTGGCCGGTCTGGCAGGCAAGCTGTCGCAGTCTGTGGATCGGTTCAGCCTGTAACGCAGGCACGTTTTTCGGCCGGCCCCAGTGGGCCGGTTTTTTTTCGCCTGTCATTTGGCGATCCTCAACTGCGCTTGCGCAATGGCTCAAGATCGCGGCCCGGCGACTGCTGGCGGGGACCGACTGCTGCCACGGCGTACGACACTTTTATTCGTTCCTGCAAAAAAAGATTGAATATTCACACCTAATGTTATTTAAATAACAAAACAAGAGCGGCTCGACCTGCCTGGCCGTGCCGTAACAAGGTGGAATAGCAATGAGCAAGATCGCAGTCATCGGCAGCAATATGGTGGATTTGATCACCTACATCGACCGTATGCCGGCCCAGGGTGAAACATTGGAGGCGCCAGGTTTTGCCCTGGGTTGCGGTGGCAAAGGCGCCAACCAGGCGGTGGCCGCAGCCAAGCTTGGCACTGATGTGTTGATGCTGAGCAAGGTCGGCGACGACATGTTTGCCGACAACACCGTGGCCAACTTTGAGCGCTTCGGGATCGACACGCGCTATGTCCAGCGGGTACCGGGCGTTTCCAGTGGTGTTGCACCGATTTTTGTCCAGGCCGATTCCCACAACAGCATCCTGATCGTCAAAGGCGCCAACGCGTATCTGTCAGCGGCGGATATCGAGGCGGCGGCCGCCGACCTGCGCGAATGCAAGCTGATCGTGCTGCAGTTGGAGATCGATCTGGAGACGGTCTACTACGCCATCGAATTCGCGCATCGGCATGGCATCCCTGTGTTGCTCAACCCCGCGCCGGCCCTGTCCGGGCTCAGCGCCGAACACTTGGCGCACCTGGACTTCCTGATCCCCAACGAATCGGAACTGGCGTTGATCAGCGGCCAGGTCGTCGACTCGCCGGAATCGGCGCACGCCGCCGCCCGCAGCCTGGTGGCCGGCGGCATTCGCCACGTGATCGTCACCCTCGGCGAGCAGGGTGCGCTGTACGTGGGGGAGGAGGGCGAGTTCCAAGTGCCGGGCGTGCGGGTTGAGGCCCGGGATACCACCGGTGCCGGTGATGCCTTTATCGGTTGCTTCATTCACCACTGGAACCAAGACGCTGATATCCGCCACGCCATGGAACAGGCCGTCGCATATTCCGCCTGCTCGGTCATGGGCCTGGGGACGCAAACGTCCTACCCCGACTGCGAAACGTTCAAGCGCTTTCAGCAACAGCGTTAACACCCTTATCCAGCCCGGAGAACAATAATGAACAAACCTGCGCTGCAACAGACACCCGATGGTTTCTACCTGAACCGCACGCCGTGGTTCGCTTTTATCCTGCTGTGCAGCATTTTTGCGCTGTGGGCTGCGGCGGCGAGCATGAATGACGTGCTGATCGCCCACTTCAAGAAAGCGTTTTTGCTCAGCGATTTCCAGACGGCCTTTGTGCAGTCGGCGTTTTACCTGGGCTACTTTTTTGTGGCGATTCCGGCGGCCATGGTGGTGCGTCGCTTCAGTTACAAGAGCACGATTCTGATCGGGCTGCTCCTGTATATGTTCGGCTGCCTGCTGTTTTTCCCGGCAGCGTCCACGGCCAAATACGGCATGTTCCTGCTGGCGCTGTTTGTGATTGCCGCCGGTCTGTCGTTCCTGGAGACAGCCTGCAACACCTACTCGACGCTGATGGGGCCGCGTGAAACCGGGACCCGGCGCTTGAATATTTCGCAGACCTTTCACCCGTTCGGCGCCATGGCCGGCGTGTATGTGGGCAGTTTCGTGATGTTCAAGGAGACCGACGCGACCACCGAACAACTGGCACAGATGAGCGTCTCCGAGGCGGCTGTCCAGCAGTTGCAGATGATTCAGTCCACGCTGTTGCCGTACAAATGGATGATCGCGGTGTTGGTGCTGATGTTTATCCTCGTTGCCATTACCCGGTTCCCTGCGTGCAAAGGCAACAAACCTGCCAACAGCAAGCCCGGCAGCGTACGTCAAAGCCTGGGGCGGCTGTGGCGTAACCCGCGTTTTACCTTTGGCGTGTTGGCGCAGTTTCTGTACGTGGGCGCGCAGGTCGGCGTGTGGAGCTTCACTATTCGTCTGGCCATGCAGATGGGCGATATGAACGAGCGCAGCGCCTCGTGGTTTTTGCTGACCACCTTTGCGGCTTACTTCGTGGGCAAGTTGATCGCCAACCTGTTGATGCGCCGTCTGCACCCGGCCAAGGTGCTGGCGATCTACGGGGTGCTGTGTATCGTGCTGCTGGCGTACACCATTCTGGTGCCAAACATTTCGGCGGTGTATGCAGCGGTCGGCGTGAGTATTTTCCTGGGCCCTTGCTGGCCGACCATCTACGGTCTGACCATCGATGGGCTGGGTGAAGACACTGGTGTCGGTGGCTCGTTGCTGGTGATGAGTATTGTCGGCGGCGGGGTGATCCCGATCTTTCAGGGCCTGTTGTCCGACGCCAGCGGCGGCAATATGCAATTGGCCTACAGCGTGCCGTTGCTGTGCTTTATCGTGATTGTGATGTATGCGCTCAAGTGCCTGCGCCAACCTGGCACTCTGCCGGTAAGTGCGCCCGGGGCGGTGGCCTCATGACCACACGTATCGCGCTGTACCCTGCGGTGTTTGGCGAGCAGGACAAAATCCTTCTGCAATCGGCGGCGTTCAAGGTCACCGCCTGGACCTATCCGTCCGGCGTGTTGGCCGTGAGCCTGGAGAACAGCCGCGGTCGACTGGTGGTTTTGCCTTATCAGGGGCAGATGATCTGGTCCGCCGTGTTCGACGGGTGCGACCTGACCATGAGCAATCTGTTCGAACAACCACGGCCCTGCCCGACGATTATCGACACCTACGGCTGCTTCATGTTTCACAGCGGCCTGTTGCGCAACGGTTGCCCGGCGCCCGATGACACCCACGCCCTGCACGGCGAGATGCCTTGCGCGCCGATGGACACGGCGTGGCTGGAAGTAGGCGAGGGCACCTTGCGCCTGGGCGGTTCGTATGAATACGCCAAGGGCTTCGGCGATCGGTACCGGGCCTGCCCCAGTGTGACCCTGCGCGCCGATTCGGCGGTGTTCGATATCGGCATGGACGTGACGAACCTTGCCGGCAAACCCATGGAGCTGATGTACATGGCCCACATGAACTACGCCTATGTGGAGGGCGCGCGGTTTGTCGAGCCGTTCGGCGTGCAGTGCCAGCGCCTGCGTACCAGCGTGCCGGCCCATGTGAAGCCGACGCCGGCGTGGAGCGCCTACATGGCGCAGTTGGCGGAGCATCCAGCCCAACTGGCCTGTCTCGAACAGCCGGAACTCTACGATCCGGAGATCGTGTTTTTCTTCGACAACGTGGCTACGGACGCCATGGGGCAGGCGCACTTCCTGCTGGATCACCCCGACGGTGCGGCGTTCTATACCCATTACCGCCCGGAGCAATTTGCGCACGCCGCGCGCTGGATCCTGCACACGCCGGACCAACAAGTGGCGGCGTTCGTGCTGCCTTCCACCTGCGAACCCGAGGGCTATAACGCCGAGCACGCCAAAGGTCATGTGCGCCTGCTTGCGCCTGGTGCCAGTGCCGCGTTCAGTGTGACCACCGGTTATTTGAGCGCGCAGGAGCGGCAACGCGTATTGGGTTAAACCAGCAGTTGCGCGCCATTGGCGTGGATCACGTCCTTATAGCTGCGGGGGATTTTCTTGTCGCTGACCACGTACTGAAAATCCCCCAAGGTGGCGAAGTGAGCGGTGCGCACCGTGTCGAATTTGCTGAAGTCGGCGAGTAACACGCGTTGCTGGGCTTGGCGCATGACCTTTTGCTTGACCTCGACCTCGTTGAAGTTGAAGCACGTCACGCCCAGTTCCTGGCTCACGCCAGCGGCGGTCACGAAGGCCCACGTCAGGCGCACGCTGTCGAGAATGCTGCTCTCGGCGCTGCTTTCAAACACTTGGTTCTTGCGGTGAAAGGTGCCGCCGCACAACACGATGTGGCAATTGGGCTTGTTCTGCAGCTTGAGCAGCACGTTCAGCGAGCTGCACACCGCGGTGAACTCCAGTGCATCGGGGATGAAATCAACCACAAACGGCGAGGTGGTGCCGCAGTCGAAAAATACCGTGTCACCGGCCTGGATCAACTGCGCGGCGAGTTTGCCGATGCGGCGTTTTTCTTCGACGTGCCGCGTGTCCTGCTCGGCTACCCGGTAATCGCCCACCTCGTTGCCGACGCGGGTGATATAGCCGCCCAGCAGCCGCAGGTGCTCGGTGAAGTGGTTGAGGTCGCGACGCAGGGTCATCTCGGATACGTCCAGCAGTGCCGCCATTTCCTTAAGGTGAATGGCGTTCTGGTCCTGCAGGGCTTGTTGGATAAGCTTCAATCGCTCGGTTTTTCTACTGTCCACGAGGCATCCAGGGCTTGATTGTTTGTGTTAAATAAGTAACATTAATTGTTATTATTGTAACGTATAAGCGTGAGCACTGTGACAAGCACCTCACAATCATTGGCAACATACAGGCAAGGGCCCATTAAATGAACAGTCTTCCACCCGCCGCATTGGCCAAGTACATCGATCACACCTTGCTGGCGCCCGACGCCTCCCGTGACCAAGTCCGGACCCTGTGCGAGGAGGCCCGGGAACACGGTTTTTATTCGGTGTGCCTCAATTCCGCGCAGGTGCCGTACGCCGCGTCGTGCCTGACTGGCAACAGCGTCGTCATTTGTGCAGTGGTGGGCTTCCCACTGGGCGCCGGCCTGAGTGACACCAAGGCCTTCGAAGCTCGGCAAGCCATTGCCGCCGGGGCAGGGGAGATCGACATGGTGCTCAATATCGGCTGGCTCAAAGACGGGCTGCTGGATGCCGTGCGTGGCGACATCGCCCAAGTCCACGCCGCCTGCGGCGCGGTGCCGTTGAAGGTCATCCTGGAGACCTGCTTACTGGATGACACACAGAAGGTCCAGGCCTGCGAAATCTGCCGAGACCTGGGGGTGGCTTTTGTAAAAACATCCACTGGGTTCAGCCGCAGCGGCGCTACCGTCGAAGACGTTGCCTTGATGCGCCGGACCGTGGGTGCCGGTGTCGGCGTGAAAGCCTCCGGTGGTGTGCGCGATTACCCGACGGCAGTGAAGATGATTGAAGCCGGCGCGACGCGCCTGGGCAGCAGCTCGGGGATTGCCATCGTGAGCGGAACGATGACGGCGGCGAGCGGATATTGAAGGGCGCTCATCGACGGTTTAAGGATTGGTATTTATTTAACTCAACTAAATAGATATTTAGTTGAGTTAGCCACCAAAATGATTTGCATCAGATGGGTGAATGCTAGCTACAGCGCTTTTTAAAAGCAAGGTAAAACGTCCAACAAAAATGTTGGTACATATAGGGCCAAGCCGCCTAAATTGACGAAGGCCGCTCCGTAAGTGAAGGAGCGAGACTCATCAGTCCGGTGGTGAAAAACGTTTTTAAATAAATGTACTTTTTATGGGTTTGTCCGGTGTTTAAATGCGCTTCCATTTTGGTTTGGGGCCAAGTGCAGCCGGGGTTAGCGGCTAATTAAGTGAGCTTTGGGGTGATTAAATAACTAAAGCTGGTTCTTTGTTCGGAGGTTAAACCTGATAACTCTCAACCATTTCAAGTTTGTTCGGTAATAAAAAATTATATATTGCGCTCTGTGAGCCTCGCTGGCTGGGAGTCTTTCGTTGAGTTCTATAAAATCCGTATGGCTGCCATGGCAAAAGATATGGTTTTGTTCGGTAAATCGACAATATCGGACCTTAGAAAGCTGTTTGTCAGCCACGTGTTGACAGTCGATGCCTCATAGATGCAAATTTTCGTCGCCTTTTCAGCTTATCTGGAGCAACCAAGATGCACCCGTCACAGTAGTTCGGTGATTTAAAACTTTTCGATAGATCCATGGCTTTTTCCGGCACTTAGCTATTTTTTAGTAGTGCAGAACTGCCACGGCCCTTGTACCACGGGGGGCTAGCAAAACGGTTTATTATCACCAACCCCCTAGGTTTTCGCAGGGGGTCCGTGTAAAAGCTATAGGCAAGAATAGAATCTCGTAGATAAGTCTTTGATTTTAATTGAGTTCGGTGAATAGATACGATTTGGTTCGGAGGTTGGGTGTTCCCGACAACGGCTTGAAATCAGGCCTCCAGAGCCTGCCAAGTCCGCATACGGTATTACGCATAATGTATATTATGTTAAACGACAGGTCATGTCATAGATGTTCATGAGCCACGTAAGTCAGGTACCCGGAAGTGAAGAACGAAATTTCAGATGCGCCAGTCGCGTTTTGAGTGGAAAACACCCCTCAATCTCCTCAACCCCTTGATTCCCGTGGGCTTGAGCATACTCGGCAAGCAACCCTCACAGGATTTTTAACGAAATAAGTGGAAAACTTGCTCACTCTTAATTCTATAAGTTGCTGATTTATAAGATTTTTAAAGAGTCTCCTCCCAATGGAATAGCTCCCTGAAGCAAGGAGAAATTAGTGGACTGAGATTCTAAGTCGCGAACGTGCGGCTGCCCTGTAAGCCCCGCAGGACAAGGGTTCCAGCAATTTCATGAGAATTAAATGGAAATTCCAGCTCGCCAAATCTGAGGGTTAATAAGTGGACATTCCCTGCAATTAAGCGCTTACCAGCTCTCGTTTCAAGCCAAGTACTCCAGATCTGCTAAGTCCTTCGCCTGTCACGTACACAAAGGGCCCAACGTGAAGTGAGCCCCTTCAAAGCCTTGTAATACCTGGCCGGCGCGCATATATAAGGCGTCGCGGGCGCCACCTAACACCCACAAGGCGGCGCCAAGTGATTCTAAATGACACAGTCAAAGGCATGGAGCAGGATCACGGCCATATGCACTGACGTTCGCAATTGTTCAAAATATTGAGTGGACATTCCATTCGCTTTTCTCCACCAAAATCCATTAACCCCCCGTAATGTAGTGGTCTAATGAAACCGGACACCCATCTAGGCGAGAATGCTCGCCAGAACGAGGTGTCAGATGACCAAACAACGCCGTACCTTTTCCCCTGAATTCAAACGCGAGGCTGCCGACCTCGTTCTC
>NZ_JAHXNQ010000011.1:0-219828 GCF_023148575.1 Pseudomonas sp. EYE_354
AGCATTGGAACCACCTGATCCCATCCCGAACTCAGCAGTGAAACGATGCATCGCCGATGGTAGTGTGGGGTTTCCCCATGTGAGAGTAGGTCATCGTCAAGATTAAATTCCAGAACCCCTGTTTGCTTACGCAGACAGGGGTTTTGTTTTGGGCGCTCGGAAAGTACGGGGAGAGGTCATTGCTACGATCCCTGATAAAATTCTCAACATGCCGTTGGGGAAATCGATGCAAAGTGTTTCCGCATTTTTGGTATGGTGCAGCACATTTTCACAAGGACTGACTTTTATACGCAGGACGCGGCGTCGACCTTCTTCAAAGAGATGCTGTAGAAATGCCTGAACCTATACCGATCAAGGATCACGAAAAAGAGAATCGCCTGGTCAATAAGCGCCTGTTCGCCTGCGCGTTGTTGGTCATTGGCATTACATGCGCCTTGGTGGGGCGGATGTACTTCCTGCAAGTCGTGCAGTACGACTATCACTCCACGATCTCCGAAAACAATCGTGTCCACGTGCTCCCCATCACCCCGACGCGCGGGCTGATCTACGACCGAAACGGCGTGGTGCTGGCCGACAACCGTCCGAGCTACAACCTGACCATCACCCGCGAGCGCACCACCGATCTTAAGGGTGAGCTGGACGCGATAATAAACCTGCTGCACCTGCCTGCCGAAGACCGGGCTGTGTTCGATAAGGCGCTGAAGCAAGCACGACACCCTTTCGTTCCTGTGACGTTGTTTTACGAGTTGACCGAAGAGCAAATTGCGGTGCTGGCGGTGAACGAATTCCGTTTGCCAGGTGTGGACGTAGAACCACAATTCGTTCGTCATTACCCATTAGGCGCTCACTTCGCGCACTCCATCGGCTACGTAGGACGCATCAACGAGAAAGAATCCAAAGCCCTCGATTCGGTAGAATACCGGGGGACGCAATCGATCGGTAAAACCGGTATCGAGCGTTTCTACGAATCGGAGTTGCACGGCCATGTGGGTTACGAGGAAGTCGAGACCAATGCCCAGGGACGTGTACTGCGAGTGCTCAAGCACACCGATCCCGTCCCCGGTAAGAACATTGTCTTGAGCCTCGACGTCAAACTCCAGGAAGCGGCCGAGGAAGCCCTTGGTGACCGCCGTGGCTCGGTAGTCGCGCTCGATCCGCAGACCGGTGAGGTACTGGCCATGGTCAGTAAACCGAGTTTTGACCCGAACCTCTTTGTCACCGGCATCAGCTTCAAGGAATACGCCGCGCTGCATGATTCTATTGACCGGCCGCTATTCAACCGTGTGCTTCGAGGGTTATACGCGCCGGGCTCGACCATCAAGCCAGAGGTCGCCATCGCCGGTCTCGACAGTGGTGTAGTGACCGCCCAGACACGCGTTTTCGATCCCGGTTACTACCAATTGCCCGACTTCGACCATAAATACCGCAACTGGAACCACAGCGGCGACGGCTGGGTGGATATGGACGCCGCCATCATGCGTTCCAACGACACCTACTTTTACGACTTGGCCCACAAGCTGGGCATCGACCGTCTGCACGACTATCTGGCTGAATTCGGCCTTGGCCAGAAAGTGTCGTTGGATATGTTCGAAGAGTCAGCCGGCTTGATGCCATCTCAAGCCTGGAAGCGCGCTACCCGCCGTCAGCCTTGGTTTCCGGGCGAAACGGTGATCCTCGGTATCGGCCAGGGTTATATGCAAGTAACACCGCTGCAATTGGCGCAGGCCACCGCGCTGATCGCCAACAAAGGTGTATGGAACCGTCCGCACCTGGCCAAGACTATCGATGGCGTGCCGCCGGTGGACGAAAACCCTATGCCTAACGTTGTCCTGAAGGATCCGCGTGACTGGGAGCAGGTCAACCATGGCATGCAATTGGTGATGCACGACCCACGTGGTATCGCCCGTGCGGCGGCGCAAGGTGCGCAATACCGCATCGCAGGCAAGAGCGGTACCGCGCAGGTAGTCGCGATCAAGCAGGGCGAACGCTACAACCGTGAGAAGACCCTGGAGCGCCACCGTGATAACGCCTTGTTCGTCGGCTTCGCTCCTGCGGAACACCCTAAGATTGTAATCTCGGTGATGATCGAAAACGGCGAAGCCGGTGGTCGTGTCGCAGGGCCCGTGGTACGGCAGATCATGGACGCCTGGCTGCTTGACCAGCAAGGCCACCTCAAGCCGCAATACGCAGCACCGGCGAAAGCTCCGGGTGATCCTCACGTCTGATTCAACCCTGCCACTCAGCCCAGCGCTCTACGCCGTCATAGGCAAGCCAGGGCACATCATGCGCGGTCCAGATGTGCGAGGTGGGCCTGACGCTCGGATCATCATCCAGCGTCGCCACTCGCACGATCACATGAGGCTGTTGCCTACGCTCGGCCATCAAGTGTGAGCCGCAGCGCGAGCAGAAATGCCTGAATTTGCCCGGTGAAGATTCAAAGGACGATAGCAACGCTTCACCTTGCGTCCAACGAAAATGCGCGCGCATCACCCCTGCGGTCGCGACAAACGGCGCCGCATGCACTTTGCGGCAACTGCTGCAGTGACAGTGGCTGATAGGCATGTCCAGGCTGTTCACCTGATAGCGCACACCTTTACAGAAGCAACTTCCATTCAGCGGGTCAGTCATAACGTATTGCCGGTTCAAGGATGGTGTCATCATCATTGCTTACAACCTCAGGTTGCGCATTGTTTGATGTCTCCTACTGTCAATGGAGGAGGTGACATATGCACGTATTAGATCGCATAGAGCGCAAGGTTCTGCTTAACGCTTCACGTAAACAGGTGTGGGAAGCACTCACCAACGCCGAGCACTTCGGCCAGTGGTTTGGCATCGCCCTCACGGGCAAGACTTTTAACGCGGGTGATGCCATTACGGCGCCGATTACTTATCCAGGTTACGAACATGTGATCTGGAAGGCCAAGATCGAACGTATCCTGCCGCAAACACTGTTCTCTTTCTGGTGGCATCCGTTCGCGGTAGAGGTGGGGGTGGACTATGACAACGAGACCCCGACCTTGGTGGAATTCACCATTGAGGACCGCGCTCCAGGTATTTTGCTGCGGGTAGTCGAATCCGGGTTTGACAACATACCCTCGGCCAGGCGGCAAAAAGCGTTCAAGATGAACTCCCGTGGCTGGGATGAGCAGATGGGCAATATCGAAAACTATCTGAACAATGCGCGCCGGGCGTGAACCAAAACATGGGCATCGGTGGATATGATCTGACGCGGCATGATGCCGTACAGGCTGTCAGAACTCATGTCACCACCGGTTTATCCTTTGCGGTAACCGGGCTGCGACGTGGCCGCAACGCTCAGGCAGCAGCACAGTGAGTCGGGTACAGAAGGGTAGGGTCGATCCTGACGGCGAACCGTCGATGTGAGGAAAAGGCAACAGACGTTGCACCTCCTCAATCCGCGAACGACTCCAGCGCAAATGATCGCAATTGTTCTTAGCGCCAGGCAAAAAGTTTGTGAACATACGCCCGGCGTGGGCGTTTACCTGCCGTGTTCGAGCAGATGCCGCGTAGAATCAGCACCTGAACGCGATTCTTGAGGTGTGGCACGGTGGATTTACAGCAGGGTTTTGTCCTGACCCGGCATTGGCGCGATACCCCGGCGGGCACGGAGGTCAGTTTCTGGCTGGCCACTGACCAGGGGCCACGGCTTATCCGCCTACCTGTGCAGACTTCGGTAATGTTTATTCCCGAAGCCCATCGCAAGCCTCTCGACTGGCTGCTCAAAGGCGAGCGCGATATAGAATTGCGCCCCCTGCAGTTGTGCGATTTCCATCATCGCCCGGTCCTGGGCCTCTACACCCGCCAGCACCGTCAGTTGATGGACGTGGAAAAGCGCCTGCGTGCGGCCGGTGTCGATGTCTATGAAGCCGACGTACGCCCACCCGAACGCTACATGATGGAGCGCTACATCACCGCCCCGGTCTGGTTCGGCGGCACGCCCGATGCCAACGGCACCCTGTGCGAGGCGCAAATGAAACCCGCGCCCGACTACCGCCCCCCGCTCAAGCTGGTGTCCCTGGACATCGAGACAACCGCCCAGGGCGACCTGTATTCCATCGCCCTCGAAGGCTGCGGCGAGCGTCAGGTGTACATGCTCGGCCCACCGAACAATGCTGGTACGGTGGACTTCAAACTCGACTACTGCGACACCCGCGCGCAACTGCTTGAACGCCTCAACCAATGGCTCGCCACCCATGACCCGGATGCAATCATCGGCTGGAATGTGGTGCAATTCGACCTGCGTGTGCTGCACGAACATGCCCAGCGCCTCAAGGTGCCGCTCATGCTTGGGCGCGGCGAAGAGCCGATGGCCTGGCGTGAACACGGCAGCCGCAACCATTACTTCGCCGCCGCGGCGGGGCGCCTGATTATCGATGGGATCGAAGCGCTGCGTTCGGCCACATGGAGCTTTGAATCCTTCAGCCTGGAAAACGTCGCACAAACCTTGCTGGGCGAAGGCAAGGATATCGCCACGCCGTACCAGCGCATGGATGAAATCAACCGCATGTTCGCCGAGGACAAACCCGCCCTGGCGCGCTACAACCTTAAAGACTGTGAACTCGTCACGCGGATTTTCGAGAAGACCGAACTACTCAAGTTCCTGCTGGAACGGGCCAGCGTCACCGGCCTGCCAGCTGACCGCAGCGGTGGTTCGGTGGCGGCGTTCACACACCTGTACATGCCGTTGATGCACCGCCAGGGTTTCGTCGCGCCCAACCTTGGGGACAAACCGCCCCAAGCCAGTCCCGGTGGGTTTGTCATGGACTCGCGTCCCGGTCTCTACGAGTCAGTGCTGGTACTCGACTACAAAAGCCTTTACCCATCGATCATCCGCAGCTTTCTGATCGACCCCGTTGGCTTGATCGAAGGCCTCAAGCACCCTGACGACAGCGATTCGGTTGAAGGCTTTCGCGGTGCACGTTTTTCGCGCACGCGACACTGTCTGCCATCCATCGTTGCGCGGGTGTCCGAAGGCCGTGAAGTGGCCAAGCGCGAACATAACGCGCCGCTGTCCCAAGCCCTTAAGATCATCATGAACGCGTTCTACGGTGTGCTCGGCTCCAGCGGTTGCCGGTTTTTCGATACGCGGCTGGCCTCTTCGATCACCATGCGTGGTCACCAGATCATGCGCCAGACCCGCGAACTGGTCGAAGCCCAGGGCTATGAAGTGATCTATGGCGACACCGACTCCACGTTCGTCTGGCTCGGCAATGCCCATTCCCAGGAAGACGCGAGCCGCATCGGCCAAGCCTTGGTGCGGCACGTCAACGACTGGTGGCGTGAGCATCTGCACACGGCGTTCGGCCTGAAGAGTGCCCTGGAGTTGCAATACGAAACCCACTTTACGCGCTTTCTCATGCCCACCATCCGCGGGGCGGAGGAGGGCAGCAAGAAGCGCTACGCAGGCTTGGTCACCCGTAGCGATGGCAGTGAAGACATAGTCTACAAGGGCCTGGAAACCGTGCGCAGCGACTGGTCGCCACTGGCGCGGCGCTTCCAGCAGGAACTCTACCAGCGCATCTTTCACCGCCAACCCCATCAAGACTACATCCGCGACTATGTGCGTCGTACCCTGAGCGGCGAATTCGACGAATTGCTGATCTACCGTAAGCGCCTGCGCCGGCAACTGGATGACTATGAACGCAACGTGCCGCCCCATGTGCGTGCTGCGCGCCTGGCCGATGCGTACAACGACCGCCTGGGGCGCCCGCGCCAGTATCAGCGCGGAGGCTGGATCAGCTACGTGATCAGCCTCAACGGCCCGGAGCCCTTGGAAATACGGCAAGCCCCTATCGACTACGACCACTACGTCACCCGGCAATTACAGCCGGTGGCCGACGCGATTTTGCCGTTCGTGAACGATGACTTCAGCACGCTGGTCGGCGGGCAAATGGGCTTGTTTTAGCGCACTTGCGTCGCTGTGCTCAGGCACTGCATTGTGGTGGTCCGAGGATGATTACCGACGAGGGTAACCGCATGTTCACACTCTATGGCATCGACGAATCCGGCTCGTGCATGATCGAAATCGCCCTGCAGCGCTGTGGGGTGCAATGGGGTCGGGTGGACGCCGCTTCCTGGGCCGAAGGCGAGGGCAGCGACGCGCTGGCACGTATCAACCCGCTCAAACAGGTGCCTACCCTGGTGACCCCGGATGGGCAGGTGCTGACGGAAAGCGCGGCGATCCTGGTCCACCTGGGCCTGGAGTTTCCGGCCAGCGAGTTATTGAGTGGCAACCGTGGTCAGATCCTGCGCGGCCTGGTGTACATCGCCGCCAATTGCTACTCGGCGATCGGCATCATCGACTACCCGCAACGCTGGCTGGGCGACGTCAACGAAGCACTACAGACACAATTGGTCAATGGCACCCGCCGCTACCTGCACCAGGCCTGGGTGGTGTTCGCCGATCAGTTCGCCGAACAATTATTTGCACCCAGTGGCCAGCCCAATGCACTGGGCGTCATGGCGGCAGCGGTGTCGCGCTGGGACGATGCTCGGAAGGCATTGAGCTCCCTGGCGCCAAGTTTTGCCCAGACGCTGGCGCGGGTGGATGCCGACCCCATTGTGGCGCCGGTGTTTGCGCGACATTGGCCGCAGTGGGAGGTCTCATGATGTTTCCGCAATCTGAGGAAACAATCACCGATGTGCCCCTCAACCCCTTGCGTAGCGGGTGTCCTGACCTACGCTTTCTTAAAGTTGTGTAGGAATCATCCTTGAATTTGGCTGTCGCAGACATGAAACTCAAGAACCCTGCATGGAATTCAAAGGAGGTGCGCATGCTCATCCGGTCGCTGACCCTGGCTACCTTGATGGCTTTTACGGGGCCGCTGTTGGCTGCTGATGATAATCCGCTCAAGCAGGACCTGGGCAAAGCCCGTCCGCTGGTGGTGGTTGAACTCGATGCCGGTAACCCGACGTTGGCGACGCTCAAGAAACAGCTGGAAGAGCCCGCCACCAAGCAGTCCTTCGAAGAGCGCAGCATGGTGTTCTACACCGTGAAATTCGGCAGTATCGGTGCCGAAGGCGAGAAGTTCGCCAAGGACCCCAAAGACAGCAAAAAACTCACGCCCCCGGAAACCAATGCGCTGATTCGTGCGCTCAAGCTCGGCGCCGGCAGCGGTACGAAAGCGATCCTGATCGGCAAGGACGGCGAGAAGAAACTTGAGAAGACTGTGCCCCCGGACAGCCTCGACCTGAAAGAGTTTTTCAGCACCATCGACCAGATGCCTATGGCCGAAAAAGAAGCCGCAGCCGCAGCCGAGCCGGAACCCGCTCCACCCGCGCCGGTCAAGGGCGCCAACCCCGTCAAGCCTGGCAGCAAAGCCGCCCCGCAACCGCTGGATGATTGAAATAGCGCCACCGCCAGGAAGACTTCGCTCACCCTGCTGCGAATGCCCGGGTACTCAGCCAGGTGCGCGGCCGTAGACGTCATCGAAGCGCACGATGTCGTCTTCGCCCAGGTACTCGCCGCTCTGCACCTCGATCATCACCAGGTCGATGATGCCTGGGTTGGTCAACCGATGCTTGTGGCCTGCCGGAATGTAGGTGGACTCGTTGGCGTTGATTAAAAACTCTCGCTCGCCGTTGGTGATCTGCGCCGCGCCGCTTACCACCACCCAGTGTTCGCTGCGGTGGTGATGCATCTGCAGCGACAACGACGCCATGGGCTTGACCACGATGCGCTTGATCTTGAAGTGGCTGCTTTCCTCCAGCACGGTGTAGGTGCCCCACGGCCGCGTGACGGTGCGGTGCAGCCTGTACGCCGGATGGTTCTGGCGCTTGAGTTCGGCGACGATGAAGCGCACATCCTGGCTGCGATGGGCGTCGGCGATCAGCAGCGCGTCGGGGGTGTCGACGATGATCAGGTCACGCACGCCTACGGCGCCCAGCACACGCCTGGGTGAGTCGATGTAGCAGTTGTGTACATCGTGCAAAATCGCTTCGCCGTTGACCTGATTGCCATGTGCGTCGCTGGGCGTGAGTTGGCGCAGGGCTTCCCACGAGCCGATATCGCTCCAGCCTATATCACAGGGCACCACTGCCACCCGGCTGGACTTTTCCATCAGTGCCACATCGATGGATATGTCCGGCGCGCGGCCGAAGGCGTCCGCGTCCAGCTCTCGTTGGCGCGAGGTATCGTTCTGCAGGCTTTGGCTGCGGCTGAGCGAGGCGCGGCCGGCTTCAAGTACGTCGGGTGCGTGGGCGGCGAGCTCGTCCACCAGCGTGCTGGCCTTGAAGCAGAACATGCCGGCGTTCCACAGGTGCTTGCCGCCGTCGAGATAGCCTTGGGCGGTGGCCAGGTCGGGCTTCTCGACGAAGCGTTTGACCCGGTGGCCATGGCTCAGCTGTTCACCTTGTTCGATGTAGCCGAAGCCTGTTTCCGGATGATCGGGCTGGATGCCGAAGGTCACCAGGTAGCCTGCATCGGCCAAGTCGCGTGCCTGACTGACGGCCTCGGCAAATGCCATCTCATTGAGGATCAAATGGTCGGCGGGCATCACCAGCAACTGCGCATCGTCGCCGAAGTGTTCCTGCACATGCAGCGCCGCCACGGCGATGGCCGCTGCGGTGTTGCGGCCGAAGGGTTCGAGCAGCAAGTCCAGATGCAGCCTGGACGTGTTGACGCCGCGGTAGTCGTCGAGGGTGCTAAACAACAGGTCGCGGTTGGTCACCGTGAGCACGGAGTGTACCCCCGGCAGTTTGGCGGCGCGCTGGAAGGTCTTCTGCAGGAGGCTTTGGCCGTCACGCATGCGCATGAAGGGCTTGGGCATGTTCTGGCGCGACACTGGCCACAGCCGCGTGCCCGAACCACCGGAAATGATGCAGGGAATCAATCCGCTGAGGGTGTTCATCAATAGACTTCCTTGGTGGACAGGACGGCCGTGACCGTTATAAAGGCGATGTACAAGTCAAACCGCACACTTGGAGATGCACGCCAGGTCGTATTCGACACGTTCTGGGTCAAAAGACGGTAGCAAGGGCCGGCACAAGAGGTATGGCAGGGCGTATCAAGTGCCCCGCCACAACCGGGGAGGTGTGGGTTTAGAAGTTGCCTTTCAAACTCACGGTAAAGTTGCGCGGCTCGCCATAAAAGTTGCCCCAGGAAGCAGTGCCGACGGTGCTGTAGTAGGTTTTATCAAACAGGTTATTGCCGTTCAACGCCACGGTCCACGTGTCGTCTATGCGATACGCCACGCGTGCGTTCCACGTCGCGTAACCGGGCTGTTCAAGCTTGATGGTTTGTACGCGGTAATTGCCGCTCTGGGCGTTGACGCCGGTGCCCGCGCTCCATTTCGACAACGCGCCGTCGAGTTGATAATCACCCCACAGACGCAGCATGTGGCGGGGCACATAGGTGTTGGAAACACCGCCTTCCTTTGCCACATCGATGGTGCTCAGTGACTTGGTCTGGGTGTAGGTGTAGCCGCCGAACAGTTGCAGGCGCTCGAGCAGTTCACCACTGACTTCGGCTTCCACCCCCTGGGCGCGCACCTTGCCTTTGCCGGTGTAGCAATAGCCATCGGCGGAGGTCGCGCATTGGGTGGTGTAGTCGGATTCGGCGCCATTTTTCTCGACGGAGCGGAACAGGGCCAGGGAGCTGTTTAGGCGCCCATCGAACCATTCGCCCTTGATGCCCAGCTCATAGTTGTCACCGATTTTCGGCTTGAGCGCGGCGCCGTCGACGGTGGCGTAGGAGCTTTGTGGCTGGAAGATATCCGCATAGCTGGCGTACACCGACAGGTGCTCGTCGAGGTCATAGATCAGCGCGGCAAACGGCGTGACCTCGCCGGTTTCCCTGGTGCGTGCGTCCTGCACCGCCCATTCGCCCCAGGCCAGATTATTGGACTGGCGACGGTTCTCATACCAGCTCACGCGGCTGCCCACGATCAGCATCAACGGTTCCGCCAGGCGCAGGCGCAAGGTGGCATAGGTGCCGTATTGGGTGGCGGTTTCCTTGACCGTGCCGCCGCGGTACATGTTCGGCCAGAAGCTGCTGTTGGCCGGTTCCGGGAAGTGGTGGTTGGGGTTATAGATGCTCTGGCGCAAGGCAAGACTCTGGATCGCGTACACGTCGTCCTGGGTACCCCGGCTGCCGTTGGCGCCAAGAATCAGCTCGTGTTCCAGGCCGAAGGCTTGGAACTTGCCGTCGACGTAGGCGTCCAGGCCGAAGTCCTTGTGGTCGTAGTCCATCAATGCAGCGTAGGAGCCGGCCGTGGGTGCCGGGTTGCCGTAGGCAATGGTGCCTTCGCTGGCGGCGTACTTGGTGTCTTGCAGGTTGCGGCTGTGCACGGCCGCCACCTTGAGTTTCCAGTCATCGTTGAACTGATGGGTGAGGTCGGCGAAGAACGTGGCGCGACGGCTTTGCCAGTCGTTCCAGGACTGGCCCAGGCAGGTGGAGCGGCTGAGGTTGGCGCTTTTGCCGTCGGCGTAGCGCGGCAGACCGCCCCAGCACGGGGTGGCGTCCACATCTTCGTAGCTGGCACCGATGCCCAGGGTGGTCTCGGGGCTCAGGTCAATGTCCAGCGCGCCGTAGAACGCCTGGTCCTGACGCTTTTGGATGTCCATGTAGGAACCGCGATGCTGCTGGCTGATCGCCGCGCGTCCGCGCACCGTGCCGCTGTCATTGAGCGGGCCACCGGTGTCGACGTCGGCGCGGTAGTTGTCCCAGGTCCCGGCGGACAGTGAAAGGCTGGTGGTGGGCTTGGCCTGGGGCCGCTTGCGCACGAAGTTCACCGCGCCGCTGGCGGTGCCCGCGCCCTTGAGCATCCCGGCGGCGCCTTTGAGCACTTCGACGCGGTCGTAGATCGCCATGTTGGCGCTGAAACTGTCGGCTTGAACGTAGTCCTTGCCCATGTCCAGCGGCACACCGTCGTACTGGTACTGGCCGAGCATCTTGAACCCACGGGAATAGAAATACTTGCCGCCCATGGGCGATGCGTAGGTGGTGATACCAGGTGTGCGCTCCATTACGTCGTCGATGGTGGTGAGCTGCTGGTCGTCCATCAATTGGCGGGTGATCACGCTGACCGATTGCGGCGTCTCTCGCAGGCTGTGTTCACCTTTGCCGATGGTTACCGCGCCGGTGGTGTAGGAACCGGTGCCGTCGGTGGTGGCGCCCAGGCGTTCGCCGGTGACCATCGTCGCGCCCAGGTTCAGTGCACCGGTATCGGCCGCTTGCGGTAACAGCAGCCAGGTGCTGTTGCCCTTACGCTGGGCTTGCAGGCCCTGGCCACGCAGCAGTTGGCCAAGGGCCTGTTCGCGGTCGAAGCGGCCGCTCAGGCCTGGGCTGATCTTGCCCGCGACACTGGTGGCGTCGTACGACAGGCTGATGCCGGCCTGGCGGGCGAACTGGTCCAGTGCATGGGCGAGGGCGCCGGCGGCGATGTTCCAGTCGTGGGCCTGGGTATCGCTGGCCGTGTTGTCAGCCAGCACGACCGTCGGCGCGGCCGCGCCACTGAGGCAGGCACCGAGCACCGCGGCCTGTACCGCGCGCTTGAAGGGGGAACGTTGGGAGGGGAACGCTTGCATGACCGCGGGATGCTCCTGAAGGAAGTGAACAGAACTGGCCTGTTGATCGGCCTTTCCTTACAGGTCGAACGGCAATGCGAATTCACCTCATTTATTTTTCGCGTTCATACGCGTGCTGAAACGCTCACCCAATAACGGCTGCGGTACGTCACATCAAGCTTCAGGGATTGCGCCACCAGGGTGAGCACTTGATCAGTGTCGTCCAACTGATAAGTGCCCGATACGCGTAACCCGGCCACCGCTTCGCTGCAGCGCAGCACGCCATTGCGATAACGGCTCAGCTCGGCGAGGAAGTCATCCAGACGCATGTTTTGCGCGCTGATCACCCCGTCGCTCCAGGCCCAGGGGTCCAGGCCATTGGCGGCGGGAGGGCGGATGCCGTTGCGGTCGAACACCACCTGCTCGCCTGGATTGATCACCTGACGCGCGCCGGCGTCTGGGCGATCGGCAAACAGCGCCACACGGCCCTGTTGCACGGCCAGTAACGTGCCCTGGGCGTCTTCGCGCACCAGAAAGCGCGTGTCGAGGCCGTGCAGGTAACCGTCACGCGTCTTGACCCAGAAAGGCCTGCGGTCGGCACCGGTATTCACCAGGATTTCACCCTGGCGCAGTTGCACCAGGCGTCGCTCCTGATTGAACGCGGTATCGAGGGCGGTGGCGCTGTTGAGCTGGACCGTGCTGCCGTCGTTCAACGTCACCAGACGCCGTTCACCGGTGACGGTACGGTAATCGGCCATCAGGGCCGGCAGCGGCGTGTAGTCGCGGCCGAGCCAGGTCAAGCCCGCCGCACCGGCCACCAGCCCCAACAATTTCAAGCCTTCACGACGGCTGATGCGTTGACGCGCACCGCGCAGGGTATGGCGCCCGACCTGCGCCGGCAGTTGGCTGAAATCATCGTTCATCGTCGCCACCCGCTGCCACACCTGCTCGTGTTCGGCGCTGGTGTGCAACCAACGGTCGAATGCTGCAGTGCTGGCGTCGTCGGCGACATTGAAGCGCAGAGTGATCATCCACTGGATTGCCTGGTCCACCAGGCGCGGATCAAAGTTCGACATAGCGCAACCGATAGCAAGCATGAAGTGCCTTGGACAGGTCACGTTCTACCGTCGCCTTGGACACATCCAGGCGCTCGGCGATCTGCGCGCAGGTCAGGCCGTCCAGTTGTGCGAGCAGGAACGCCTCCCGCACGCGCGGCTTGAGCTGGTCGAGCAGGCGGTCGATACGTTCCAGGCTGTCGAGGATCAGCCGCCGCGTTTCTTCCGACGGCACCTCGATTTCAGGAAAATGCGCGAGGCTTTCGAGATAGGCGCGTTCCAGTTCCCGACGCCGGTAGTGGTCAATCATGAGGCTGCGCGCGATGGTGCTCAGGTAGGCACGTGGCTGCTGCAAGGTCTGCTGCTTGCGCGCATTGAGCAGGCGCACGAAGGTTTCCTGGGCCAGGTCGGCGGCATGTTCACGGCAACCGGTGCGGCGGTTCAACCAACTGCGCAGCCAGGCGTGATGGGCATGGTACAGCTGGCCGATAGCGGCATGGTCCAGTGGGGGATCGCTCGACATGGGCATCCTGGCGCAGCAGTCTTAATTGATAATGTTTCGCATTCTAGTCGCTGCGCAGGGTGGGGGCCAGCATCATTTTTGGGGTGCGTGGGGAGATCATGTTGCGCCGCGACGGGCCAGGGGAGGGGGCGTGTGGCGAGCCCGCTCGCCACAGCTACAGTCACATCGGTTGCATCAGCCCAGGCGCGCAGCCGCCCGTGCGGTGATTTCACCGCGCACCTTGCGCGATTCCACCGTGCGTTTTTTCGCCTCTTCCAGCACATGCGCGGGCGCCGTCTGCGGGCTGCCCGCGTCAAACGGCGGCGCCGGTGCGTATTCGATCTGCAACTGCACCAACTGCGCCGCCGCTTCGCTGTACAGCTCTGCCGCCAGCACCAGGGCGAAATCAATGCCTGCGGTGATCCCGCCGCCGGTAAACAGGTTGCCGTCACGTACCACGCGCTCCTGCACCGGGATGGCGCCGAGCGGCGCGAGCATGTCGTGATAAGCCCAGTGGGTGGTGGCCTTGCGGCCGCGCAACAAACCTGCGGCGCCGAGCACCAGCGAGCCGGTGCACACCGACGTCACATAGCGCGCGGTCTGGGCCTGGGCTTTGAGAAAGTCGAGGGTGTGCGGGTCTTCCATCAACGCACCCACCCCGGAACCGCCGGGCACGCAAAGCACATCCAGGTTCGGGCAGTCGGCATAAGTCGTGGTTGGGGTGAACACCAGACCGGTGCTGGAGGTGACGGGCGCCAGGTCTTTCCACACCAGGTGCAACTTCACATCCGGCAGCGAACCCAGCACGTCATAAGGGCCGGTCAGGTCCAGTTGCTGGATGCCGGGAAACAACACAAAGCCGATCTGCAAGGTCATCAATGACGCTCCAATAAAGGGGTGGACGGCACCACTCTAGAGGCCTAGTCTTTGGCGAATACGCCATTGAACCCACCAATCACGCCAACCATGTCCAAAATCGTCCACGTCCTTGCTTTCGATAATGCTCAAGTGCTCGATGTGACCGGGCCGCTGCAGGTGTTCGCCTCCGCCAACGACCTGGCCCGCCAGCGCGGCCAGCCATTGCCGTACGCGGTCTCGGTGATTGCGGCGCAAACGGAACCGGTGATGACCTCCGCCGGCCTGGCGCTGGTGGCCGAGCCTTTGCCCGCCGCCGATGCGCCGTGCGACACCCTGGTGATTGCCGGCGGCTGGGGCGTTTACGGCGCCGCCGAAGACCTGGCGCTGGTGGACTGGGTACGCGAAAAAGCCCGGCACACCCGGCGCATGACCTCAGTGTGTACCGGCGCATTCCTGCTGGCCGCCAGCGGCATGCTCGACGGCTGCCGCGTGGCTACTCACTGGACGCGCTGTGAAGAACTGGCGCGCAAGTTTCCCGCGCTGACGGTGGAGTCCAACCCGATCTTTATCCAGCAAGGCGCCGTGTGGACGTCGGCCGGGGTCACTGCGGGCATCGACCTGTGTCTGGCCCTGGTGGAGCAAGACCTGGGCGGCGCGGTGGCGTTGGAAGTGGCGCGGCACCTGGTGGTGTTTCTCAAGCGCCCTGGTGGCCAGTCGCAGTTCAGCGTCACGTTGTCCCTGCAAAAAGGGGACAGCCGCTTCGCTGAACTTCACGCCTGGATCGCCGAACACCTCAGCCTGGACCTGAACATTTCGACCCTGGCGGCCCAGGTCGGCATGAGTGAGCGCAGTTTCGTGCGCCACTACCGCGCTGAAACCGGCCAGACCCCGGCCCGCGCCGTCGAACTGATCCGCGTCGAGACCGCGCGCCGGCAGTTGGCGCACAGCAACACGTCGATCAAACGCATCGCCGTGCAGTGTGGCTTTGGCTGTGAAGAAACCCTGCGGCGCAGCTTCCTGCGGGCTTTGGCGGTGACGCCCCAGGCTTACCGTGAACGCTTTTCGCCAGTGTCATAGGCGAGCAATTCCAACAGTGCCTCAAGGGTGGCGCCGGGCGCCTCCTGAGGAATATTGTGGCCCACGCCGGGCAACACCTGACGCCGGTAGAAGCCGCTGAAGTGCTGCACATCCTCGTCCACTTCCGACGGCGGACCGACGCCATCATCGGCACCGCACAACGAAATGCTGGGTACCGAGATCAGCGGTTGCTCAGCGAGTTTCTCCTCGATGAACTCAAGTGCCGGGTCGCCGGGCGCATACATGAAGCGATGGCGATAAGAGTGAATCACCACCTCGACGAAATCCGGGTTATCGAACGACGGCGCCGTGTGCGCATACAGCCCAGGCCCCGCGGCCCACGACGGCGACCACAACGACCACAGCAGCTTGCATAACCCGCGACGGTTGGCGGTCAAACCCTCCACGCCGCGCGGGGTATGGAAGTAATACTGGTACCACAGGCGGTGTTCCGTCTCCGGCGCGCGCGGGGCGGGCGACTTTGAGATGTCCTGGATGTTGTAGCCGTCGCCTGTCACCAACCCACGGACTCGTTGCGGCCACAGCGCCGCGACGATACACGCGGCGCGTCCACCCCAGTCATACCCCGCCAGCATGGCGCGCGGGATAGACAGCGCATCCATGAACTCGAGCAGATCCTGCGCCAGCGCCGCCTGTTGCCCGGAACGCATCACCTGATCGTTGATAAAGCGTGTCGGGCCGTACCCGCGCAAGTAGGGCACCAGCACCCGGTAACCACGCTCGGCGAGCACCGGCGCAATCGCGTCATAGCCGCGCGGGTCATAAGGGAACCCATGCAGCAGAATCACCGGCTCGCCGTCGGCAGGGCCATGGGCTTCGTAGGCGATGTCGAGCATCGACGTGCGCACGTAATGCAGCGAGGGAGCGGTGATCATGAGGGGCGCCTGTCGGTTGGCCAGAAGAATAAACACTCTAGCTCAACATCACGCGGCATCGGTTTTCTAACGGGCGTTCGTCTCAAGGTTGCCATACGGTCTTCTCCCCACTCAACTTGCGGTCCAGAAACGTCGCCGCACTGATCAGTGCCAAATGGCTCAACGCCTGGGGCGTGTTGCCCAGGTGCCGCGCCTGGCTGTCGAACTCTTCGGCGTACAGCCCCAGCGGGTTGGCGTAGCGCAGCAATTGCTCGAATTCCAGGTGGGCTTTCTCCACTTGGCCGGCGCGGGCCAGGCATTCGACGTACCAGAACGAGCAGGCGGTGAACGCGCCTTCGGTGCCTTGCAGTCCGTCGATCCGGCTGTCGTCGTTGCGGTAGCGGTACACCATGCCGTCGCGCACCAGGCTTTTCTGGATCGCTTCCAGCGTACTCAGCCAGCGCGGATCGGTGGCCGCGACGAAGCGCACCAGCGGCATCAACAGCATCGAACCGTCGAGGGCGGTGCTGCCGATGTGTTGCACAAAGTGCCCGCGCTCTTCGTTCCAGAAGTTGCTCCAGATGTCGGCGTAAATCGCCTGGCGTGTCTGGTCCCAGCGCGCGAAAGGCGCCGGCAGCGAGCGCTTGGAGGCCAGGCGGATCGCGCGGTCCAACGCCACCCAGCACATCAGCCGCGAATGCAGGAAGTGGTGCTGCTCGCCGCGCATTTCCCAGATGCCCACGTCTTTGCTGTTCCACACTTCACACACTTGATCGACCACTTCCACCGTGTGTTTCCAGCCCTCGTGGGAGATGGCTTCGCCGTACTTGTTGACCAGATACACCGCGTCCATCAACTCGCCGTAGATATCCAGCTGGACCTGGTCGACCGCTTCGTTGCCGATGCGCACCGGCCTGGCACCGCCGTGGCCGCTCAGGTGATCCAGGTGGATTTCGGGCAGTTCCTGACGGCCGTCAATACCGTAGAGGATATTGATCTTGAGCGATTGACCGCAGCAGTCGCTGACCCGGCCCCTGAGCCAACGCATATAAGCGTTGGCTTCTTCGACAAAACCCAGGCGCATGAACGCATAGACCGTAAACGAGGCGTCGCGGATCCAGGTGTAGCGGTAGTCCCAGTTGCGTTCACCGCCGGGTGATTCCGGCAGGCCGAAAGTGGCGGCGGCGATAATCGCGCCGTGTTTGCGCGAGGTCAGCAGCTTGAGCGCCAGGGCCGAGCGGTTGACCATTTCGCGCCAGCGCCCGCGGTAATTCGATTGGGCGATCCAGCCGCGCCAGAACTGCAACGTATGGGCCAGCGGCAGGTCGGTGCCGTTGCTGTCGACGCGCGCATCGTCCTGGCCACCGAGGACGAATTCGGCGCCTTGATCCTGGGTGAGGGTGAAATGGGCCACCGCGGCAGCGTCTTCAATCTGCAGCGGGTGGCTGCCAGAGAGACGCAGGCCGGGATGACCTTCGGCGTTGAAGCACACCGCGCCGTGATCGACGCTGGCGTGGGTGGCGGCACGCGCGTAGTCATGGCGCACCGCACAACGCAGGTGAAAGTCGGCCGTGCCGCTGACCACGCGCACGCGGCGGATCAACAAGGGCAGGTCATCTGGGGACTCACTGATGGTCAACAGGTCGGTGATTTCCACCACCGCTTCATCGCTCAGCCAGCGGGTTTGCAGCACGTTGGTGTCGGGCAGGTAGATCTGTTCGCGGCGCGCGTTGGGCAGGTTGGGGGTGAGCTGGAAAGTGCCGGCGTCCGGCGTATCCAGCAGTGCGCAAAAAATCGATGGGCTGTCGAATTCCGGCCAGCACAAAAAGTCGATGCTGCCTTTATCGTTCACCAGGGCCGCTGTGCGCATATCACCGATGATGCCGTGCGCATCGATGGCGCTTTGGGGTTCGTTTTTCAAATCAACCATTGTCACGAAACTCCGGATAAAGGCTCATGCCGCCATCGATGAACAAGGTGCTGCCGACCACATAGTCGGACGCATCACTGGCCAGCCAGACCACCGCGTTGGCGACGTCTTCCACGTCGCCGACGCGGCCATAGGGAATCAATTTCAGCAATTGCTGTTCGGCCGCTCCCTCGGTGGCGGCACGGTTGATCGCCGTACGAATCGCCCCCGGTGCAATGCCATTGATGCGGATTCGCTGCGCGCTGACTTCCTGGGCGAGGGTGCGCATCAGCATCTCCACACCGCCCTTTGATGCGGCGTAGTTCACGTGGCCGGCCCAGGGGATGACTTGATGCACCGAACTCATGTGGATGATCTTGCCGGCGGCCCGTGACACGCCTTCGCGCACGCCCTGGCGCGTGAAGATGCGCACTGCGGCCCGGGCGCACAGGAATTGGCCGGTGAGGTTGACGCCGATCACGCTGTTCCAGTCGTCGAGGCTCATGTCGACCACGGCGGCATCCTTTTGCAGGCCGGAGTTGGCCACCAGAATATCCAGGTGCCCGAACGCCTCCAGCGTCTGAGCGAACAGCCGCTCGACATCGGCCTCTTGGGACACGTCCGCGCCAATCGCGATGGCCCGGCCACCGTTGGCATTGATCTGCGCCGCCAACGCCTCGGCCGGTGCCGCCTGGCGGTTGTAATTCAGCACCACGGCCGCACCGGCTTGCGCCAGGGCCTTGGCCGCGCCGGCACCGATGCCGGAACTGGCGCCCGTCACCAGTGCCACTTGTTGCTCCAACGAGATATGCATTGCCCACCCGACCTTGAAATTCGTGAGTTCACGTCAGCTGACTGACTGTGAGCAAGGGAAGTTCAGCCGTGTGATTTTGACGACTACAACCATGGTGATAAATGGAATAACAGAACTATAAAAAATAACCATAAGATACTAAAAAACCGCTCAAAAGCGTTTGACAGGATTTTTGCTCACGTGTCTTATAGGCACACCTCAACTCGCTCCGCCGGTAGTTCAGAAGTCACGCGGAGTCACCTATATAGAGAAGCCTATGTGTCTATCGGCCGTTATAGGGGAACTACCAGAGCAGGGGGCAGCGCAGTTGCCCAAGTTAGTCATCTTCGATTGCGACGGTGTACTTGTCCAAAGTGAAGAGATCACCCTGTCTGTATTGATCTCCATGCTTAATGCTCTTGTGCATGAGCGTCAGGCACTGGACCGTGCTTATTTCATTGAGCGCTTTCGTGGACGAAAAGTTGGCGAGTGCCTGCGTGAAGCCGAGGAATTATTAAATGTTAGTTTGGGGAAGACGTTTGAAGAGGACTTTCGAGCGCGGGCATTGTCCGCGTTAACACTCGCGTTGAAAGCCACCGATGGCATCAGTGATGTATTGGACGGCCTGACAATCCCTTATTGCGTGGCCTCCAGTGCGCCGCGCAACAAAATAGAACACTGTTTACGCCTCACCGGGTTGTTGCCGTACTTTGAAGGACGAATATTCAGTTGTTATGAGCTGGGGCGTTGGAAACCTGATCCTTTGGTGTTTTTAACCGCGTGCGCTACGTATAACGTTGATGTACGTGATGCCCTGGTTATTGAAGACAGTGTGGTCGGCATTCAAGCGGCTGTCGCCGCCACTATAAAAGTTCTGGGTTTTGGTCCGCTGCATCGGCATACCGCATTGGCCGAGGCCGGTGCGACACCCTTTTGCGATATGCGTGAATTATTGACCCTTATTAACCGAGCCACTGAAGGAGCAGGCGTCGTGGGCACACAAGGTTATATAGAACGGCTTAAACGCAATGATCAATGTTCAGAAGTGTGGTGGGATTCATCGCCGGTGGCCTACGCGCCCTATAAAAGGCACTTGTTGGATAAGTACCCGGCGGCGGTCGCGCACATCGAGCAACTGATGCCGGATGAGCTGTCGCAGCCCTGGGGCTTGAGCAGCGTGACCACCAACCCTCGGCTGGTGACGGCGGCGATCCTCGATAAACGTGAATACTGGTCCTCCCGTTTTAACCTGGCAGGGCTGTCCTGCGGGGCGTTGCGCAACAAGCTGTATAACGAGGTGATCAGCGAAGGCGCCTCGGCACTCAAGCCCTTGTGGGTACATTCGGCGCAGGCCGACGGTTGGATCAGCGCTCAGGTCGACCCTTCGGATGTGCGCTGCGCCGAGCGCATGACCGCCCGAGGGCTGGAGCTGCATCGCCTGGCTGCGAATGTGATGGTCAAGGTGCCGGGTAGTCTCGAAGGGATCGCGACGGTCGAACAGCTGGTGGCCCAGGGCGTCTCGGTCAATATCACGTTCTGTTTTACCGTTTCTCAGTTCCAGGCCGGTATCCAGGCGTTAGAACGCGGCTTGGCCACTGCACGCAGCAACGGCATCGACACCGGCCCTTGCAAGTACGTGATCACCTTCATGATCGGGCGTTTCGCCTGCCAGCCGGAGTTTGCGTTGCAAGCGGCAGAGCGCGGCCTGGCGCTGGCACCAGAGGAACTGCGCTGGGCCGAGCTGCTGATTTACCAGCAGATACAAGCCCTGGTCGCGGCCTCGAAAGTACCGGTTAAAACCCTGCTCTCCAGTATCAAGGTCGACATCGATGAGCGTGGCCACAAACACTGCTGGCATCTGGAGAAAACCGGACTGACCGCCACCTGTTACACGCTGACCCCGGACGTGGTGGAGTTTCTGATCGAGCGCGAAAGCCACGGCAAACCGGTGGCGCCGGCCAGCGAACCGGTGCAGGCGCCGCCGGCCACGTTCGCCAAACTCATCGGCATTCCGTACTTCTGCGAAGCCTTTTTGCTCGACGGCATCGAACCCTACGACTTCGGCAACCATGAGGCGTTTATCAACGCCTGCACTGAGGCCAACAGCGCGCACCGTCGCCTGACCGATTACTGCGTGCGCCTGTGCCCGACGGCCAAACCCTTCAGCCTGTCGCTCAACGCCGTCCTCGCCGCTGAATACGGGGTGCCGGCATGAATAAAATGGTGGGTTTATGGGCGCATCCGCGCTCGCGTTCCACAGTGCTGGAGCGGGTGTTTATCGAACGCGGGGACTTCCAGGTGTTCCACGAGCCCTTCGCGCACATGGCGTTCTGCGAGGCGTCGGCGATCCCGTCGGATGAGTGGGACCACAGTTTGCCCACCACGTACGAGGGCATAAAAGCGCAACTGATCGAGGCCAAAACCCAGGGCAACGTGTTTCATAAAGATATGTGCTACCACTGCCTGGATGACTTGAAAGTCGATCAAGACTTTCTGGCCCAACAACACAATATTTTTATTATTCGCGAACCCGCCAGCAGTATTGTTTCCCATCATCGAGTACACCCGGATATGCCGTTGCAGGCCATCGGGCATAAAGCCTTGTACGAGATCTTTTGCGTGGTGACCAAACTGACCGGGCACGTGCCCTATGTGATAAATGCCGATGATCTGGCCGCCGAACCCGAGCGCGTGATGCGCAAGTTGTGTGATCACTTGCAGATTGAATTTCTGCCCCATGCGATGACTTGGAAACGTGAATGCCCGCCGCAGTGGAAAACCTGGAGAAGTTGGCACGTCGCGGCGGAAAACAGTGAGCGTATTGTGTTGCCGGATAATCAGCAAGTTGACAGCGATGTACTCGATCACTCTCCCAAACTGAAAGCCTTGTACGACTATCACCGGCCTTTTTACGCGCGCATGAATGAATTTTGTCAATAAGGACTGTTGGATGAAGAAGTTGATTATCACCGGTGCCGCCAATGGGATTGGCCGGGCGACAGTAGAGCAGGCTATCAATCAAGGTTATTTCGTGATTGCTGCCGATAAAGATGCCGATGGTTTAAATAACTTGCAGCGCCTGTACGGACCGCAGGTCCTGGAAACTCAGGTTGCAGAATTTTCGGACAATGCAGTCATCAAGGGTTTTATTCCGGCGTTATACACACGTCACACCACGATTTATGGACTGGTGAACAACGCCGGTATTTACCACGGCAAAAGTGTCTACCAGTACAGCGATGAAGAAGTTGACGACATCCTCAATGTCAATCTCAAGGCGCTGGTCTACCTCTCCAAAGACTTCGCCGAACGGGAAATGCCCCACGAGGCTCCACGCAGTATCGTCAACATTGCCTCGGTGGCCGGAGAAGTGGGCAGTTGCGATGCGCTGTACGGCGCCACCAAGGCGGCGGTGATCGGGCTGACCAAAGCCAACGCCTGGAATTTTGCGCCGTTCGTACGGGTAAATGCGGTGTCGCCGGCGCTGATCCACGACACAGCCATCTACGACACCATCCCCGAATACCGCCGCGCCGAGTACGCGCGCCAGGAAATCCTCAAGGACCCAATCCTGCCAAGTGGCGTCGCGCAGGTCATTTTGTTGTTGATCGGCGATGCCATGCGCCACATCAGCGGCAGAGTCATTCCGGTGGACAACGGGGCTTACCCACGATGAACCCGTCGACCCCCAGGAAAAAACTGCTGCTGGTAGGCGCGGGTAACCTGTGCCTGCAAATCCTGAAGATTCTCGGGCCCAAAAATGCCTTCGAGTTCGTGGTGCTGGGGCGCAATGAGGAAGCGACCCTGCGCCTGTGCAACCTGGTGGCGCTGTCGTGTGCGCAGTTGGGGCAGTACATCGCGATCAAACCGGTGATCGCCGACCTGACGGATGTCGACAGGGTGACGCAGATCCTGCGCGAAGAGGCGCCGGACATATCTGTCAATTGCGCATCATTGCAGTCATGGCGGGTCATTACCGGTTTGCCCAAACTCACATTCGAACAACTGGACCAGGCCCAATTTGGCCCCTGGCTGCCGATGCACCTGACGCTGATGCATCACTTGATGCAGGCGGTAAAAGCCTCCGGCATCGTCACCAGGACCATCAACGCGGCCTTTCCCGATGCGGTCAATCCGATTCTGGCCAGGGTTGGCCTGGCGCCGGATATCGGCGTAGGCAATGTGGCCAATCTGGTGCCGGCCGTGCGCTTCGCCATCGCGCGCCTGCTCGAGTGTGCGCCCTCGGATGTGCAGGTGTGCTTGTACGCCCAGCATTATTTCAGCCACTACGTGCCGCGCGGTGGGTTGCCGCCGCGCGCCAGCTACCGCCTGCTGTACGAGGTGCGCGACCGCCCGAGCGTGGCACGCCCGCCGGACGAGGCGATTTTTTCCACGGTCAAGACCGAGTTCCGCCGCCTGGGAGGCATGGACGGGCAGTTCCTCACCGCGTGCTCGGCAGTCACCGTGATCGAAGGGTTGTGTTCCGCCACGCCGGTACTGGTGCATGCGCCGGGCCCGTTGGGGCTGCCTGGCGGCTACCCGGTGTGGTTGCACAACGGGCAGATCCAGGTGCAGTTCTGCGACGCCTGCCCACAGGACGAGGCGGTGCGCCTCAACAGCATCTGCCAAAGCCACGACGGCATCGATGAAATCCATTGCGACGGCTCGGTCACCTACAACCCGCAGTGCATGGCCGTGATGCAGGCGATGTTGGGGTACTCCAAAAAAACCATGTCCATCGAGCAGTCTGCCGAGTTTGCCAATGAGTTGGCGGGCAAGTACTCGGCGTTCAAAAATTCAACCTGGTAGGTGTGTGATGAATCAGATGTCTGGGCGCAAACACAACGAAGTCGCCAGTTACGCCGCGCAATACTCAAAGAGTTTCGTCGAACGCTGGGATGATTTGATCGACTGGGACAAAAGAAAGGCAGGCGAGAACGGCTTTTTTGAAGGCGTGCTGAAACGGCACGGCGTGAGGTCGGTGATCGACGTGTCGACGGGCAGCGGTTTTCATGCGGTGCAGCTCAAACAGGCGGGGTTCGATGTGGTCGCCACCGATGGCAGCAGCACCATGTTGACCAAGGCGCGGGCGAACTTCAGGCAGCGGGGTTTGGATATCCAGTCCCATTACCGCGACTGGCTGTCACTTGATCCTCAAGAGCTGGGTCAATTTGACGCCGTCGTGTGCCTGGGCAGTTCGCTGTGCCATGTGTTTGAGGCCAAGGCCCGGTGCGAAGTACTGGAAAAGTTCCGGGCCTTGCTCAAGCCGGGCGGCCTGTTGATTGTGGACCAGCGCAATTTCTTCGCCATACGCGCCGGCAACTTCAAATCCAGCGGCAATTACTACTACTGCGGCAAACACGCGTCGGTCACCCTGGGGCAGGTCGATCAACACCTGTGCGAGTTCATCTACTCGTTTGATAACGAAGAGCAGTATCGGCTGAAGGTCTATCCGTTGTTGCCTGGCGAGTTGACCAACGAGGTACTCGCGTCAGGCTTTTCAGACCATCGCAGTTACGGTGATTTCCAGCCCGACTACGACATGATGCAGTGTGATTTCGTTATCCACACTGCGGTCGCCAGTGCGAGGAAGCCGGCATGACCACACTGGTGCAGGGGCACGCCCGTCCACTGGACAGTATCGTGCTCGCGGTGGTGTTGACCGGCTTCGTGGCCAGCACCTACGGTTTTGGCGTCTACCTCTTCGCCAACCTGGTGGTGGACATGCGCCGAGACATCGGCTTCGACTACACCACAGTAGGCCTGATCACGGGTGGAGCGCAGATCGGCTTCCTGCTGTTCTCCTCGGTGACCAGTCTGATCAGCCGTTACGTCGACGGCTGGAAAATCAGTCTGGTGTCCACGGTGATTACCTCCCTGGCGCTGCTGGGGCTGAGTGTCAGCAACAGCATCTGGTTGTCCGGTGCACTGTTGATTCTGCTCGGTGGCTGTTCCGCCTCGGTGTATATCCCGTTGGCAGAGATCGTCACCAAGGGCTTCAGCCCCGGTAATCGTTCGCGGGTCATGGGGCTGATTTCCAGTGGCACCAGCTACGGCGTGTTTATCAACGGCTTGTTGGTGTCGTTTCTGACCCTGCAGGGGGGCTGGCGCTCGATTTGGCTGACCGCGGGCCTGATCTCCGTGACCTTATGCGTCGCGGCCTGGTACTTGTTGCGCAGGCTGGGCACGGCCGAAGAGGGCGGTGCTGCGCGGCAACGTTCAGCGTCGGTGGACAGCCACACCCCGTGGCTGAGCCGCTCGCTGTACCTGACGTGGGCGATTGCCTTTCTCAACGGTATGGCATTGCTGCCGTTCCAGACCTACCTGGCGCCGTACTTGCGCGATGAACTGGGGGTGTCGGTGCAGGACACCGGTTTTATCTGGACGACCCTGGGGGCGGTGGGCATGGCCTCGGGGTTTCTGGTGGGGTGGATGGCTGACAAGGTCGGGGTGCGCACGTCATTGGCGATGTGCTTTTTAAGTGCGGGCCTGGCCGCCGTGCTGGTGTTCTGTTTCAACAGCCTGCCCTTGTTCTATGTGGCGGCGTTTTTGTTCGCGCTGGCGTTCTACCCGATCTTCGGCCTGGTACCCAGCTATATCGGGCAGATCGTACCGGTCAGCCGGCTGACCCAGGCTTTTGGTATCGCTAACGTGTTGATTGGCCTGGGCGGGGTCTGCGGCAACTTTCTGGGTGGGTTCTCCAAGGACCTGACGGGCTCGTTCTCAAGCGTCTATTGGGTGGTTGCATTGTTGCTGTTCGTGCAATGCATGATGGTCGTCATGTTGGGTAAACCGCAGGTGTTGCCGATGGAGGGTCAGCGGCCATGAGTGATGTTGCGCAGGGCCCAAACCCGGATCTGCATGCCTTTGCCTTCAGCCATCCGCGCGCCGAGCGCGCGCGCCTGGGGCAGACGCCCAGGGTCATCTGGATGACGGGCATCTCCGCATCCGGCAAGTCGACCATTGCCGATGCGCTCGACATGGTCCTGCGGGCGCAAGGACGCCTGACCTGCATCATCGACGGTGATTCGGTGCGCGCAGGGCTGTGCCGGGACCTGGGTTTCACCGACCGTGACCGTGATGAGAACATTCGGCGGGTTGCGGAAGTGGCGCGCCTGATGCTCGATGCCGGGCTGATGGTGATCGTGGCGCTGATCTCCCCATCGTCCGCCAGCCGGCATTACGCACGCTCGATCATCGGCAATGAGTTTTTTGTTGAAGTGCATGTGGATGCGCCACTGGAAACCGCCGAGAGACGCGACCCTAAAGGCCTATACAAGAAAGCCCGCCAAGGATTGATCAAGCACTTCACCGGGATTGATTCCCCCTATGATGTGCCGGTTTTTCCGGAGGTCCATTTGGATACCCGGGCGCTTTGCGTTGCGCAGTCGGTGGAGGTGATCCTCGATTGGCTGGCACGCAACGACGATCACACATAGCCGCTGGTCTTTGCACCGCAGTGCCGGTGTTTGCATGTCCGGAAAACAAGGTAATCTGCGCCATCGCAGCACTACCGCGTTTCAGGAGCAGTCATGACACATTTCACGGGTACTGCAAAATCGATTCGTTTGATTGGCGGGGCCTGGGTATTGGACTTTATCAACACCACCAATGGCCGCCGCCCTGGCTCTGCACTCAAAGTGCTGGAGGAACGGCTCACCAGTTTTCAATTCTTCTTTGAATGGGCGCTGCATGCCTCGCTGGTCTCTGCCCAGGAATTCGAGGCGTACAGGCCAATGGTGTTCGACTCGCCTATCTCCTACCAGCCGGATCTGGACGCCGTGATTGCCTTCCGGGAGTGCCTGTATGCGGCGTTTTATCCGCTGTCGCTGGGGCGGGCGGCCCCCGACGAAGCCTTGCAGCAGATCAACCTCGGCTTGCAGCAAGGAGTGGGCCGGCGGGTGCTGCGTTCGGTCGAAGGCCTGCCGGCCTGGGAATGGAAACCCTGCGCTGATGCCCAGGCGCTGAGCGCGATGTTGATCGGGCGTCTGGCGATCGATGCGACGCAACTGCTGGTCAGCGCTGATCTTCGCGAACTCAAGAGTTGCACCGCCACCGACTGCGATTGGATCTTTCTGGACAGCTCCAAGAACAAACTGCGCAAATGGTGCCAGATGAGTGTGTGCGGCAGCCGGGAGAAATTGAGCCGCCTCCGGCAGGCGCTGTAAGGGGTAAACCTGGAATAACTCGTCGCGATCAGCAATAGACCTGTTTCTTACAACCCCGCAGGACCTGTCACTGTGGGATCAGGAACCGATTCCGACATAAACGCCACACATGGGCTAGCTGATGGGCTTCGACATGCGTTGGAGCGACAAGCTGAAGATCGCATCCACCCTACTGGAGAAAATTATGTCGGTATCGATGTCCGATACACCCGCATTTGCCTCATCACCCACTGATCTTTCGCAGATTCATTCCAAGCCTGAGACCAAAGCCGGTCGACCGGCGCCTGTGGTCAACACTGCTGCGAACGTCAGCTTTGTGCCGCGTGAGGGCCAGGGCGGGCCGGTGTTCGGCAAACATTACCCCTCAACAGGGCGTCATCTTCCTGCCGAGCACCTGGCCCCCAACCTCAGCGCACCGGCGCTGTCGAGCTTTATGGACGCGTTCAAGCATTGGATGAGCCAATGGTTTTCAGGGCATCGCCCACCCATGGGGCCGGGCTACCACAGGCCACCGGCAAAACCGGATCCGGCGTGCAGCCATGCACCGTCGCGCCCCAACCCTCATGGTGATAAACCGTACCCGAACCCGATAGGCAAGCCGCACCCGCACTACGCACGCAAAACCAATGAACAGCTGGCGCAGCAGTTGCAGCGGCACTTCAACGCTTTCAGCGACCCGTTGAAACCTGGGTATGTGAGTGCTGACAGCATCTACGCGATGGCGAAAAAGGGCTGGTCGTTCGATCCCGTCACGAACGCAAACATTCGCCTGGCCAATGAACTGCTAAGGCGTCCCGAACTTATGAGTGCCCTTGACCGGAACACGTCGACCGGGGCATTGGACGGGCTGATCGACCGGCAAAATGTCAACGTGGTCATAAAAGGAAAGAACGCCTTCAAGTACAAGACTGACAAGCAGTTGGCGGGCGAGATGCTCAAGCATTTCAATGCGTTGAAGAGCAATTCCTGGGATGGGCAGCTGAGTTTCAATGAGCTGAGGGGGCTGGCCGCGCAGCGGCCGAGCGGAAACGCTTCCAAGGATCATGTCATCCAGCTGGCCCAGGAAATCCTCAAGCGCAGCGACGTGCTGACGATCATGGACAATCTTGCCGGGCGTGACGGTGACGGTCGAATCAGTTGGCGAGCGCTTTATTTGCTTTCCCGCTGATCGATACCCAGGCGCCGTCACCTGATGACGGCGCCTGCTGTTGTTTTGTCAGGAACTGTTTACGCGGGTTTGCCACATAGGTGATACCGACGTTGATCGAATCGGTCGCGTTTCAGATCCCGAGCCAGAGCTAAAAATGACGTCAACCTCGTTTAATTCTCCCCAACACGGTTGTCAGGAACGCGTTCACAGTGCCCGGGATGCCGGTGCGCCGGTCCTCAGCAATGACCACGTCGTGCAAGACCCTCTGACTGCGCCGCACGTGCATGCGGTGGAAGCCCGACGGATGAAGACCTTCGAAGGCCAGCGCAAATTCCAGGCACCGGTCGCGGATGACTTTTCCCGGGGCATGCTCGCCACCGGGAAGGTGAACGGTGATGACACGTCCTCACTCAGACACACCGGACTGATCAACAGTCTGGCAGCCTGGTGGCGTCGGTAAAGGGCGTCCTGGCGGCGTTTTTACATGCTGTCATCTGTATTCGACGATCATCTGGAACTGTCGTGTTCGCCCAGCCACACATGAGGCACTTGTCTGAGTTGAACCCATTTGATGGTTTCAATCGCCACGCTGGCGATCATCGGGCAGGTACGTATTGGAAAGCGTTGGAGAGAGTCCATGACAATCGAGGGTGCACTACCTCACGTTCGACCCTTGGCCCTTGACGGGCCAGCCCTGCGAACCACCGCGCCAGCACCGGCCGCATCCGCTGAAACGCTGGAAGCACCGTACTCTGAGCGCCCAATCGGAGAGCCTCGCAGGCCCCTGCAACCGTGCGCGTCAGTGTCGGTGCTGCATCACCGGGCGTTGCAGAATTTACCTGCTGCGCGCGCCAACCTTCCCCCACCCGGTGCCACTTCCACCGATAGCCAACTGGCAACCGCCCTGGAAAAAGCCTTCGGCCTGCTGCACCCGTTCATCAGCGACGGGCGTTTGACCTGGTCGTCATTGCAACGTATTGGCGCGCAACCTCAGGGTGAGAGCGAGGAGCGGGATCGAGCGATTCAGGTAGTCGGCGAAATACTCAAGCGTCCACGGCTGAGCGATGCCATTTTGAGTCGCGACGGCTATATCACACGCGATAGCCTCAGGGGCGCGGCCCAGGCGTTGCAGGGCAACAGCTCACCTGGCGTGTTCAGCCAGGATCCGTTTCACGTCAAAAGCAACGCCCACGTGGTTCAGGCGCTGCAAGGGCAGTTTGAGCAATTGAGAGACAGGACCCAGGACCGGACATATCTCTTCGAACAACACCAGTACGTCGAAATTGCCACGCTCAAAACCGTCATGCAGGACCCCTATGCCGTTGATCAACAGGGTGTACCGGTGCTTGACCCGTTCACCGGCATGCCCAGGCCCAGGTACAGCGAGTTTTGCGTCTATACGGCAAAGAACATCGTTGAACGTCCAGGTTTACTGAGCGCACTCGAACGTGCAAACGCCACGCGCTTGTTTGGCCCGTTTCAAAAGGACGGCTGGCTCAGCAACAAGAGCCTCGAGCGCTGGCTCGAACAAGACGAGGCTTATAAAGCGCGATGAACACTGTGCTTACACTTTTAGAATTTTGCCGCTGATGGCCACACCCGCCAGCAACAAGGCTATCAGCACGAAGGCAGTACTCAGGCTACTGCCATGGGCGACAAAACCGATCACAGCGGGGCCGGCGAGAATCCCGGCGTACCCCAAGGTCGTGATCGCCGGCACTGCGATATGTTCCGGCATGACCGTTTGCTTGCCCACCGCTGTGTAGAGCACCGGCACGATATTCGAACAGCCGGCCCCCACCAATGCATAGCCCAGCAGTGCGGTTTCCCATGTTGGCAACAAGGTCGCCAATAACAGGCCGGCAGTGGCCAGTGCGCCGCCGATCACGATCACTCGGGCAGCGCCCAGGCGCCGCACGATGGCATCGCCGGTCAGCCGTCCGGCGGTCATGGTCAGTGCGAAGGCCGCATAACCGAGGCCCGCGTAGGCTTCATCAAGACCGCGTTCGCCACTGAGGAACACCGCGCTCCAGTCGAGTACCGCGCCTTCGGCCAAAAACACGATAAAGCACAGGCAGCCGATAAACAGCACCACGCCATGGGGAATCGCGAACGCCGGGCCCGAGCTTTCGCTGCCATAAGGCAGTAGGTGTGGGCCGGCCTTCAGCAGTGCCAGCGCCATGATGACGATCACCACAAAGGTGGCTTGCAAGGGCGACATGCCCAGCCCCAGCAACCCCGAAACCCCGGCGGCGCCAACAATACCCCCCAGGCTGAACAACCCATGGAAGCCCGACATCATGGTCTTGCCGCTGGCCCGTTCAACGATCACCGCCTGCAAATTCACCGTGGAATCCACGGTGCCGAGGCCTGCGCCAAACAGGAACAACCCGGCGATCAGCAACGGGATCGAGCTGACCGTTGCCAGCATTGGCAAGGCCAGGCAGATCATGATCGTGCCGGCGCTCAATACACGTCGGCAACCATAGCGGGAGGCCAAGGCGCCAGCCGCCGGCATCGCGATGATCGAGCCCACCCCCAGGCACAACAACAGCAGGCCCAACGTGCCCTCATTCAGCTGTGCCCGCGCTTTGGCATAGGGCACCAGCGGCGCCCAGGCCGCGATGCCGAAGCCAGCGATGAAAAATGCAATACGGGTGGACATTTGCTCAAGCCGCCCGGGAACCACGGGCGCGGAGGTGGGGATGGCAGTCATGAAAAATCCTTGATTTTGCGGTCAACGCACGAGGTCCGGCGTGACATCCTTGCACATCAGGCAGTGGGGGGCGAGCCGGGTTCCCTCGGCATCATCTCTGCTCACAACGCTTGCATTGTGTAATAGGCTGCTGGCCCAGCCTGTAGGCAACTGGATGGACAAACCGATGAGATTTTTAAGGCGTACGCTGTCATGACGCTGTTCTATGACGCGCGAGGCAACATTTATGGCGTGGTCAGCCCGGCGTTGTTACGGCGCCGGGGCATCGCGGTGCCTGACAGCGCGTCCCAGGCCGCAGCGGTGCGCAGTGCTTGGGCCGCCTCAGCCATTGAAGCCGAGTGCGGCTGGGGGGCGATACCTCGGCCGGCGCACGCCAAGGCCCATCGCTGTGATGGTCTGTTGGTGGGGCCGTTCCAGGCTGAGCCGCCGTTTGACCTGTTGATCGTGAACACTGATGGAACCCTCGCCGAACGCAGCGGCAACGGGTTAACGATCTTCGCCCAGGCACTCACAGACCAAGGCGCGATGACCGAAGCCTGTGAGCTGCGGGTGCACCATGACAAGTCCGACGCGCTGTCGCCGGTGGCTACACGGGTCGAACCGGCGGTCCATGAACAGGTTGCCGGGTTCTGGCTGACCTTGGGTTTGCCCGAGTTCGGGCCGTCGGCCGTAGGCGCCAGCGGCGTCAATCAGACGTTTCTGGGGGACATCGAACTCAGCCGTGTGCCTGCCTTGACGGCGCTAGACCCGCAATGGCGGCACAGCCAGTTTGTGCGGGTGGGTAATCCCCATTGCGTCACGCTGGTCGAACAGCTTTCAGCCCTGCCGGACAACCAACAGATGCAGCAGCCAAGCCTGTTCGACGTATTAAAGGCAATAGCCTTCGCGCCGCCGACGGGCGCCGGTCAGCCATGCGTCGCCGGAGTCAATTTACAGTGGGTTGCCAGGCAGTCCGCCAACCGGGTTGTGGCGCGAGTGTTCGAACGGGGAGAAGGGCCCACCGCGTCTTCGGGAACCAGCGCCAGCGCGGTGGCGTGCGCGGCATGGCGAGCGGGCTGGGTTGAGGGCGGCGAAGTTTCGGTGGTGATGCCAGGTGGCACTGCGCCGGTGCGCTTGCATACTCACGCCGATACGTTGCTGAGTGTCAGTCTGTTCGGGGCTGCACGAGCCCAGGCATGAGCGCTTATAAACAGTTGATATCTTGAGCAGGTGTCAGCTGCTTCTCTAAGGCTGGGATATTTAGTTGAAAGGGTTCGTAGGGCATTTCCCATGTTTAATAAGATGCTGCTTATCTCGATTTAATATGTTGTAAAAGACTCTTCCATCACTGGCGTACGAAACTTCTTTTTTATTTTGAACAGGCCGATTTTGTCCTGAGATCGCTAAGCTTCAGGGCGCTTAGGCGCTTTTTCTCGGCATTTTTTGGCTGTTTAACGGGAGAAAGTATTTCAGTTCGATCATGAAAAGATGGCGGTTAACAAAGGATGGATAACGCTTTTATTTCGTCACATTTCAAATTAATTCTTCCAGGGCAGCAGACAGATTTCAAGGTGCTGGCGTTCAAAGGCCTGGAGGCCATTGATCAACCGTTTTTCATCCGCGTGCAGGTGGTGAGCGAGTGCCCTGACCTGGATCTGGAAGCTCTGCTGCACCAGCCCGCCTATCTGGATTTCGGCGAAGCAGGCGAGGGCCTGCATGGGCAGGTTTACGCCATCGGCCGCGATGATCCTGGGCGTCGCCTGACCCGCTATCACCTGACGCTGGCGCCTAATCTGGCCCGCCTTGCGCATCGGCGCGACCAGCGGATTTTCCAGCAACGCAGCGTTCCCCAGATCATTGCGGCCGTGCTCGAGCATCACGGCATCCTGGCCGATGCCTACGCGTTTGAACTGGGCCCGGTGGTGTATCCGCCGCGTACGTTCTGCGTGCAGTACGCGGAAACCGACCTGCATTTCATCCAGCGGCTGTGCGAAGAGGAGGGCATCCATTATCACTTCCGCCACAGTGAGGATGCGCATGTGCTGGTGTTCGGTGATGACCAGACCGTATTTCGCCGCCTCCCGGTACAGTCTTATTCAGCTGTCGGCGGGCCCCAGGCCCAGGCGCGCGTTATCCAGCGTTTCGATGTGCGTCTGGCCACGCGCAGCCGGCAAACGGTGGTGCGCGATCATGACTTCGAGCACCCCTCACTGCGCCTGCAGGACACCGCCGGCCCCACCGCCACACCCCCTCTCGAAGACTACCGCTACCCCCCTGGATTTACCGCGCATGCACGCGGTGTGCGCCTGGCCCGCAGGGGGCTGGAGCGGCATCAGAGCGACCGCCACCGGGCGTTGGGCAGGGGTGATCAACCGGCGCTGCGCAGTGGGCACTTTCTTGAGTTGCGCGATCACCCCAACCCGTCCTGTAACGATCTGTGGCTGCTCACCTCGGTGCGCCACGAGGGCTATCAGCCGCAGGTGCTCGAAGAGTCGATAGTGGAGGCGGGTGTCTTCCACGGCTATCGCAACCGGTTCACGGCGACACCCTGGCATGCGACCTATCGGCCCCCCCTCAAACACCCCAAGCCGACCATCAACGGCAGCCAGACCGCGACCGTAACCGGGCCCGCCGGTGAAGAGGTGCATTGCGATGCCTATGGCCGAGTGAAGGTGCGCTTTCACTGGGACCGGCTGGACAAGACCGATGACAAAAGCAGTTGTTGGGTGCGTGTGGCGTCGGGTTGGGCCGGCGACGGGTTCGGTGCAACGATGATTCCGCGGGTCGGCATGGAGGTGCTGGTGACCTTCCTTGAAGGCGACCCGGACCTGCCATTGATCAACGGTTGCCTGCCCAACGCGTTGCACCTGCCGGCCTACCCTCTGCCGCAGTACAAGACCCGCAGTGTTCTGCGCAGTCGCAGCACCTCTGGAGGCGGCGGCGCCAACGAGCTGTACCTCGAAGACCGTCGTGGCGAAGAGCTTATCTATCTACGCGCGCAGCGGGACATGGAGCAACAGGTAGGCCATGACAGCCACTTCGAGGTGGCGGGAGAGCGACGAGAGATCATTCGGGGTTTAAGCACGGTTCATCTGGACAGCGAGGAGCATCGCCACGTCACTGGTGATCGCAAGGTTGTCCTGTGTGCCAGTGACCATCTGGATGTGCAGGGCAACAGCCGGACGTATGTGGCCCAGACCCTGGTGATTGAAGCGGGTCAGCAGGTTCATCTCAAGGCCGGTGCCAGTTTGGTGATCGACGCCGGCGCGCACCTGAGCTTCAAAGCGGGTGGAGAGCACTTGGTAATCCAGGCGGGCGGTATTTTCAGCAGCCGTCCCATCACCCTCGGCGGCTCACCGTCTTCGGTCGTGTCTACAGGGTCTGAGGCGGTTGGCGAGGTGCCGAAAGTGGCCGCCGCCCAAGGCGCCATCATGCAGTTGGCCAGGCAATTGGGGGCGGACTTCTGCCCCGTATGCGAACGCTGCCGCGAAGGCCTGTGTGATGTTCGTGGGAGGGCCGCCTGATGGTCAATCTCCCAGGCCATTGGATGGCCGATCAGCAACAGGCAGGGCACAGGCTGTGCTTGATGCTTGAAGGCAGCAACGCGGCGCGTGAACCCATGATGGCTGCCCGCGCGGTAGCGGAATCCTGCACGCTCTATGCACATACCCCGCTGGCGGAAATGGCCCCACCGGGCCCAGTGATCCTGCTGCTGGATCAGGGGGCAGAGCCCGCGCTGCTTGACCTTTTGGACACGCCCGAAATGCATTGGGGTTGGTTGTGCAGCCTGCCAACTGCGGATCTGGCGGACGTGGCGCGGCACTGGCGCAACCGGCTGCTGGTCGGGTCACCCGGTAGCCAGTCGCTGTACCGCGTTCACGACAATCGCACGCTGGCGCGCACATTGGCGTATTTGCCGAGGCATCACTGGCCGGCATTCCTTGGCCCGATGATCAGCGTGTGCTACTGGCACGAAAAACACTGGCACATCTCGAATAACCCGGCGCCAGGGGAGTATCCCGTGCCCGAACCCTTGCCTTGGCTCAACGTCCCCCACCCAAACGCCGGTGCGATCCTGCACGCCAATATCCTGCGTTACCTGCTGGCAGAACACAGTGAAGCGCTGGTTGCGTTGGTCGAGTTTCAAGACCCCAAAGTGTGGTTGACCCAGGTACTGGAGCAGGCGCGCGTTTGGCATTGGAAGCGGCCGGACCAGCTGGAATTCCTGGTCGTACGGAGGTTGGAAGAGGCCACGCGCAGCAGTGTGATTCGCTGGCAACCCGTGGCTGGAGAAGCGCCCGCAGATCATTTCGAACGGGTGGTGCAGCAGTGGCGGCTGATGGAGAAAGAAGGATGAGTCGACGAGTGATTAACGTGCTGCTTGCGCTGGGTCTGGCGGGGCTTTTTGGGTGTGCGGGAAAGCCGGTTGACAGGTTCACCTTGGAGGTGGATTTGCCCCCGGAATTTGAACTTAAAACGGCCGCCAACTACCTCCCCGCGACCGGTGAAACCTGCACCGCGCCAGCGCGTCGCGGCAAACGGCCAGAGCGCAAAGTCTTTTTCAGCGACTATAAGCCTGGCCCCAGCCGGGTGAGCTATGAGCTGCCGTTGAGTGAAGCCGTCGCGGGCTGCCCGCTGGTGTTGCGCAGCGTGGAGTTTGATTTTTATGCGAAGTGGGGTAAGCGCAGTGCGGATGTAGGCGGGGATATGGCGAACATCTACATCAGCGATCGCCTGAATATACCGGGAATGCCTGAGTCAGGCGTGCAGGAGCTGCCGGGGCAGTGTCAGTGGTGGTTTCGAACCGTGGGTCCCGCTCACGGGATCAGGAAGATTCTGCAATGCCGTTCGTTGGACGCGGCCGGTCAGGTGCAAAAAACGCGGGCAGGTGGCGTGGCACAGCGGGATCAGCTTGCGGGAAAAACACTCAGGATGGTGCTGAGGTTGGCGGAGGAGGAGCGACCTGCAGTTGACGATAACTGGGTTGCTGTTTCAGGCGGCTGGAAGCGTTGCAGAGGGAAAAGCTTCGAAGACCGGGATGCCTACTGCAACGGTGATATCACCAACTTTAAGCCGATAAAAATGCCGGATGGCCGCATCTGCGACGTTTATCCATCGTGTAAGTAACAAGGAGAGAATTCATGAATATGGACGCACGGAAGCAACCTTTTTTCGGTGACAGTGAGCCTGCCTGTTCATTGAGAGGGCATTGGGTCAGTTTCCGCCTGGTTGATGAACAAGGCAGTGGAGCGTCGTATGGCGGCTTGCCGTACACCGTCCACGACAGTGCAGGGCAACAATACAAAGGTAGATTGAATGGGGAGGGGGTAGCAAAACTGGGGAATATTTATTGCGGTCCCGTAGTGCTGACTTTTGATGAACTGTATTCGGGTGTAGATGAACCGTATCAGCGCTTAATGATGCGCCCGACTTATAAACTTCCTATTACCGAGCTCCAATTTCGCGCAGAACAAACTCGCTTTGTTGCTGACGGGGGCCGCATCGGAAACAACCCTGGCAAACAGCCTGCTGATAGATTTTATCAAGTGGAGGTGCGAGATTTGGTTCGCCATGTCGCTCATCTTCCCCCGGTAGCCCCTTCCGCGCACCGTCCCCAACGGCACGCCCTGAAAATGATCGCCGATCTCGGCTTTGGCTCACCCCAGCCAGTCTTGTCCGGGGTCGTCCTGTTCCCCAACAACCACACCGTTCTTGAAGTAAGGCCGCTACGCGCCTTGCGCCCGATGCTTTCCACCGACGATCAATTCTGTGCCTTGAACCTGTATCAATTGGCATTATTCGCAGCGTTGAGTTACTGCGAATTCGGCCAGGTCCCACACCAAAAGCCCGTTGATGAAGTCTCGTTTGCGCTGGACCCCAGCGTGGGGAATCTGTTTGCCGGCCAGCTTTCAGGGCATCAGGAAGCCTGGCGTGTCGATCCGGAGCAGGTGCAGCGCTTTTATCCGCTGTATGAGGACGTCCCGTATTCCAGGCGCTTCGAAATACTGCCTTTCAATCCTGAGGTGTACCCACAGAATCGTCCAGAACTGGAGGATAAGCAGGAGCACCCCGCGCGCCTGCACTTCTTTGATGACGAAAAGGACGGCACTGACACCCAAGCGTTCATCACCCATCATGATGAGGTGATCCTGATAGCAGTACGTGGCACCGCCAGCCCAGCGGATGGATTGCGCGATGCCAACGCCCATCAGGTTCCTTTCGCTGATGGCGTCGGCAAGGCCCACGAAGGCTTTTACCAGGCCTACCGCGCGTTGCGTCATTTCGTGTTGCGCTACCTCGACCAGTTCCATGTCGGCCAGCGCATTATCATCTGTGGCCACAGCCTTGGCGGTGCCATTGCGTTGCTTCTGGCTCAAGGGCTGCGCCGAATTTCCGAGGCCAACTACAACGTCCTTCTCTACACCTACGGTGCCCCGCGGGCTGGCGACTCGGAATTCACGGCTGGCGCAGCGGCTCTGGTCCATCATCGTATCGTCAACCACAATGACCCCGTTCCCAGTGTTCCGGCGCCTTGGATGAACACCACCGCCAAACTCTGGGTCCCGGGCGCCGTCACGCTGTTCAGTGCGCCCAGCGCGGGTGGCCTGATGTTCGCCGCCGGCCTGGTGCGTGTCGGGGGTAACCCGTACCAGCACCACGGCGAGCAACAACACTTCATGCCGATTATTCTCCCGGATGGAACGCACTCATCCATCCTGTGGAAACCGGGTTGCGAGTCAATCGAAGAGTCAGGCCGCAATCGGGCGCTACGCAATCAGGGCGATATGCCTGAGCGCGATGGGCTGATCAAACAGTTGGTGCAATACAAACAGCACTTCATGACCGCCAGCTATATTCCGGCTGCCTGGGCGACGTTGCGTCGCTGGCAACAAACCCTGGACAGCAACGGCCCGCTGGTGACCCAAAGGGAGTTTGAGCTGCTCGACCATGCCCTTGCGTCCATGCGCAAACAGCTGCAGGACAAGCGCCGGGAACTGACCCGACATCGACCGGCCAACGACCGTGGCTACGAACATCACGAGCCGTTGAATGCCGAAATCGACCGCTTGCACCGCAGCCGTGAACGCCTGCAAAACCTTCGCTGGCGCCGCCTCGAGGCCCGCGATGTGTACGGCAGTCAGGCCCTGGCCGCCCACTTGCAACCAAGCCTCAAGCGCTGGTTCAGTCATCGTGAGAATCGAGCACTGTCCCAAGTCGCCAGCATCCCACCCAGCCAAGATAACGAGCGGGGCAGGGCGCAGCCGTTGGATATCGACTCTATTGTCTGAACTGCAGGGCTACACAAACTCCACCTGCGCCGGATGACGTCTCATCAACACCTTGCCATCGCGAATCGAATACAGCGGCAGGCCTTGGCTGCGAATCACCTCGTAGTCACTGTCCGCAGAAAGGATCAGCAGGTTGGCGGGGCGGCCAGGTTCCAGACCGTAGCGATCACCCAGAGCCATCGCCTTGGCACTGTTGTCGGTCACCAGGTCCAGGGCATTTTGCAGGTTGCGGTAGCCGAGCATATGGCAGATGTGCAACCCGGCTTCCAGCACCCGCAGGATGTTGCCGTTGCCGAGGGGGTACCAGGGATCGACGATGGAGTCCTGGCCGAAGCACACGTTCATGCCGGCTTCGAGCAGTTCGTTGACCCGTGTCACGCCACGGCGTTTCGGGAAGCTGTCGAAACGGCCTTGCAAATGGATGCTTTCGGTCGGGCACGAGACGAAGCTGATGCCCGAATGCCCCAGCAGGCGAAACAGCTTGGCGCAGTAGGCGTTGTCGTAAGAACCCATGGCGGTGGTGTGGCTGGCAGTGACCCGCGCGCCCATGTCGCGGCTGCGGGCTTCTTCGGCCAGCACTTCGAGGAAGCGTGAGTGGGGGTCATCAGTTTCGTCGCAGTGCACGTCCACCAGGCAGCCGGTGCGTTCGGCCAGGTCCATCAGGAACTTCACCGAACTCACACCTTGGTCACGGGTGTATTCAAAGTGCGGGATGCCACCGATAACATCGGCGCCCAGGCGAATGGCCTCTTCCATCAACTCGCGGCCATTGCGGAATGACTCGATGCCTTCCTGGGGGAACGCGACAATCTGCAAATCAATCAGGTGCGCGCTGTCTTCGCGCACTTGCAGCATCGCTTTGAGCGCCGTGAGGTCCGGGTCGGTCACATCGACGTGGGTGCGTACGTGCTGAATGCCGTGGGCGGCAAGGGCCTGGATGGTTTTCGTGGCTCGGGTCCGGGTGTCTTCTTCGGTGATGGTGGCTTTGCGTTCGCCCCAGCATTCGATGCCCTCAAACAGCGTACCGCTCATGTTCCAGCGTGGTTCGCCGGCAGTGAGCGTGGCGTCCAGGTGGATATGCGGTTCCACGAACGGTGGAATCACCAGGTTGCCGGCGGCATCCAGGTCATCGGTCGCCAGTAGCGGCGCTGCCGTTTGCAGGGTGATGCTGGCGATCCGGCCATTTTCCAGGTGCAGATCATGCAGGCCTTCACGGTTGCGCAGGCGGGCGTTGATGATGTGCATGGGCAAGTTCCTCTTGGCTGAAAACAATCAGGCAGACAGCCGCCAGATCATCAGGGCAATGCCGATGTCCAGGCGGTCATATGATTATCCAGCGACAGCCCGCACAGGGCTTCGATGCGCTGGACGCGGTGCGTCAGGGGGTTGCGGTGCAGGGCCAGGCGCTGGACGGCGGCCATCAGGTTAGCATTTTCATGGAACCAGGCTGCCAGGGTAGGCATCAGACTCAGCCAATCGGCCAGCCGTCGGCGACGGTCAGGCTCATGCCTGGACGTCAGCCAGAGGCACACGTACACGCAACACGGCGGTGAGCACGATGTAGGTCAGCGAGGCGGCAGCGATGCCCACCAGCGGCGCGACCCACGGCGAGTTGAACGCCAGCACGGTGCCCACGGCATACGCCACCAACCCCGTCCAGTTGAACGCCGGCAGGCGAACCTCGGCCAGGCGCGGGTATTGGCCGCGATAGCGGTAAAAGAAGTCCGCCATGATCACCCCGCCGATCGGTGGGATCACCGTGCCCAGCAGGATCAGGTACGGCACCAGCATGTCGTACATGCCCAGCAGTGCCAGCAGGGTGCCGATCACCGCGCCGGCCAGGGTCACGGTCTTGCGGCGTCGGGTGCGCAACAGGTTGCAGCCGGCCACGGCAAAGTTGTAGATGGTGTTGTCCTGGGTGCTCCAGATATTGAGCAGCAACATGGCCATCGCCGCCATGGCAAAGCCTTGCAGCAGCAACACCTCGACCACGTCAGGTTGCTGATAAACGATCGCGCCGTAGGCCCCGATCAGCACCATCAAGCCATTGCCGATAAAGAAACCGATCAGGCTGGCCAGTACCGCCACCTTGGCCGAGCGGGAAAACCGTGTCCAGTTGGTGGCCTGGGTTGCACCGCTGACGAACGTACCGAACACCAGAGTGATTGCCGTGGACACGTCCAGTTCGCCGGTCGGCACTACTGCCAGCAGACCGTCCCAGCCGCCGACTTTCTGAGTGGCAACCCACATCGACAGAAACAGCAACAGGCCCATAGCCGGTACCGCGATGTAAGACAGAATCTCCAGCCCGCGGTAACCCACATAGGCCGTGGCGCAAAACACCAAGCCAAGTACCACCATCAAGGCCAGCACGCTGCCCTGACCCAGTTCGAAATACTTGCCCAACACCACGGCGGCAGTGGCGGTGCCCCAGGCGTACCAGCCGATCTGGGTGAAACCGAGGATTAAGTCACTGAGCTTGCTGCCCATTTCGCCAAAACAGAAGCGCCCCATCAGTACCGAGTTCAAGCCGCTCTTGAAGGCGATATAGCCCAGGCCAGCGGCATACATACCCAGCAGCAGGTTGCCTATGGCCACTACGCCGAGCATCTCGGTAAAACTGAACGCCACGCCCAGCTTGCCCCCGGCAAACATGGTCGCGGTAAAAAACGTAAAGCCCAACAGCACCATGGCCGTCGAGGCCAGGCCCTTGCGCGCATGCATGGGGACTTCGCTTAAGGGGTAATCGTTGCCCGGTTCTTGCTGCGTCATGTGCCTTGCTCCCTGAATGAGTGACGCAGGCCCGTTGCACCGCGCGTGCCATATCCGCAGCAGTGACGGGCGCACGGTGGCTGCTGTGCAGCGTGCACAGTATTTATAGCTAAACAGGGGACAAATGCAGGGTTGAGTGGCCGCTCCCAGTCAGGCACGAAAGCGGTGCAACGGTGATACAAAATGGATCAGTCGAACAATGGCTGTGTGGTCTCGAAGGCCGCCATCCGCGTCACTTGGTCCACCCGTCACGCTTTAGAGCGCCCGTGCCGTTGCCGTGAGCCCGGCCTCTTCGCGGATTTCCTTGACGATGTTTTGCGCAGCTGACAGACCGATAGCCGCGTAGCCGCCCGGCACGGCCCAGCAGCCGTCGGTCAATTCGCGTACCAGTAGGATTCGGTCAGCCTCTATGACGGCGCCGGGTACGTCGAGCATCGGTGTCGAACACCGCTGGGCGAAGTCCGGGACCAGGCCGGTGATTCGCTCCAACAGGTGGGTTTTTCACATCCCAGGCTTACTCGCCGCGGTAGATGCAGCCGCTGGTGCAGGTCTCATGGATACGGATCGCGCTGAGTTCCGGCAACAGCGGTTTGAGCTCATTCCAGATCCACTTGGCCAGCACTTCGCTGGTCGGATTTTCCAGGCCTGGGATGTCATTGAGGTAGTTGTGGTCGAGGCGTTCATAGAGCGGCTTGAAAATCGCCTTGATCTCCGAGAAGTCGCGAATCCAGCCGGTATGGGGATCCAGGTCGCCGCTCAGGTGGATCGCCACCTTGAACGAATGCCCATGCAGGCGCCCGCATTTATGGCCGTCCGGTACATGCGGCAGGCGGTGGGCGGACTCGAAGGTAAACTCTTTGAAGATTTCCACAGTATTTTCAGCTCGGTCAGGTATCTGGCAGGCGGCGAGTTTAGCAGCTTGATCCGCCACCGCGCATGCCGCTCGGTCAAAGCGCCTGCAAGCGCTCGCCCAGCTTGCCGTTATCCGCCAGTTGCAGAAACTCATCCCCCAACCGTTGGCTCTCGCTCATCGCGGTTTGCCAGTATTTGTTGCGGCTCGGGTCATCGCCCAAAAAGCGTTTGAAGTCGCTACGGTCGGGCAGCTTGCCGTAGGGCAGGCGGGCCAGATACTCCCTGGACGGCGCCAGCAGCAACACATTCTGCAAACCCTGCCGATTGCTGCGCCGCCAGGGCAGGCCTTTGTCGAACCAGCCAGGGATGACCCGGTCGGTGAAATGCGGGTACAGCACGATGTCATCGCCGTGGTACGGCAGGTCGAGGTGGTAGTCCAACAGCCCACCGTCGCGGTAGGTGCCGGCGCCGGCCCCCGGCAAGTCGCGCACGCCTTGCATCACCATCGGGATCGAGCCCGAGGCCAGCAGCGCCTGGCGCAGGTTGCCCAGGTCCAGGTCGAGAAAGCGCGAGGGGAAATCCTGTAACGGGTGTACCGGTGGCGGTTGGCGCGGGTCGTGGATGATCAGTCGTTCGAAATGCCGCGACAGCCGCGCACGGCCGCGCAGGTTATCGGCGATCACCGACGACAGGCCCAGCCCCAGGCGCCCACGGTGATCATCGGCGAGCAGGCCGTGGCTTTTGACCACCATGATGTTCAGGCGGTAGTGGGGGTTGTCCAGCACCCGCGCATCGCGGCCGGCCAGCAGGTCGTCGAGCATGCGTCGGCAGCTCTGGCTCACCTCGGCCATGGTGACGCCCTTGGCAAAACGTTGTTCGTTGTACAGCCGGCCGAGCTCCAGCAAGCCTTGCACTGGGTCGGGCAGGCAGGCGCTGGCAAAGCGCCATGAGCCGATGGACGCGCCGATCAACGCCCGCTCCCGCGGGGCGCGGGCCAGCCAGTCGCCGAACAGGGCCAGGTCCAAGCCCTGAATGCCCAGGGCCTTGGGGCCGCCAGCCGCACCGGGAAGGATGCCGACGTCTGCGGGCGCAAGACCCTGTTCGCGGATGCGGGTGAACGCGCGGTTGCCGGCCTTGAGGGTCAGGGCGGGAAACTTGATGTGGATGGCTGTCATACCGGTCTCTATTGAAGCGAGCGGGGCAGTATAGGAAATCTCGCAGGTTGTGGGAAAAGGCTTACCCGCAATTGCCATGGTGGCAATTCAGTTTCAGTTAAGTTGCAGCAGGTACGGTGGCCGGCGTAGGAAAAACATCATGTAACGGAGACTTATCATGAAGCGCCTCACAGCTCTGGTCGCCGCCGCTATCATCGCCTTCACGGCGACTCAGGCCGGAGCCGTGGACCCGGACAAACCGCGGGTTGTGCCGGCCACTGTTACAATTGTTGCGTTTGACGAACTGGAAGCCACGGCACTGGCCCTGCACCCCGGCTCCACGCTGTTGGACACCGACCTGGACGAGGACTACGGCAAGTACGTCTACGAAGTCGAAGTGCGTGATAACAACGGCATTGAGTGGGACGTTGAATTGGACGCGCTCACCGGCCAGGTTCTCAAGAATCATCAGGATACGTAATGAAGGAAAATTTACGCACCGGCAGTCGAGTGGCATTGTTGCTCGTGGTGTTCTGCTCGGGTCTGCAGGCTCGCGACCTCAACCAGGACGAAGCCCTGGCTTTGCGACAGCAGGGGGTGATCCTGCCGCTGGAGCAACTGCTGCATCAGGCCATGGCGCGCTACCCAGGCTCGCGTTTGCTGGAGGCTGAGCTTGAGAAAAAACACGGGCAATATGCCTATGAAGTGGAACTGGTGACCACCGAGGGGGTGGTGCGCGAGATTAAACTCGATGCCACGTCCGGTGCGCTGATTAAAGATGAGGAAGACTGATGCGCCTGCTGCTGGTGGAAGACAATGTACCCCTGGCCGATGAGCTGCTGGCCGGCCTGCAACGCCAGGGCTACGCCGTCGACTGGCTGGCCGATGGGCGTGACGCCGTGTACCAGGGCCGCAGCGAGCCCTATGACCTGATCATCCTCGACCTTGGCCTGCCCGGTTTGCCCGGCCTTGAGGTGTTGGCGCAATGGCGTGCCGCCGCGCTGGCGATTCCGGTGCTGATCCTCACCGCACGCGACTCCTGGGCCGAACGTATCGAAGGGCTCAAGACCGGCGCCGACGATTACCTGAGCAAGCCCTTTCACCCCGAAGAGTTATACCTGCGCATCCAGGCGCTGTTGCGCCGCTCCCACGGCCGGGCCAACCAGCCCACCCTGCAAGCCGCCGGCCTGCATCTGGATGAAGGGCGCCAGTGTGTACTGCGCGATGGCGACGAGATCCAGCTGACCGCCGCTGAATTCCGCCTGTTGCGTTATTTCATGTTGCACCCCGAGCAGATCCTGTCCAAAAGCCATCTGGCCGAACATCTGTATGACGGCGAAACCGAACGCGATTCCAACGTGCTGGAAGTCCACGTCAACCACCTGCGCCGTAAGCTGGGGCGTAGCGTGATCGAAACCCGGCGCGGCCAGGGTTATCTGTTTGGCGCCAACCCTGCATGAGGTCGATCCAACGGCGCTTGAGCCTGGGGTTGATCAGCGTGATGGTGATCGTCGGCGTGGTGCTGGCGCAAACCAGTCTGTGGTTGTTCGAAGCCGGTTTGCAGCGCTACCTGGAAGCGGGGTTGCGCAACGATTCCGAAAACCTGCTGGTGGCGCTGGTGCGTGGGGCCAACGGCGTGCAGCTGGATGAACAGCGCCTGTCGCCGGCTTATCAACGGCCGTTTTCCGGGCATTACTTTCGTATCGACTTTGCCGACGTCCACTGGCGATCGCGCTCGTTGTGGGATCAGGAACTGCCCCAACTGCCCGAGGCCGGGCTTAAGGGCAACCTGCAACTGGGGCCTGAAGGTCAGCAATTGCTGGTGTTGCGTTCGGACTACAAGCGCTTTGGCCAATCGATTTCCATCAGCGTGGCCCAGGACTACACCCCGGTACGGGAAAGTTTCCGGCTGATGCGTCAGATCGGTCTGGTGTTGGGCCTGGCGGCGCTGCTGCTGGTGTTGATCCTGCAACGGCTTACCGTACGCCGCGCCTTGCGCCCGTTGGAAACCGCGCGTAACCAGATCGCCCAGTTGCAACAGGGCCAGCGCTCGCAACTCGACACCCAGGTGCCGCTGGAGCTGGAGCCGCTGGTGGCGCAGATCAACCACCTGCTGGCCCACACCGAAGACAGCCTCAAGCGCTCGCGCAACGCGCTGGGCAACCTGGGGCATGCGCTGAAAACCCCGTTGGCCGTGATGCTGAGCGCGGCGTCGAGCGAGGCGCTCAAGGACCGCCCCGAACTGAGCAAACTGCTGCGCGAACAACTGGAGCAGGTGCAGCAGCGCCTCAACCGTGAACTCAACCGCGCCCGCCTGGCTGGCGAAACCCTGCCGGGCGCGTTGTTCGACTGCGAAAAGGAACTGCCCGGTCTGTTGGCCACCCTGAGCATGATCCACGGTGAACACCTGGACCTCAGCTGTCACGCCGAACCCGGCCTGCACCTGCCCTGGGATCGCGAAGATTTGCTTGAGCTGTTGGGCAACCTGCTGGACAACGCCTGCAAGTGGGCGGACGCGTACATTCGTCTGAGCGTCAGCCAAACCGAGCACAGCTACCTGCTGGCAGTGGAAGACGACGGCCCCGGCATCCCCGAAACCCAACGTGACCAGGTGTTCAGCCGCGGCGCGCGCCTGGATGAACAAATCGATGGCCACGGCCTGGGCCTTGGGATCGTGCGGGATATCGTCGAGGTGTGGGGCGGGGTGTTGCAGTTGCAGGAGAGCGAATTGGGTGGGCTCAAGGTGTTGATCGAGTTACCCAAGCGCCACGCCTGAGGCGGTGCCATCTCACTGTGGGAGCGCGGCTCCCACAAGGAAGGTCTGCATATCGGAAGCGGTGCAGGGGTACTAAACGCGAAACTGATCCATCAAGCCCTGCTGCTGATTCGCCAGGCTGTTCAGCGCCTGGCTCACCCGCGCCGATTCATTGGCCTGCTCCGAGAGTGACTCGGTCACATCGCGAATGGTCGCCACGTTGCTGTTGATCTCCTCGGCTACCGCGCTCTGCTCTTCGGCGGCGCTGGCGATTTGCAGGTTCATGTCGCTGATCACCGTGACCGCCTCGCCGATCTGGCGCAACGCGGTCACTGCTTGGCCGACCTGTTCGACACTGCCCTGGGCCTGGCGATAACTATTGCCCATGGCGCCGACCACGTCTGCGGTGCCGCTTTGCAATTGCTCGATCACCAGGCGGGTTTCCTCCACCGATTCCTGGGTGCGCCGCGCCAGGTTGCGCACCTCATCGGCGACCACTGCAAACCCTCGCCCGGCCTCGCCGGCGCGGGCGGCTTCGATGGCGGCGTTGAGTGCCAGCAGGTTGGTCTGCTCGGCGATGCCGCGAATCACTTCCAGCACCGAGCCGATTTTCTCGCTATTGCCGGCCAGGCCTTCAACCTGAGCCATGGCCGTGCTCATGTCCGCGGCGAGATGACCGATATTGGTCGTGGTCTGGTCGATCACCGTGAGGCCGTCGCGGGTGGCCTGGTCGGCATCGCGCGCCGCTTGGGCCGCCTGGGCCGCGCTGCGGGCCACGTCCTGGGCGGTGGCGCTCATTTCGTGGGAGGCCGTTGCCACTTGATCGACCTGGCGGTACTGCTGCTCCATGCCGGCACTGGTTTGGGTGGCGATTGCGGCCGACTGGTCGGCGGTGCCACGGGCGTCCTGCACCGAGCGTTTAACCTCGGCAATGATCGGTTGCAGCTTATCCAGGAAGCGGTTGAACCAGCCGGCCAGTTGCCCCAGTTCGTCCCGGTTGGCGTACGCCAGGCGCCGAGTCAAATCGCCTTCTCCGCTGGCGATGTCTTCAAGCATGTGCGCCACGCCCAGGATCGGCCGCGTCACGCTGCGGGCCATCAGCCACACCAGGATCAGGCCGATGACCGCCGCCAACAGGCCGAGGCCGAGTTCGAGCAGCGTGCCACGGGCATTGTCGGCATCCAATTGCGCCTTCAACGCTTGGGCGGGGCCCACCAGCACGTGTTCTGGCACATCCAGCAGCACGCCCCACAGCTTGCCGTCGGGGATCGGCGCGAAGGGCGCGAGCACCTTGAGCTGATGGTCGGTACGCACGCTGCGGGTCTGTGGGCCGCTGGCCAATGCGCTGATCAACTGCGCGCCGCTGACGGTGTCGACCTGGTCCAGGCGTTGGCTCAGCTTGCCGGCATCGGCGCTGTAGCCGGCCAGTACACCGGTGGGGCTGAGAATGCTGACCTGGGTCTGGCCGTCATAGAGCTTCTGGCTGGCTTGCTGGCTGACGGCCTGCAGGCTGTTGAGGTTGATGTCCACCGACAACGATGCGATGACTTTGCCGTTGACGGTCAACGGAAACACGATGCTGGTCATCAGCACGTTGTGGCCGTCGATCACATAAAAGTAGGGTTCGATCACGCAGGGCTTGAGCGTGGTGCGCGGGCAGGTGAACCAGGCGTTGGCTTTTTCGCCGCTGGAGCCGACGCGGGTGTCGGTCATGTCGCTTTCCGGCAGCGCCATCGAGGTGAGCGTTCCCGGCGTCGGCTGCGACCAGTAAAGGGCGAAGCGCCCCTTGTCGTTGCTGCCCAGCTCTGCCTGACCGGCGAACAATTCGTCCTTGCCGTCCAGGGCATTGGCTTCGAACACCAGGGAAATACCGAGCAGTTCCGGGTTGGCCTGCAATGCCGCCCTGACCTGGCGGGTCAGGTCTTCGCGGGTGTCAAAGGCGTCGAGGAAGCGTTTTTCGGCCTGTTCACGCAAAAACAGCACCTGGCGGGAAAAACCATGGCCGTATTGGTAGGCGTCCATGAACTGGCGACGAATGCCCAGTGCCTGCGCTTCGCCCTGGGCCTCAATGCGCGCCTGCGCGGCGGTATCGAGCATGTGCATGCTGGCGGCCTGAACCTGCTCCGAGCTCTGCGCCATGCGGTACAACGACAACCCCACCAGCAGGGTCACGATCCCCAGCAGGCAGAGGCCGGCGAGTAGGGTGATTTTCCATTGAATGGAGAGTTGTCTAAGCGACATCGGTACATCCTTACCTGAACACACAGAGAAAGGCGTATCGGCCGCCACAAACGCTTCTTTATTCAAACGTTCAATTTAAACCTGAAATCGGCGTCGTTTTTTGACATGTGGCCCCGCCTGCTGCAAAGTGCGCGCCCTCTAATAAGACCTCCTTTAAAGCCTGCACGCGGGTTTCCAGCCAACGGCCACCCAGGCGTGGGCATGCCTGTTTTTTATGTTTCTGCTTGAGGTAACCATGATTAACGCAGTCATCGCCGCGGTCGGCACCATGCTGGTGCTCAGCCTGTCCCGTGTGCATGTGGTCATCGCCATCATCGTCGGCGCCCTGGTGGGTGGCTTGACCGGTGGCCTGGGCATCGAGGCCACGCTCAAGGCGTTCAACGGCGGCCTGGGCGGCGGGGCGACCGTGGCGTTGTCCTACGCGCTGCTTGGCGCGTTCGCGGTGGCGATTGCCAAGTCCGGCCTGGCCCACGCGTTGGCCGACAAGGCGCTGTTGCTGGTCGACCGCCAGGAAGCCGGCGGCGGCAGCCACGTCAAATGGCTGTTGATCGGCCTGCTGGGGGGGGTGGCGATTGCTTCGCAGAACATCCTGCCGATACACATTGCGTTTATTCCGCTGCTGGTACCGCCGCTTCTTTATGTGCTGACCAAGCTGCAACTGGATCGCCGTCTGATCGCCTGTGTGATGACCTTCGGTCTGATCACCCCCTACATGTTCCTGCCGGTGGGCTTCGGCAATATCTTCCTCAACCAGATCCTGCTGGCCAACGTGGCCAACGGCGGCGTGGACATCAGCCAGGTCAACGTGACCCACGCCATGAGCCTGCCGGCCCTGGGCATGGTGGTCGGCCTGCTGGTGGCGGTGTTTTTCAGCTACCGCAAAAAGCGCGTGTACGACCTGAAGAAAATCGAGCGGGTCGAGCAAGTGGCGGTGCAGTACAACCCACTGACCCTGCTGGTGGCCGGCCTGGCGATTGCTGCGGCGTTCATCATTCAACTGTGGCTGGACTCGATGATCATCGGCGCCCTGGCCGGCTTTCTGATCTTCTCGGTGTCGGGCATCGTGCGCTGGCGCGACACCGATGACCTGTTCACCGAAGGCATGAAAATGATGGCCATGATCGGCTTCATCATGATCGCCGCCTCAGGCTTTGCCGAGGTGCTCAAGGCCACCGGCGACGTGCGTTCGCTGGTGCAAGCCTCGGCGGCCTATATCGGGCACAGCCGTGGCGTCGGCGCTTTGCTGATGCTGCTGGTGGGCTTGCTGGTGACCATGGGCATTGGCTCGTCGTTTTCCACGGTGCCGATCCTCGCCGCGATTTTTGTGCCGCTGTGCGTGCAGTTGGGATTCAGCCCGATGGCCATCGTGTGCATCGTCGGCACGGCGGGCGCGTTGGGCGATGCCGGCTCGCCTGCGTCGGACTCCACCCTGGGCCCGACCTCCGGCCTGAACATCGACGGCCAGCACCACCACATCTGGGACACCGTGGTGCCGACCTTTCTGCACTACAACCTGCCATTGTTGGCCTTTGGCTGGCTGGCCGCGATGACGCTTTGATCCTTGTTGTCCGCCGTCGTGGCTATCTTTGAGGGAGCTGCGGTGGTGAATGGGGCTTGTTGTGGTGAGCGGGCCATATCAGATTCTCCCCACAAGCCCACCCACAAACACATTGCCGTCTACAGAACCTGCGCCCGCGGCCGATATACCTCTCAAGTCGCCCAATAAGAGAGAAAAGCCATGCGTCTGAGTCTGAAGGCCAAAGTCCTGTCCCTCGCCGTTGTACCGGTGTTGCTGTTTGCTCTGGTGATCAGCCTGACCACCGTGTGGATTCTCCAGGGGCAGGCGCGCAATGAGGTGGATGAAACCCGCCAGCGCCTGCTTAACGATGCCAAGGCCACGCTGCAGAGTTATGTGGAAGTGGCCATGACCACCATCAAGCCGCTCTACGACGCGGCTGCGCCCGGCGATACGGCCGCCCGGGCCCAGGTGGTCAAACTGTTGTCCAACACCAGTTACGGCAAGGACGGCTACTTCTTCGGCTACGACTCCGAGACTATCCGCCTGTTCAAAGGCAACAGCCCCGATGGCGTGGGCAAAAGCTTCAAGGACAACCGCGATCCCAACGGCGTTTACGTCAACCGCGATCTGGTCAAGGTCGGCAAGGACGGCACGCACTACCTGCAATACAGCTCGACCCAACCCGGTCAGACCGAACTGGTGCCCAAGATGGGCTACACCGAATACCTGCCCAAATGGGACATGGTGATCGGTACGTCGGTCAACCTTGATGGCATCGAAGCCCAGGTAGCAGTGGTCGAGGCCAAGGTCGAAAAACGCATGGAAGGCGTGTTGTTGAGCATCCTGGGCTTGGCCGTGGTGGTGCTGCTGGTGATCGCGGCTGCCGGCATGCTGCTGGCCAATACCATCCTGCGGCCGCTGCATTTGATGAAAGCCAACCTCGATGACATTGCCGCCGGCGAAGGCGATTTGACCCGCCGCCTGGCCATCACCAGTCAGGATGAGTTGGGCGACCTGGCGGGGGCGTTCAACCGCTTTGTCGACAAGATCCATGGTCTGGTGCGCCAGATCACCGAAATGACCGCGCAATTGACCGGGCTGGTGGGCCAGGTGTCCGACCAGGCCCAGCGCTCGGAGCAGGCCATGGAGCGTCAGCGCCATGAGACCGATCAGGTGGCCACCGCGATCAACCAGATGTCTTCCGCCGCGCAAGAAGTGGCACGCAGCGCCCAGGGTGCATCGGTGGCGGCGCAACAGACCGACGCCGAAGGCCAGGCCGCCAAGCGCGTGGTGGACGGCAGCATCGCGCAGATCCATGCGCTGGTGAACGACATTCGCAGCAGCGGCGTGTCCCTCGACAGCTTGCAGCAGGATGTGTCATCGATTGTCAGTGTGCTCAGCGTGATCCGTTCGATTGCCGAACAGACCAACCTGCTGGCCCTCAACGCTGCCATCGAAGCTGCGCGGGCAGGCGAGGCCGGCCGTGGTTTTGCGGTGGTCGCCGACGAAGTGCGCGCCCTGGCCAGTCGCACCCAGACCAGCACCCAGGAAATCCAGGGCATGATCGACCGCCTGCAAAAAGGCACCGAAGCCGCCGTGGACGCCATGCGCCGCTCCAGTGATGCCGGCGACGGCACCTCGGCCAAGGCCAACGAAGCCGGGGCGTCGCTGGACACCATGGCTCAGTTGATCGGCACCATTAACTCCATGAACGCACAGATCGCCAGCGCGGCCGAGGAGCAGACTGCGGTGGCCGAAGAGATCAACCGCAGCGTGCATCAGATTGCCGTGGCGGTGGACACCGTCGCCGACGAAACCCAACTGGGCGCCCAAACTTCTCGCAGCCTGGCGGAGCTTGGTCAGCGCCTCGGGCAACTGGTCGGTCAGTTCAGGATCTGAAGCCGTCAGACGTCACGCATTAACAGCGCGAAACGCAGGTCCATCTGCGCGGGCACAGGTATATACACCGTGTGCCCGTCTCCCGGCGCGACCTCGATGGCTTCCCCCTTGCTGCTGTGCAAAGTGTCCAGATCAAAGTGAAAGTTGCCGGCCGGGCTCATCAGTTCCAGGTGATTGCCCACGGCAAAGCGGTTTTTCACCTTGACCTCGGCCAGCTCACCGCGACGCTCGCCGGTGAACTCGCCGACAAACTGCTGGCGCTCGGAGACTGAGCTGCCGTTCTGATAGTTCTGGTATTCATCGTGCACATGGCGGCGCAGGAAGCCTTCGGTGTAGCCGCGCTGGGCCAGGGATTCGAGATTGGTCATCAGGCTGCGATCAAAGGCGCGACCGGCCACGGCATCGTCGATGGCCTGGCGATACACCTGGGTGGTGCGCGCGCAGTAGAAGTGCGACTTGGTGCGGCCCTCGATCTTCAGCGAATGCACGCCCATGTGGGTCAGGCGCTCGACGTGCTGCACCGCGCGCAGGTCCTTGGCGTTCATGATGTAGGTGCCGTGCTCATCCTCGAACGCGGGCATCTGCTCATCGGGGCGGTTGGCCTCCTGCAACAGGAACACCTGCTCGGTCGGCGTGCCGATGCCCAGGGTCGGTTCCGGCTGGTATTGCTGAACGATATCCCCCGTGGCGTTTTCCACCGCCGGCGTGGCCTGGTATTTCCAGCGGCACGCGTTGGTGCAACTGCCTTGGTTGGCATCGCGTTTGTTCATATAACCCGACAGCAGGCAGCGCCCGGAATAGGCCATGCACAACGCGCCGTGCACAAACACCTCCAACTCCATGGCTGGCACCTGCTGGCGGATGTCGTCGATCTCCTCCAGGGACAGCTCGCGCGAGAGAATCACCCGGCCAATCCCTTGCTGCTGCCAGAACTCCACACTGGCCCAGTTCACCGTATTGGCCTGCACCGACAGGTGAATCGGCATCTGCGGGAAGTGCCGACGCACCAGCATGATCAACCCGGGGTCGGACATGATCAGCGCATCCGGGCCCATGGCAATCACCGGGGTCAGGTCCTTGAGGAAGGTTTTGAGCTTGGCGTTGTGCGGGGCGATGTTGACCACCACATAGAAGCGCTTGCCCTGTGCATGGGCTTCATCGATGCCAAGAGCGAGATTGGCATGATCGAACTCGTTGTTGCGCACGCGCAGGCTGTAACGCGGCTGACCGGCGTACACCGCATCGGCGCCATAGGCGAAGGCGTAACGCATGTTTTTCAGGGTGCCGGCAGGGGCGAGCAGTTCGGGGGCGATGACTGGGGGCATGGGCTTGGGTCGCAAAAAGGCGCGAGGGTAGTGCAAGCGACACCGGGCTTTATTGATCTGCGTCTACGCTTAGCGCAACAAAGATGGCACTCCCAGGATTTGCGGTGGACTAAGCACCGGGACGCACCCGCGCGGCCTGCTTTTTTGACATGGATCGGACATGAATCAAACTAACCTGCAATTCAAAACCCTGCTGTTGCTGCTGGCGCTGGTGACCATCGCCTTCATCTGGATATTGCTGCCGTTCTACGGCGCGGTGTTCTGGGCGGTGATCCTGGGAATCATCTTTGCGCCGATGCAACGTCGACTGCAGCAACGGTTCGGCTGGAACCGCAACCTGACCTCCCTGACCACCCTGACGGTGTGCCTGGTGATCGCAATCTTGCCGGTGATTATCACCAGCGCCTTGCTGGTGCAAGAGGGGGCGACGCTCTACAAGAACATTGAGAGCGGCAAGCTCGACGTGGCCAGTTATATCGAGCAGTTCAAGCACTTCCTGCCGCCGTACTTCCAGCATTTGCTCGACCGCTTCGGTATGGGCGACCTGGACGGGCTGCGCGAGAAAATCGTCAAAAGCGCGATGCAGGGAAGCCAGTTCTTCGCTACCCAGGCGTTCAGCTTCGGCCAGGGTACGTTCGATTTCCTGGTGAGCTTTTTCATCATGCTGTACCTGCTGTTCTTCCTGCTGCGCGACGGCCCGGAACTGGTGCGCAAGGTTCGCACCGCAGTGCCGCTGGCCGAGCCGCAGAAACGCCGGTTGCAGCTCAAGTTCAACCGGGTGGTGCGCGCCACGGTCAAGGGCAACGTGCTGGTGGCCGTGACCCAAGGCGCGTTGGGCGGTTTGATTTTCTGGTTCCTGGACATTCCCAGCGCGTTGCTCTGGGCGGTGTTGATGGCCTTTCTGTCGCTGCTGCCGGCGGTGGGCGCGGGGATTGTATGGGCGCCGGTGGCTGCGTATTTCCTGCTCAGTGGTTCGATCTGGCAGGGCGTGGTGCTGGGCTTGTTTGGTGTGTTTGTGATCGGGTTGGTGGACAACGTGCTGCGCCCGATTCTGGTGGGCAAGGACACCAAGATGCCGGACTACCTGATCCTGATCTCGACCCTGGGCGGCCTGTCGGTGTTTGGCCTCAACGGATTTGTGATCGGGCCGCTGGTGGCGGCGCTGTTCATCTCCAGTTGGGCGCTGTTTGTCGAAAGCAAACCGCGGGTCAAACTGCCATTGCCGTAACCTCAGGCGTGCAACCGGAAGCGGGTGGCTTGCTGCAGTTGTTGTTCGGCGGCGGACAAGGACGTAAGCGGGCCGCTGATGGCCTCGCCATCGCGTACCAGGTACCAGCAGGCGAGCACACCCAGCGCGCGAAGCGGGGCGGGGACGGCGCTGCCGATGACGGACATGATTTGAACAGTGGGCATAGATACCTCCAATCGCAATGGAGGTCACCTTACGGGGGCGGGCGGCTCAGGAAAAATCACCTGGCTCGATAGTCGACATCAACGCCAGGCGTCAGTCGACCACCTGATCAAGCATGCTCACCACTTCCTGCTCATTGAGCAGGCCCTTGCGCACCAGATTTTCTGCCAGCAACGCCAGAAACTTCGCGCTGCGGTGGCCTTCCAGGTGCTTGAGTTCAGTGAGGGCGCTATAGACCTTGCTGGACGTACAGAGGCCAGCGGTGCGATGCGGGTTTTGTGTGGGCATGGTCAGTCGTCCTTGTTGTTATTGGGTGGACAGGAAGGATAGTGAAAGCGTGTCGTGACACAAACATGACAGCGCCGGGCCCCGTGGGGCAAGTAGACTTTCGACTTGAATAATGTGGGATTTTGGCCGGGGCATTGTTCTCAGAGCGACCCTGGAGCGATAAAACCGGACGTCACACGCAAAAAAAGGCCCCGCCGAAGGCGAGGCCCGGTTTCAGGCGTGATGCGCAAGGCTTACCAGCCGCGACGGTAATAACCATGGGGCGGGCCGTAATACCCACGCGGCGGGCCGTAATACACCGGTGCCGGGCGGTAATACACCTGTTGCTGCACATACACCGGTGGTGGTGGGGCGTAATAGACCGGCGGCGGTGCGGCATACACCGGCTGCGGCTGCACGTAGACCGGCTGTTGCACATAGACCTCACGGGGTTGGCTGGCAACCACGGAGCCCACCACGGCGGCGCCGACCAGGGCACCCAAGGCGGCCGGTCCAGCCCATCCACCACCGTGGGCGGAAGCCTGGCCTGCCATCGCGAGTGCACCCACCAGCAAGGCGATCTTGGGGATTGTACGAATCATGGTCATTCCTCGGTTAGCCCCTGCGCTTGTGGTCTGCAATCAATAGACTCAAGTAATGTCGCGGGGATACTTTTAAGACAACGTATTTCTGAAAAACAGCACGGCCGCAAGGTAAAGGTTGTGTAAGGTCTGTACCGATTTGCTTACTCAAAGGAGTTATCCATGCAGATGCACCCCAACAAGGACACCCAGCTGTGCATGTCGCTGTCGGCGCGCCCCGGGAATTTCGGCCTGCGCTTTCATAACCACCTGTACGAACAGTTGGGTCTGAATTTCTACTATAAGGCGTTCAGCAGCCAGGACTTACCTGGCGCGATCGGCGGTATACGCGCATTGGGCGTGCGGGGTTGCGGGGTGTCCATGCCCTTCAAGGAAGCGGCCATTGCCCTGGTGGACGAACTGGACGATTCGGTTCAAGCCATCGACTCGTTGAACACCATCGTCAACACCGACGGCCACCTCAAGGCCTATAACACCGACTACATCGCCATCGAGCAATTGCTGAAAAAACACGCGGTGCCACAGGCGTCGACCTTTGCCCTGCACGGCAGCGGCGGCATGGCCAAGGCCGTGGCCAGTGCCTTGCGTGATGGTGGCTATGCCAACGGCGTAATTGTGGCGCGCAACGAAGCCACAGGGCGCAAATTGGCGCAGAACCTGGGTTATGCGTGGCAAGCCGAACTGGGAGAATTACGCCCGCAGATGCTGATCAACGTAACGCCGATCGGCATGACTGGCGGGCCTGAGGCGCACGCGCTGGCATTTGACGCTGATGCTGTTGATAACGCCGAGACGGTGTTTGATGTGGTGGCGATCCCCGCCGAAACACCATTGATCGTGCGAGGGCGGGCCCAGGGCAAGCGGGTGATCACTGGCCTGGAAGTGATTGCGATCCAGGCGTTGGAGCAGTTCGTGCTGTACACCGGCGTTCGGCCGACCCAGGAACAGTTCGAAAAGGCCGTGGCGTTTGCCCGAAGCTGAAGAAAGAGGGTTGAGCCATGTGGGAAGGGGCAGGCCACCTCCCACATTTTTTACCGAGTCAGGCCTGTTCCAGCTGTGCGAGGCGTTCCTCCAATGCCGCGATCCGCGCTTCCAGTTCTTCAATGCGCTCAACAGGCACACCAGCCCCACGCTCCACCGGATTGCCCCGCGCGGCCATGATCACCTCGATATCGGCCGGGTCCCCCAGCGCATGGGTGTAACGGTCTTCGCGCTGCCCCGCCTGACGCGGTACCAGCAGCGCCAGCCCGCGCGAGATCAGGCGTTCGAGCTGATGCACCACTTGCTCGGCATCTTCAAAGTCGTGCATGCGTGCGCTGCGGGTCAGCAGCTCGTTGACGGTCTGCGGGCCGCGCAGAAACAGTAGCCCGATCAGAATCACCTGTGCCGGCACCAGCTCCAGGGCTTTGTCCACGCGGTGTTCCCAGCGGTCGGCGCGGCTGCCCATCACCAGGCGCGTAAAGCCTTGGCCCTCGAGCGCGCGCAGGCTCTGGCCGACCTGGCCCTGGGTCAGGTTCATCACCGGCTCGCGGCTGGTCTTCTGGTTGCAGGCCAATACCAGGGCATTGAGGGTCAGGGGGTAGGTTTCCGGGTTGGTCGCGTGTTTTTCGATCAGGCAGCCCAGAATGCGGATTTCCGTGCTGTTCAGGCGCGGCTCAGGGGTGTCGGTGTCGTGCTCGGCGGTCATCGCGCGTTCCCTATGCAGTGAAGCCCACTAGCCTAATCCTGAAAAAATAAAAGACAAGCGGCAGGCATGGCTATAATCGCCGCTGGTTCCAACCCTGCCATTACCGATGAGACTGTCATGACTATTTCCCTGTACGCCGCCTCCATCCCAGTCTTCAAGCAAATGCTCAACGCCCTGAGCGATGTGCTGAACAAAGCCGAAGCCCACGCCACCGCCAAGAACATCGACCCTGACGCCTTGCTGCAAGCGCGCCTGTTCCCCGACATGTTTCCTCTGGTGCGCCAGGTGCAGATCGCCGTCGACTTCGCCAAGGGCGTATCCGCCCGCCTGGCTGAAATCGAAGTGCCGAAATACGAAGACAACGAAGTGACCTTCGCCGAGCTGCAAGCGCTGATCGCCAAGGTCCTGGCATTCGTCGATACCATCACGCCAGCACAGATCGACGGCAAGGAAGGCATCGAGATCATCACCCGCCAGGGCACGCCTAAAGAGAAGCGCTTCAGCGGCCAATCCTACCTGCTGACCTACGGCCTGCCGCAGTTCTTCTTCCATGTCACCACCACCTACGCCTTGCTGCGTCACAACGGTGTGGAAGTGGGCAAGCGTGATTACATGGGCGCTTTCTAAGCACCGCTCACAAAAAAAGCCCAGGGTGGTTCAATCAAGAACCACCCTGGGCTTTTTTGTATCTGGTTAAGCCGCCTGTTCTTCCTTGCCCAGGCACGCGGCAGCGGTGAACAGCACGTCGGTGGAGGAGTTGAGTGCGGTTTCCGCAGAATCCTGCAACACACCGATGATGAAACCGACAGCCACGACCTGCATGGCGATTTCACTTGGGATACCGAACAGGCTGCAGGCCAGGGGGATCAGCAGCAGCGAGCCGCCGGCCACGCCCGAGGCGCCGCAGGCACAAACGGCGGCGACCACACTCAGCAGCACGGCGGTGGGCAGGTCAACGCTGATGCCCAGGGTGTGCACGGCCGCCAGCGTCAATACCGTGATGGTGATCGCGGCCCCGGCCATGTTGATGGTGGCCCCCAGTGGAATCGACACTGAATAAGTGTCTTCATGCAGGCCCAGGCGCTTGCTCAAGGCCAGGTTCACCGGGATGTTCGCCGCCGAACTGCGGGTGAAGAACGCGGTAATACCGCTTTCACGCAGGCACATCAGCACCAGTGGGTAGGGATTGCGACGCAGCTTCCAGAACACGATCGCCGGGTTGATCACCAGTGCCACGAACAGCATGCAACCGATCAGTACCACCAGCAGGTGCGCGTAGCCGAGCAGTGCGCCGAAGCCGGAGGTGGCCAGGGTCGACGCGACCAGGCCGAAGATACCCAGCGGCGCAAAGCGGATCACCACACGTACGATCAGGGTCACGCCGTTGGACAAATCGTCCAGCACGGTGCGGGTGGTAGCGCCCGCATGGCGAATGGCGATGCCCATACCGATGGCCCAGGCCAGGATGCCGATGAAGTTGGCGTTCATCAGTGCGCTCACCGGGTTGTCCACCACGCTCAGCAGCAGGCTTTGCAGCACCTCGCCGATGCCGCCCGGCGCGCTGACGGTGACGTCATGGCTGGCGAGTACCAGCGACGACGGAAACCACATGCTGGCAACCACCGCCACGACGGCTGCGGCAAAGGTGCCGAGCAAGTACAGGAACAGAATCGGTTTGATATGGGTTTCCTGGCCGTGCTTATGGTTGGCAATCGACGCCATCACCAACACAAACACCAGGATCGGCGCCACAGCTTTCAACGCCGTAACAAACACCTTGCCAATAAAACCGGTAGCCCTGGCGGCCTCGGGCAGGAGCAGGGCCAGCAGAATCCCGGCGATCAGGCCGATGACGATTTGGGTGACCAGGCTGACGCGCATCAGTCGTTGTAACAGGGTGGGGGCAGCAGTCATAAACAGTTGTCTCTAGTTTTTTTAATAGGACGCAGCAGTACGGGCGGAATGTTCTGTAAGAAACAGGGCGCGAAGTCTAGCATGCCGCTGCCAACGGCCCGACCTGTGCGGCATTCGGTCACCCGCGCCCAGGCCGGGCTGCGTCTATGGTGTTCTGCGGGTTCATGATCGCGGGCATGGTGGCGCTGGTGTCGGCGATTCACTCCGGCGTTGGCCCTGGCGGCGGCAATGGCCGTGTGGTTCGTCACCCAGGCCGCGATGTTTCTGGTCAGCCATGTGCGACTGATGAAGGCCGCGCCCCATGCCCCGGCCTTTGCCGCGTCGCTGAACATTGCCGGGGGCAACCTGGGCATTGGTCTGGGGGCGTTGGTCGGCGGGCATGTGATCGACACTTTTGGCCTGGGCAGCCTGGGGTTTGCCGCATCCGGGTTTATCCTGGTGTCGATCCTGCTGGCGCTATGGTTGATGACTGCCAGACAACCGGTCGCGTCCAGCGCCTGACCGGTCAGGGCAGGGCGGTAAACAACTCGCGCCGTGCGCCCTCGGTAATCGCCACAATGCCGGGATGCTTGACCTTGCGCTCCACCGAGATCGCGTAGAACGACTCGGTGACTGCATCGGTCTGGCCGATCAACGCCACGCCGTACTGGCGCACAACCTCATCGGCGATCACGCTGGGGGCGATAAAAATCCCGCTGCCGGATTGGCCAAACGCTTGCATCAGCGCGCTGTCGTCGAATTCACCGATGATTTTCGGTTGGATCTGCTGCTCGGCGAACCAGCGCTGCAAACGGCTGCGTATCACGGTCTCTGCGCCTGGGATCAGCAACGGCGCGCCTTGCAGGCATTGTGGGAAATCGCCGCGATGGCGGTCAGCCAGTGCCTGGGTGGCGAAAAAACTGATGCCGCATTCGCCCAGCTTCTGGCTGTAGCCCTTGATGTCCAGGTGCGTTGGCATGGGGCTGTCGGAAATCACCAGGTCCAGGCGCTGGATCGCCAGGTCGGCCAATAACCGTTCGAGTTTGTCTTCGCGACAGGTGATACGGATCGGCTCGCTCAACTCCATGGTCGGTGCGATCAGCCGGTAAACGATGGACTTGGGCACCACATCCGCGACGCCGACGCGAAACACAATCTGCTGTTCATTGGGTTGCGCGCGCAGCATGGCCTCCAATTCATTCCCGGTCTGGAACATCTGTTCGGCGTAGGGCAGGGCCTGACGCCCGGCTTCGGTGAGTTCAAGCTGGCGGCCGACCCGTTGAAACAGCGCGATACCGAAGGTTTGCTCCAGCAGGCTGATCTGTCCGCTGATGGTCTGGGGGGTGAGGTTCAACTGCTCACAGGCGCGCACGATGCTGCCGGTCTTGGCCACAACCCAGAAGTAATGCAACTGTCGGTAATTGAGCATGGATGTGGTCACTTCGTAAAAACCGAAGTATAAGCGAAAAAAATACGAATTTTCCTGAAGTGTTCGCCTGCATAGAATGCCTCGCTATCGCGGGGCCACTATTTGGACCCAATGGTTCTAACGAGGAATACATCATGAAACTCAATTCTCTCGGTGCGGCGTCGTTGCTTGCGCTTTCATTAGTGATGATCAGCGGTTGCGATCAGGTGGAAAAAAGCGCACAGCAGGTGCTGGGCAAAGCCACTGAGTCGGCCAAGCAAGCCATCGATGACACCCATAAGGCCGCCGAGCAGGCATTGAGTGAAGCGACGCAAGGCTTGATCACGCCGCAAAAAAAGGACGATCAGCAAGAACAAGCGTCTGAATCGAACAGCAAAGAAGCCTAATTTCCCAGCACAACGTCAGGACTGAACCATGGATTACCTTTTACAACTGGCTGCCAGCCCCACGGCCTGGGTCGCACTGGCCACCTTGATCGTCATGGAAATCGTGCTGGGCATCGATAACCTGATCTTCATCTCGATTCTCACCAACAAGTTGCCCGAGCAGCACCGGGCCAAGGCACGGCGCATCGGTATCAGCATGGCGCTGATATTGCGTCTGGGCCTGCTGAGTACCATCGCGTTTATCGTGCAACTCACGGCACCGGTGTTCGAGGTGTTCGGCCAGGCGTTTTCGTGGAAGGACATGATCCTGATCGCCGGCGGCCTGTTCCTGGTGTGGAAGGCCACTACCGAGATCCACCACAGCATGGATCCGGAGCCCGAAGAGAAAGCAACGGTTGGCAACGCCGTGACCATTGGTTTCGCGGCGGCCATCGGGCAGATCCTGTTGCTTGACCTGGTGTTCTCCATCGACAGCATCATCACGGCGGTGGGCATGACCGAACACTTGCCGATCATGATCATTGCCGTGGTGACCTCGGTGATTGTGATGCTGGTGGCGGCTGAACCGCTGGCCAAGTTCATCAACGATAACCCGACCGTGGTGATGTTGGCCCTGGGCTTCCTGATCATGATCGGTATGACGCTGATCGCCGAAGGCTTCGGTGCCCATGTGCCAAAAGGCTACGTCTACGCGGCCATGGCCTTCTCGGCAGCCATCGAGTGCTTGAACATCGCGCGGCGCAACCGCCACAAGCGTTTGCTCGCTGCCCGCCAGTAAGCGTTGAAACAAACAGGCCGGCTGTGCTCACAAGAGCCCAGCCGGCCTTTTGCTGTCTGGTAGAATCCCGTCCACTTGATAGCTTGAGGTCCACCATGAACGAGCCGATTCGCCTTACCCAGTACAGCCACGGCGCGGGTTGCGGCTGCAAGATCTCGCCCCAGGTACTGGAAGTGATCCTCGCCGGCAGCGGCGCGCAGAACCTCGATCCCAACCTGTGGGTCGGCAACGCCTCGCGCGACGATGCTGCGGTGTACGCCATCGACGACGAGCGCGGCGTGGTGTCCACGACCGATTTTTTCATGCCGATTGTCGATGATCCGTTCGACTTTGGCCGTATCGCGGCCACCAATGCCATCAGCGATATCTACGCCATGGGCGGCGACCCGTTGATGGCCATCGCCATTTTGGGTTGGCCGGTGAACGTGCTGGCGCCCGAGATCGCCCGTGAGGTAATCCGTGGCGGCCGCGCGGTCTGCGATGCCGCCGGTATCCCCCTGGCGGGCGGCCACTCCATCGACGCGCCGGAGCCGATCTTCGGCCTCGCCGTGACCGGCATCGTGCAAAAACGCCACATTAAGCGCAACGACACGGCCACCGCCGGCTGCCAGTTGTACCTGACCAAGCCCCTGGGCATCGGCGTGCTCACCACCGCCGAAAAGAAGGGCAAGCTGCGCGAGGCCGATATCGGCCTGGCCCGCGACTGGATGTGCACCCTCAACAAGCCGGGCAGCCGTTTCGGCAAGTTGGCTGGCGTCACCGCCATGACCGATGTCACCGGTTTCGGCCTGTTGGGGCACTTGGTGGAAATGGCTGACGGCAGTGGTCTCACGGCGCGCATTGAATATGAAAAGGTCCCACGCCTGCCTGGGGTTGAGTACTACATTGACCAAGGCTGCGTACCCGGTGGCACCTTGCGCAACTACGACAGCTACGCCCGCAAGCTGGGGCGTTTGCAGGAGTTGCACAAGCGCGTGCTGTGCGACCCACAGACCAGTGGCGGCCTGTTGATCGCCGTCACCCCGGAAGGCGACGCCGAGTTCCACGCCGTGGCGGCGGAACTGGGACTGAGCCTTGAGCCGATCGGCGCCCTGGTAGAGCGACAGAGCAACGCGGTAGAGGTGTTTTGATGGCGACTGATATCACCGATTACCGCGACATCTTCCTCAACGACCGGCCAATGATGGACACCCGTGCGCCGGTCGAATTCGCCAAGGGCGCCTTTCCCGGTGCGATCAACCTGCCGCTGATGAGCGACGACGAGCGTCAGCGGGTGGGCACGTGCTACAAGCAGCAGGGTCAGCAAGCCGCCATCGTGCTGGGGCACGAGTTGGTGTCCGGCACGATCAAGGCCGAGCGTATCGAACAGTGGGCTCGGTTTGTGCAGGCCAATCCCAATGGCTACCTGTACTGCTTTCGTGGCGGGTTGCGCTCGCAGATCGTGCAGCAATGGTTGAAAACCGAAGCCGGTATCCACTACCCGCGCGTCGGGGGCGGCTACAAAGCCATGCGAACGTTCCTGGTGCAGACCATTGAGCAGGCCACCGCCGAGTGCGATTTCGTGTTGCTGGGCGGCATGACCGGCACCGGTAAGACTGAAGTGCTGGGGCAGTTGCGCAATGCACTGGACCTGGAAGGCCACGCCAACCATCGCGGTTCCAGTTTCGGCAAACGCGCTACGACGCAACCTTCCAACATCGACTTCGAGAACCGCCTGGCAGTGGACCTGCTGAAAAAACGCGCCGCCGGTATCGAACAATTTGTGGTCGAGGACGAAAGTCGCATGATCGGCAGCTGTGCGCTGCCATTGCCGCTGCACAAGGGCATGCAGGGCTATGGGATGGTGTGGCTGGAAGACAGCCTCGAGGGGCGTGTCGAGCGCATCCTTCGCGATTATGTGGTCGACCTGTGTGCTGAATTCATTACGGTGTTTGGCGAAAACGGCCACGCGTTATTCGCCGAACGCCTGACCCAGAGCCTGGCCAATATCCACAAACGCCTGGGCGGCGAACGTTTTCAACGGTTGCAGGCGATCATGCAGGACGCCCTGGCGGAACAGGCGCGCAGCGGCGCCGTGGACCTGCATCGCGGCTGGATCGAAGGATTATTGCGTGAGTACTACGACCCGATGTACGCCTTCCAGCGTGAAAGCAAAGGCGCACGTATCGAGTTTGCGGGAGAGCAGGCGGCCGTGATCGCCTACCTGCGCGAGCGCGCCGTGGTCAAAGGATAACGGCCCCGATCAACCCGCACACCACGCCCACCAGCATGGTCAACCCAGCCACCGTCACCAGCACCCGCGCATCGAAATCCTTGCGCAGCATCAGCAGTGACGGCAGGCTCACGCTCGGCAGGGTCATCAGCAGGGCGACGGCGGGGCCGGTGCCCATGCCCAGGGCCATCATGGTTTGGACGATAGGAATTTCTGCTGCGGTAGGAATCACAAACAGCGTGCCCACGATCGCCAGCGGGACCAGCCATACCAGGCTGTTGCCAATGGCGCCGTCCACATGGGGGAACAGCCACACCCGCGCCGCGCCCAGCACCAGCACCGCCAGGATGTAAATCGGGATGGTGCTCCAGAACAGCTGCCACAGGGTGCGCAACCAGCGGCTCAGGAACGGTTGCGACTCCAGGGTGCTGACGTCGGCCACCGCCTCCAGCGCCGCTTCCGGCACCTGCTCCGGCCTGGCGATGCGCTGCGCCACCAATGACACGCCCACCACCAACACAATCCCCGCGACCAACCGCAACGCGGTAAAGCCCCAGCCCAGCACGAACCCCATGAACACCAGCGTGGCCGGATTGAGCACCGGGTTGCCGATCCAGAAGGCCAGCGCCGCGCCTACCGACACCTGCTGGCGGCGCATGCCCGCCGCTACCGGTGCTGCGCAACAACTGCACATCATTCCCGGCAAGGCGAACAGCCCACCGCGCACCGTTGAGCCCAGCCCGGCACGGCCGAACAGACGCAGCAGCCAGTCGCGGGGGATCAGTACTTGCAGCAGCGAACCGAGGATTACCGCGAGCACCGCAGCTTTCCAGATAGCCAGGAAATACACCTGGGCATAGGCCAGCGCCGCCGCCAGGGGCGAGCTTTGCTGATCATTGAGAATCGAGGCGCCGATGCTGTGGTTATCCGCCGCGACAAACGCCTTGAAGTAGTAGGGCGACCACTTCACGTAGTAAAGGCCGACGCAGGCGACGAGCAGGAACAGCGCTGGTTTCCACCAGAACGACCAGCCCCGGTTGGGCTGGGTGGACATGAGGTTGGACATGGTGTTGATCCGTAGATGAGTCAATAGCGCCGCATCATACGCTGTCAGCTATCGGCACTCACCTGCGTTGGTTCAGGGCAGGTTTCGTCACCGTCGTTCAAGCCCTGTTTGTAGTTGCGGCTCAGCAGCGAGGCCTTACCGTTGTGCCAGGTCAGCGTCAACACATACAGCGTGTCGTAGTCACTGCCGGCCCAGTCGTCGGTGATCGTGTGTTTTTCGCCGGAAGCTTCACTCGCCACCTTGTTGATCAACTCCGGCAGGTACCCATGGGACCAGGCGGTGTAGATCGTAGCGTTGTGGTATTTGTCTTCGACCAGTTCATCGGCCAGGTCGCTGGTGTCATTGGCCGAAAACTTGATGTTCACCGGCAGGCCCAGCTTGATGGCGCTGGGACTGATGGTCATCAGCGGGCGAATGTAGCTGTAGGAATTGTCCAGTTCACCTTCCTCGACATTTCGCGTCGGGTTGGCGGCAAACACAAAGTTGGCCTTGCCGAATTTTTCCGGGAGCAGGGTGGCCAGGTTCATTGCCCGGTTCAGGCCCTGGCAATTGAGCTGGCCCAGGCCGCCGGCCGGTTTTTCAGCGTGGCGCAGGAACACCAACGTCTGCACGCCGTCCACGGGCTGGGCGCGGCTTTCGCGGGCGTCGAGGGCGGCGACCATGGCACCGCTGACCAGCAGCAGCGGCAACATGATGTAGGAATAGCGTTTCAGACGTTGCACAAGGCGCAGAGGCTTGATCTTCATTATAGGTTCGAGTCTTCATGCGTCACGTTAAGGCGGACAAGCCTGGCCCCAATGACGCCTGGGGCGTCTTGCGGTGTTCCCTGTCGATAAAGCGAGGTGCCTCCGTTCACCGTTTGAGCGCACTTAAGAGTGCGCGAAGGCGTATTGGTTCGCCCGCACGGGATAATAGCCGGCGGATGTTGCGCATTGATGACCCATGCAGGACACCGCTCAGATGACTATCATGGGGGCTTTCTGCCTCAGGGATTACCCCGATGAACTCACTCGCTGCCTTCCCGATCAACAGCAAATGGCCAGCCCAGCACCCTGAGCGCCTGCAACTGTACTCGTTGCCCACGCCCAACGGGGTCAAAGTTTCGATCATGCTCGAGGAGTTGGGCCTGCCCTATGAGGCGCACAAGGTCAGTTTCGAGACCCAGGACCAGCTATCTCCTGAGTTCCTGTCTCTGAACCCCAACAACAAAATCCCCGCAATCATCGACCCCGATGGCCCGGCCGGCCAGCAGTTGGCGTTGTTTGAGTCCGGTGCGATCCTGATCTACCTGGCGGAGAAAACCAGCCAATTGCTGGCAGAAGATCCGGCGACACGTTATGAAACGATTCAATGGCTGATGTTCCAGATGGGCGGCATTGGGCCGATGTTCGGGCAACTGGGGTTTTTCAACAAATTCGCCGGCAAGGATTACCCGGACAAACGCCCGCGCGACCGCTACGCCGCCGAATCCCGCCGCCTGCTGGGCGTGCTGGAAAAGCGCCTGCTTGGCCGCACCTGGATCATGGGCGACGAGTACAGCATCGCCGATATCGCCACCTTCCCGTGGATCCGCAACCTGATCGGCTTCTACGAGTCGGGTGACCTGGTGGGCATCGCCGACTTCCCTAATGTACTGCGCGCGTTGGACGGCTTTGTCGCTCGGCCTGCGGTGATTCGTGGCCTGACCATTCCGAGCTGACCGATGCCGACTTTCGATTTCAAGCAACTGGATGTGTTCAGCAGCGTACCGCTCAAAGGCAACCCGCTGGCCGTGGTGCTGGGCGCCGACAGCCTCAGCGATGAGCAGATGGCCGATTTCGCCAAATGGACCAACCTCAGCGAAACCACGTTTTTACTGACGCCGCGCGATCCGCGTGCTGACTACCGGGTAAGAATTTTCACCACCTTGCAGGAGCTGCCCTTCGCCGGGCATCCGACGCTGGGCAGTTGTCACGCATGGCTGACGGCCGGTGGCATGCCCAAAGGCGAGGAGATCGTCCAGGAGTGTGAAATCGGCCTGGTGCGTATCCGGCGTCAAGGTGACGAGCTGGCGTTTATCGCGCCGCCGTTGTTGCGTTCGGGCCCGGTTGAACACGATCTGCTCGAACGCGTGCGCCAGGCGTTGAGCCTCGCGCCGGGAGCCATCGTGCGCAGCCAATGGGTGGATAACGGCGCTGGCTGGCTGGCGGTGATGTTAGCCGATCGTAAAGCGGTACTCGATCTGCAACCGGATTATGCGCAACTGCTCGGCCTGGCGGTCGGGGTGATCGCACCCTGCAATCCGGCGCATGACGACATGGACGCGCAATTTGAAGTGCGTGCCTTTGTCGCCGGCGACGGCGCACCGGAAGACCCGGCCACCGGCAGCCTGAATGCCGGTGTGGCCCAATGGCTGCTGGGTGAAGGTCTGGCGCCGGAGCGCTATGTGGTCAGCCAGGGCACGGCCATGGGGCGTGCGGGGCGAATCCGCATCGAACGCCAGGGCGAGCAAATCTGGGTCGGCGGCGCTGTCGCGGTGTGTATCGACGGGCGTCTACAGCTCTAGATCAATGAATTGTTACGGTGCGCGCAATACACTGTTGGGCCCCCGGCGTTTGTGCTGTCGGGACCTGGGGCATAAGCTTTCGCCCCAAAGTCTTTTGTCTTACGTCAGGAAAACCATGACCAGCCAGTTCCCCCAAGCCCGCCCACGCCGCCTGCGCCGCTCCCCGGAGCTGCGTGGTTTGTTCCAGGAAACCGAGTTCACACTCAACGATTTGGTGTTGCCGATTTTCGTTGAAGAAGAAATCGACGACTTTGTGCCCATCACCAGCATGCCGGGCGTGCAGCGCATTCCTGAGAAGAAGCTGGCCGCCGAGATCGAGCGCTACGCCCGAGCCGGCATCAAGTCGGTGATGACCTTTGGGGTGTCCCACCACCTGGACGCCAGCGGCAGCGACACCTGGAAAGAACGCGGCCTGGTCTCGCGCATGTCCTCAATCATCAAGGACGCTGTGCCGGAAATGATCGTGATGTCCGATACCTGTTTTTGCGAATACACCGACCACGGCCACTGCGGCGTCATGCACGGCGCCCATGTCGACAACGATGCGACCTTGGTCAACCTCGGCAGACAAGCCGTGGCAGCGGCCCGCGCCGGTGCCGACGTGATCGCACCGTCTGCCGCCATGGACGGCCAGGTCCAGGCCATCCGCCGCGCCTTGGACGACGCCGGTTTCACCCACATCCCGATCATGGCCTACTCGACCAAATTCGCGTCGGCCCTCTACGGCCCCTTCCGCGAAGCCGGCGGCAGCGCACTCAAGGGCGACCGCAAAAGCTACCAGATGAACCCGATGAACCGCCGCGAAGCCGTGCGCGAATCGCTGCTCGACGAACAGGAAGGCGCGGACGCCCTGATGGTCAAACCGGCCGGTGCCTACCTGGACATCATCCGCGACATCCGAGAAGCCTCACGCCTGCCGGTGGCGGCATATCAGGTAAGCGGTGAATACGCGATGATCAAGTTCGGCGCCCAGGCGGGGGCGATTGATGAGGACCGCGTGGTTCGCGAGACCCTGGGCTCGATCAAACGGGCGGGTGCGGATTTGATTTTTACCTACTTTGCGATGGATTTGGCGTTGGCTGGGGTCTAAGGACGCCGTTTATCCCCTGTGGTAATGGAATGGACGCCCCCTTCCTAACGGCATCTATGTGCCAAAGTGAAAGTGTTACCCACACTTAACGGAAGGGAGCGTCCTCATGAAGCTTTCGACTGTTTCGATTGATTTGGCAAAAACCGTATTCCAGTTGCATGGCGTCCGCTTGGCAAACTGGGGGCGTCCATGTATGAGCGGGCTTACTTATCACAGGGGGCGGAACGCGATCTTTCATATTTATTTTGAACAATGCTTAGTTGAATTTTTCGTAATCCTGCGCACCTAATGACGCCAACCATTTATTGAAGAAGTCAACTTGCTCCTGTGGGTTATTTGTCAGGTTTTCTTCTTCATAGTCAAATAAATGGACTATGTTGTCGTTGGTAGCATGTTGGCCTAGCGTCATTTCGTATGCGACAAGCCCAGCGCTCATTTGAGAACCCATTCTTGAGGGTTTAACATTTATTTTTGCCCCTTTGCATAAAAATGTTATATGCGGGAAATCTGCTCGGATTTTTGCGAAGCAAACATACAGATCTTTTCCTTCATAAATTTTTTTAAAGTTTTCGGCTTCTGAAAATGTCATGGTGAGTTTCGTTGCGTCATATTTGACGGTGACCTGTTTGTGTTTGTTGTTGATTATTGCTTTTATATTTTCGGTTTTCATTTTATTACCTGTTGGGGTTTGGTATGGAATATCCAACGTAAGTTCCATCAGCTTTTACTGGGGTGGCGCCTAGTATATCCCCAGTATCAGGATAGTTGTCGCCTCTCCGATGTTTCCTGAAAAAACGTCGGGGGCGGAAAGAGACTACGCGTGTCGTACTATTCACCAGAACGTAGAGCCACATTGTTAAAAATGTTGCTTCCCCCGCAGAGCCTGACGATGGCCGAAGTTTCTCGGCGCGAAGGGGTCAGCGAAATGTCACTTTCCAACTGGCGCAAGCAAGCCAGGGCTGAAGGAAGTGTAGTGTCCGACACGAAGCAACCCTACGAGAAATGGTCAGCCGAAACCAAGTTCGCCGTCGTCCTTGAGGCTGCCAGTCTGTCTGAAATTGATCTGGGCGAATACTGCCGTCGCAAAGGGCTTTATCCCGAACAGATAGCAACTTGGCGGCAGGCTTTCATCAGCGGTCAGAAGCCTGAAAAGGCTGCGCTAAAAGATGATCGCGAGCAATCTCCGCCGGTGCCCGCAAAGCGATGGCCTGCCAGGAAGTGGGGCTGTCGCTCAGGACTCTGCAACGCTGGACAGTGGTCCAGGAACTTCAAGCCGATGCTCGAACGACGGCCTTTCTCCCTGTGCCGCGCAACGCTCTAAGTGAAGCGGAACGAGAGGCTATCGTGACGTTGTGCAACAGCCCAACTTACGCGCACTTGACGCCAAGCCAGATCGTTCCACGCCTGGCTGACGAGGCGCGTTATCTGGCGTCTGAAGCGACGTTTTATCGGGTCTTGCGGGCTGCGGGCCAGCAGCAACATCGAGGTCGTAGCCAACGACCTCGGCGGCACGCAGCCCCGACGACGCATGCTGCTCATGGGCCTAATCGGGTGTGGTAGTGGGACATCACGTATTTGCCATCGCCGATACGAGGCAAGTATTACTACTTGTATTTGATCGAGGATATTTACAGCCGTAAGGCCGTTGGCTGGGAAGTTTATGAAGAGGAAAGTGGCGAGAAAGCAGCGGCGCTGCTGCACGAACTGTACGAACAAGCACGAAAGACGAGCCCGGAGCGCTGGTCAGGACAAACGCGAAACTGGAAGCCAGTAGGAACGGTACTGCTGAATCCGGATCGGGAGCAGCACGTGGAGAAAAAAGCGGCATAGTTAGACGGTTGACGCGACAACAACCTTGAAAACGCCGGGATATCTTTATCCGATGTTGACGCTAAATATTTGGGTGACGTTAACTGTGAATGTATTCGTACACTCCTGTGTGGGGGATTTCCTTGATGTCTAAGGAGCTGATCGCATGTTTTAGTCTGGATGCATGTATAGAATGACATATGACTTGAGCGACGCCATGCGTTTCAGTGTCATAAAACCTCAATGCCAAATTTTCTTCATTTGCCAATATTAATTCCAAGTCGTTCGTTGTGGAGAAGCATTTTAAATGACTTAGTCGCTGCCACAATAGCTCTGTCTGGTAGTCTTGTTTTGTCATTAGGGTTACATGGCGACGATATGTCTTTAACTTGTTTGGGCCTATATGTTCTGGATTGCTGTTTAGATGTTCTGCTCCTGAATAAATTGAGGTGTTTTTATTTTTTCTGAATATGTCTTTGGGTGTTGAGCTTTTCGCAAAGCGCTTTAACGCTAGATATTCATGTGTCTTGCTGTATTTGGGAGCCCTCGTGGTGTACCAAGTGAGTATCACTGGCCACTCGTGTTTCAACACTAATGCGAGGGTGAAGTTTTCCATACACTTTCAAAGTCTTGATTAAGAAAGGTGGTCGTGACATACCCTTGGTCTTCTGTTGGATGTGGGTGGGGCCAGGGGTTTATGCCGGTTTTGTATATGAAGACTGTGTCCATTGGTCACCTTGCTACTGTATGTCGTTGGTGAGGTCGTTTTCCTCGTAAGCAAAAATGTGCACGAGCTCTCCATCGGGTTTTTCCATAGTCAGTTGCGTAGGCAATCAGCCCATTCGACATATGTGAGGACATGCCAGAGGTGTGAACATTGATTTTTGCGCCTTTGCACAAGAAAGCTCATTTATTACAAGTCAGCTCGGATTAAATCAAAGCGGTTGAACAGGTCCAGTGCTGTAGGATTTTCGTTCTCCATTATTCAGCAATAGAGTAAGCGTCGGCTTTCCCCCAGCGTATTCGATCACTGCGCTTTCACGTATGCAGTTGTTGATGATGGTTGTTTCACGTGATTTCATAGATGTTCTTCGGAGAATTAGCTGCGCTCGATAAATAGAATTTGGTTGATCTTTGTGGCTTATATAGTGCGTGGCAGCAGGAGGATATTTAGGTTCTCATTTTTTGGTCCTGGCGAATACGGTTCTACAATTCCTATTGTGGTTTTCACTCTTTCAAGCTAAGCGTCCCTGTGGTTTTCGGCATCGGTCGCTCGCCATACTGACCAACCCGCTGGACGGGCGGGTGCATGCACTGCAATGTCGGTGGCTATTAGCTTAATCATTCGTTTAAATTTCATTTTTGCTCAAAGCTGAGTGAACATGTTTTAGCCATGATATTCCATCACTCCACTCGTGAGGGTAGTAGTAGTTGCAACCCATGTCACAAAACAAAAAATCCTGAAGTTCTTCTTCGGATTTTTCGGATGATATTAACGTGTTAAGTTCTTTTTTGACTTGCGCTATGGTTTTTACCGATGCTTCAGATATAAAGCTCGCAATTACGTCGTTTGCGTTTTTATGTTCATCGACCCAGTCTTGATGAAAATAGCCAGCTAAAAATTGCTGCAGCTCGAGAAGATTCTTTTTCATGGGTTTGGGTATCCCGTAAGGATTCTATAGCCGTCTGGCATTTTTTTGTCTCTTTGGATAATAAGGTGAATTTCTTTTCTTGGAACCGTTTTCTGAAGTCCTCTTTTCAGGCTTACACCAACGGGTTCTTGAGTTTTTTGAGTTATGACCAATTTTTTTGATCTACTTTAAGAAATTTATTTATCTTAGCTTTGTTGTCGCTAAGAACTTTTGAAGCTATAGATTCGGCTGTTGCACGATCAGGAAAAGTAGAGGCGGTTGGGACATTAGGCTCTTGCTTCAAACGTTCGGCGAGTTGCTCATCGGTTCTGCCAACATACTTTTTAATCAGGTGCCCGCCCGCAGATTCATGTGCATATAAGCCGCCGCCAGGAACTATTACGCCATACGGGCCTTCAGGGTAGTTACTTTGCTTGCAACTTAATCCCTTCGGATCTACCCACCCCGTAGGGTTGGGCACATACCCGTATGCGTCGATGTACCTGAATAGATACGCTACCCTTACCGGGATCGCTTCGCGGCCCAACGCAAGCGAGCTCGCTCGCCATGGGTTAGGGTGTTCTTGGGAAATAGCGTGCTTCCATTTTTTTAATACAACTTTCGAGCGCTGTAGCTGCCTGCGACGACAACAAAAATTATCTCGCCACTGTTGCTTGATGTGAAACTGTAGCTCGTTCCTGTTTCGTCAATTCCCAACCGTTCGGCCTCATGCGATAGGCTTGAGGCTGGTTCCTCGCACATGTCGCATACTTCCGCTCCCACAGCACTTATGCCGTGAAAAGCAATCAAATCATCAAAAGTTATCTCCCATGATTTTTCTTGCCAGTCCGTGAACTCCATTAGCAGGGTGGTTCTGCTACACGTTATTTTTTCAATTGTTCCATCGGAAATCGGGAAGTCTGACATGTTAGGTTCCTGGGTGTTTTTCGCCTGGTAAAAAGCCAGTTCCATGTTCGGGATGATAGTTTTCGGGTTTTACTTTAATTATCAGGTTTTGTTTCTCAGCCTGCTTCCAACTCAAATTATTGGGTTTAAGTATTACGTGATAGTGCTCCCCATGATGCCTTGGTGCGTAGTGACCTTCATCTTCAGGATGGCTTTCAAATCTAATTCGGGTATCACTGTTGGGCCTCCATTCCACTCGAAGGGTGTCGTGCTTTGTCCTGGATATTTTAGGATCTACGCCTAAAACGTTTGTTAAATCATTTGGATCCTTAGGGAAGCGTGATTTGGCATCCGGTTGAACCGGTGAACCCTCATTAACATCGCGTTGTAGCATCGGTTCCGTAGCTACAAGTGATGAGTTACAACTGTCATTCGTGGGACATCCACTCAACCCTAGCGGATCCACCCATCCCGTAGGGTTGGGCACGTACCTGTACGCGTTGATCCCACCCGCCAACTTCACCGGGTCCGGCGTGAGGTAACGACCAATATCCGGATTGTAGTAGCGATGGCGGTTGTAGTGCAGCCCGCTTTCCTGGTCGAAATATTGGCCCTGGAAGCGCAGCGGGTTGTCGACTTTTCCGACGTCGAGGCGGCTGATCTGGCCGTAGGCGCGGTAGTGGGCGGACCAGACGATTTCGCCCTCTGGGTCTGTCAGTTCCTGCGGTGTGCCGAGGTGGTCGAGTTGGTAGTGGTAGGGCTTGGTTTCGCTTGGGCCGAAGCCTTCCAGCAGGGCCATTGGCCTGAAACTGTCGGGCTCATAGAGATAGCTGCGATGACGATCGGCATGATGTTCGGCAATCAGCTTGTCGCCTTGCCAGAAAAACTCCGTTGTTCTGCCATCAACGGTCTTGCTGATGCGCCGCCCAAACGGGTCATAGCGGTAGCTGGCGGTTTGGCCGTTGGGCTGGGTAATGCCGATCAGCCGGTGCTGGCAGTCGTAGCGGTACTCGGTAACGAGTTGATGGCCCTTGCCGCGCCGTTCGCGGATGAGGTTGCCGAAGGCGTCATAGTCGTAATGCCGGTCGCCTTGGATCATCAAGCGGTTACCGGCGACGATGTCCGGGCCGGGACGGTCTTGCATCAGCAGGTTGCCGGCCGGGTTGTGGCCGAAACGTTCCTGCAGGTCCTGCGAGTGGTCGGCGCGGGTGAGGCGGCCTAGTGGGTCGTAGCGGTAGTGGTGTTCGCCTTTGCGGGTGTCGTTCAGGCGAGTGAGGTTGCCGGCTTTGTCGTAGTCGTAGTGGCGTTGGTAGAGGTGGTTTTCCTGCTGGGTGACGCTGTGCGCATGCAGGCGGTGCTGGTCGTCGTAGTGGTAGTGGCTGAGGAGTTGGCCTTGCTGGCGTTGGTGTTCCTGGCCGGCTTTGAAAAGGTGGGAAGTCAGCAGTGTGCCGTTCAACTCAACGGTGGCGAGATGGCCGCCTTTGGCATGGTTGAAGGTCAGGCGATTGTTATCCGGCAAGCGCAGGTGTTGCAGTTGACCGCAGGCGTCGTAGCCATAACGCAAGGTGCCCCAGCCTTGATGCTCGGCGGTCAGGCGATTTTGTGTGTCGTACTCGTAGGCCAGCGCCCAGTGGCCGTCGTCGACGCTGAGGAGGTTGCCTTGGCGGTCGTAGGCGTAATCAACGGTATTGCCGTCGGGCAGGGTTTTTCGTACAAGGCGGCCGGCGTGATCGCGCTGGTAAACGGTAACTAGCTGACGGCCATCGTCGCCGTGTTCGGTTTTTTCCTGCAGGTGGCCGTTGAGGTCGTAGACGTAGGCGGTGCGTTGACCGTCGAAGCCAACTTCCTGCTGGATCAGGCCGTTGGGGTGGTAATCCAGCCGGTAGGTTTCACCGGCTTCGTTTTCGATCTCGGTGAGCAATAACCGCGCATTGTCGTAGCGGTAGTTGACCTGGGTGCCGTCGGCGTTGATGCGGCGGCTGATCAGGTGCAGGCCATCGGCGTATTCGTAGCGGGTGACGTGGCCGCGTTCGTCGCGTTCGGCGGTGATTTTTCCGTAGGGGTTGTAGCTGTATTCGCAGGTTGCGCCGCCCGGCAGTACAACACGCGTTAACCGACCAACGCTGTCCCATTGATACCCGGTCAGCGCGCCCTGTTCATCTTCGCGGGCAATTTCGCGGCCCAGATCGTCGTAGCGGTAACGCTTGATCCCGCCATTGGGCAGTTGTTCTTCAATGAGCTGGCCGCGTTCATTCCACACCAGCCGATGACAGCTGTGATCGGGATACCAAACGCCCGTCAGTTGGCCGTATTTGTTGTAGCTGTAGTCCGTCACCTCACCATCGGGATCGGTCCTGCGCGTCACGTCGCCCTGATCGTTACGCTCATATTTCCAAACCGCCTCGCCACGCCGCACGACCCGTACGAAACCGTTGTCATGCTCGTAGGATGTCGGCTCGTCATCGCCGGGAAACACCGCCACCAAGCGTCCGGCATCGTCGTACTGATACGCCGTCACCGCCCCCAGCGGATCCTGCTCGACCGTCAGTCGCCCCTTGGCGTCGTAGGATTTGAAGTGCTGGGCGCCGTCCGGATCAACGCGCTGCACCAGCCGTGCGCGGTCATCGTGGACATACACTTCCTGGCTGCCATCGGCGTTATGAACCGTGACACGGCCGTCGTCGCCCCAGGCATAACGCGTGTCCATCTGCGCAAAACTGGCCCAGTGCCGCACGCATCGCGCTGCCTTGCCGGACCGCTCCCATTCCCAAAAGAAGCTCGCGCCACCGGCCAAGCCCCGCTCAAGAATCACATGCTGCTCGTCGTACCGATAAACCTCGCTTTCGCCGACGGCATTGGTCGCCGAGACCAGTCGTCCTAATTCGTCATAGGCGTAGGAAACAACGTTTTGTTCGGTAATCCATTCGTAGGGCTGGCGGTCTTTGCTGCGCTGAACCTGGTAGTCCACCGCGACGATGCGGTCCCGTTCATAACGCAAGCACAACGAGCGGCCGGCGCCGGTATCCAGGCGCTCGATGCGGCCCAACACATCCCGCGAAATCCGCAGCCGGTTGTCATACGCATCACTGATCGAGACCAGCACCCCGTCGCGAAAGTGATAAAAGCGCGACGCCTGGGCCAGCACCAATTCATCCGGCAAAGCACCTAGATAGATCGCGGCTTCGGCCAAGCTATTGGTAATCGCCGGCCGAGCAGAAGTCGGCAGTGGAAACGAAACAGCGCGGTTTTCATGGTCGGTCCACACCACCGACTCGTCTGAAACCACCAGCCGCTGCGCCAGCGAATGACTCCAGCCAAACCCCAACCCAACATCCACTTCCACCGCGCTGGTGCGGTACAACCGTGTCCACTCAAACGGCAAAATCCCGTCTAAAACGCCATCGGTGAGGGTGAGCAGTTCTTCCCCGGTGACCATCGACACCGGGCAGCCATTGGTGACGGTTTTGTCCGCAGAAGCCGCGGCATCCCCTTTGGGATTTTTCCCCGAAACAGGCACATCATCGACAGGTTCCTGCCGAACCAACACCGTGCGCTGAGCCTTGCTGCGAACCGCCGGCACAGGGTTCGAAACCACGTGTTCCCCAGCCTTCAACGACGCCACCGGAATCGTCTTGATCGGCGTCGACGCACTGCCCAGCAGTAATGGCCTGGCCGTTGCGACATGCGGTTCCAACCCTGGCCTCACAAGGTGCCTGGCCAGCAGCTCCAACAACCCCCGCACCCGTGCGGACTTGATGGCCCCCAGCGCCTGAGCACCCAGGCGCAGCGTCACGCCCGTGCCTGCCGTCGCCCACATCAGCAGCAGATTGATCAAGACCTCGCCGGTGATCTCGCCGAGCAATTCGAACATCTGCGGCGGCGGCAGCAGGCGTATCCAGCTGACCATCGCCGAGATAAAAATGAACAACAGCGGCTCATCACTCAGCACCAGCAACGCGTGGGCAATGGCGTCGCTGCCGAGCGTCAGCAGTTCATCGAGGTCGGCCTGAGAGATGTACGCCAACAAATTTTCGCTGTTGGCCTGTAGATCCGATAACAGCTCATACACCTGCGTGATGTTGTCCCACAGGTTGTAGAGCGCCTGAGCCAAACCGCTGGAAAACGCTGCGCCTTGCATTGCGCTGCGTTGCAAAGACGGGGCGTCGGCAAACTCGTCCCACTGGGGCTTGAAGGTCTTCGCCCACTCATCGCGCAGGCCCGTTTCCAGCTCGGCGATCACCGCTTGATAGGAGGCATACAGCGCCTTGACGTGATCCGTGGAAACGTCGGGATAAAACGTAATTTGGTATTGTTGGTCGCGGTTACATTCCTGGATTTCAAGCGTGCCGCTGGGACCGATGGTTCGATGGATGGGCGGACCCGTCGGGCTGCCATCCCGGGCGATGGCCTGCAGCATTACCGGCGTGTTGCCGATAGGCACGAAGCGCGTGCTTTCAAACAGATGCACCAGGGTCATCGACCCCTGGGCATCACACGTGGCGACGACCGTGCTGGGTTTTCTGGAAGAGACCGGCGCGATCAACGCAACCTCTTCGCCGACTTTGAAAACCTGCTCCACCTCAAGCGCCGAGCCACTCCAAAAGCTTTCGGCCCAGTCGTCGAAGGTGTTAAGGCAATTACGCAAGTCACGCAGGACGCGTTCAACATCCGGCGCGTCGGCATCCATGGGCGCCAGAACGAAGCTGGCAATAACCGGAATCAAGAGGCAGCCCTGGTGGGCAGGGCATTAACGGACAGGTACATGGCGGTCCCTCGCACTGAATGATCAGGCGAGAGACTTTGGAGAGGTTTATCAGGTAAAGAAGTCGGCGCTGTTCGCCAGGACGGCTAGGAGGTTTCGCCAAAACTTCGGGTAAATGCGGGGGCCGTCGTAGGAGCTGGATTACAGGTTAAGCAGTCCTACAGCTTCAAGTTACCGGTAGGGTCAATCACAGTATTTGTGCGACCGGAGGAAAAGCGTGTCCGCGCGGGATGGCGCAGGCCGAACGTTCCCGGCAACCTGGCGAACCCACGCCAGACTTACCGGTCCATATCGCAACGCCCGGCCTATCGCCTTCAAGGAAGCTCAATGTCCCTACGCCGCCTGATCCTGTGCCTCGCCCCCTTGCTGGTGCTGGCCGGTTGCTCCACCTCACGCGGCCCGCAGCAGCCGGAGCGCAGCGAGGCCGAGGTGAAAGCGCAGATCCTGCGCCTGCTGCCGGCCAAGGTGGCGGACCGCAATGGCTGGGCCCAAGACATCTACACCGCCTTCGACACCCAGAACATCTACCCCAGCACCGGAAATATTTGCGCCGTGCTGGCGGTGACCGAGCAGGAGTCTACGTTTCAGGTCGACCCACCCGTGCCGAACATGGGCAAGATTGCCCAGGACGAAATCCTGCGCCGGGCCGGCAAGGTGCATGTGCCGGCCTTTGTGGTGCGCAGCGCGCTGCAGCTGAAGTCGCCCAGCGGCAAGTCCTACGCCGACCGTTTGAACGCGGCGCGCACCGAGAAAGATCTCAGCGGTATCTTCGATGACTTCATCAGCATGGTGCCACTGGGCAACACCCTGTTTGGCGGTTTTAACCCAGTGCATACCGCCGGCCCCATGCAGGTCAGCATCGACTTTGCGCAGCGACAGGCGCGGGGTTATCCCTACACGGTGGACGGCACGATTCGTCGCGAGGTCTTCACCCGGCGTGGCGGCATGTACTTCGGCATCGCCCATTTGCTCGGTTACCCAGTGAACTACGATCAGCCGCTGTACCGCTTCGCCGACTTCAACGCCGGCTGGTACGCCAGCCGCAATGCGGCGTTCCAGGCGGCAGTCAGCCGGGCTTCGGGCACTGAGCTGGCGCTGGATGGGGATTTGATTCGTTACGGCTCACTGCTGCCCGGCACCACCGAACTGGCGGTGCGCTCTCTGGGCTCCAGGCTGGACATGCGCAACCCCAGCATCCGTAGCCAACTGGAGCAGGGCGAGCAGTTGGATTTTGAAGAAACCACCCTCTACAAACGCGTATTTGCCTTGGCCGACAAGGCCAACGGCACGCCGATGCCACGGGCGATCCTGCCGGGCATTGTGCTCAACAGCCCGAAGATCACCCGCACGCTCACCACCGCCTGGTTTGCCAAGCGCGTCGATGAGCGCTATCAGCGCTGTATGAAGCGCTGATCAGGGGCGGCGGCGCACAAACTTGCGCCACAGCCACACCCACAACCAGACCACCGGGAACGCCAGGATCACGAAGGGCAGCACGTAACTGGCGCGTTCCAGGGCGTCAGCGGTGCCTTCCAGCATATTCGTGCCCAGGTTACTGAACATCCGGCTGAAGCGTGACGGTTGGTTCGCGCCGTCCGAGGAGCGGAAGTTCAGGGTGATACGGTTGGTGTCGAGACGACGTTGCTGGCCGGCGGCGACCTGGGCCAGCGCTTGCAGATCATTTTCGATGGCGGCCTGTTCCTTGCTCAAGGCGATCAGGTCGCTGACGGTGATGTCCTTGCGCTTGGCCAGTTCGTCGAGGCGTTGTTGCTGGGCTAGCAGGCGGTCCTGGCGGCGGCGCACATCGTCGACGGCGTCGGCCAGATCCTCGGCGGTTGTGATGCGCTGGCCGAGCTTACCGCCTTCAGCGGCCAGGGCGACCATCGGTTCTACGCCGTTGGGGGCGATGCGCAGGATGATCTCGCCGCCGTTGCTGTCTTCGGTGATGCCGAGGATATTGCAGGCGCCGAACCGCGCGGTTTCGCAGGCCTCGCGTGTGGCGCGCATGCGCGGCGCGAGCAGGGCGCCGGGCAGGGCCAGGGTCAGTTCGTGTTCGTAGGCCAGTTGTGCGCCGGCCCGGCCTTGTTCGCCACTGATGGCGGCGGCGCGGGAGTGCTCCTTGGGCGAGCAGCCGCCCAGCACCAGGCCGGTCAGCAAGATCAATAGCGGGACGCGAAGCGGGTTGCCGTCCAGATGGCGCATTGCGGATCCTTAAATGTGCGAGGGAAATTGGCGGCGATTAAAGCGGGTCCGGCGGATTAACGCAAAGTATCGCGCAAGATTTGCACGGCTGATGGTGGTGGCCGGGGTTCGGGAGCAGGCGTACATCTTGAGCCTGACATCAAGGAAGAACTCATCATGATCACTCACACTGTGCCCGAAGGTTTTGTCTCGTTGCCCCGCAGCAGTCCGTTGCTGGATCTGCTGGGCCCGGCGTATTGCCGAGGTGACGGCCTGCAACTGGAAATCGGCCTGCGCGCCGACAATCGCCATGCCAACGGGCGCGGCACTGTGCATGGCGGGGTGCTGGCGACGTTGGCGGATATCGGCATGGGGTATGCGATGGCCTTTTCCAGTGAACCGCCGTTGCCGTTGATTACCGCGAGCATGACCGTGGATTATCTGGGGGCGGTGCAGGTCGGGGAGTGGGTCGTGGTGCGGCTGGAGCATCACAAGCGGGGACGGCAGATGGCGTTTGCCACGGTGAGCCTGCAGGTAGGCGAGAAGGTGGTGGCGCGGGCGAATGCGGTGTTTGCGGTGCCTCAATCTGACAGGTAAAGAGGATCTTGTGTGGGAGGGTGTTTTTTCTGGTCTACCGGATAAGGAAAGGCCCGGTGTTCGTGGAACCGGGCCTTTCCAGTGTTGCTCTTTGAATCAACTGCGTTCAAGGGCCAGGGCGACACCTTGGCCGCCGCCGATGCACAGCGTTGCGAGGCCTTTTTTGGCATCGCGCTTGATCATCTCGTGCAGCAGCGTCACCAGCACGCGGCAGCCTGAGGCACCGATCGGATGGCCGATGGCGATGGCGCCGCCGTTGACGTTCACTTTGTCGGCATCCCACTCCAGCTCTTTGCCCACCGCCAGGGATTGCGCGGCGAAGGCTTCGTTGGCTTCGATCAGGTCCAGGTCGCTGAGCTTCCAGCCTGCCTTGTCCAGGCAGCGGCGGGTCGCCGAGACCGGACCGATGCCCATGATGGCGGGGTCGACGCCCGCATTGGCATAGCTGGCGATGCGCGCCAGCACCGGCAGGCCGAGGGCTTTGGCTTTGTCGGCGCTCATCAGCAGCACGGCGGCGGCCCCGTCATTGAGGCTCGAGGCGTTGCCGGCGGTGACGCTGCCGTCTTTCTTGAAGGCGGGTTTGAGCTTGGCCAGGGATTCGGCGGTGGTCCCGGCGCGCGGTTGTTCATCTACGGCGAAGGGCACCGGGTCGCCTTTGCGCTGGGGGATCAGGATCGGCGTGATCTCATCGGCAAAGCGGCCGGCCTCGATGGCTGCGCTGGCTTTTTGCTGGGACGCGGCGGCGAAGGCGTCCTGGGCTTCACGGCTGATGCCGTACTTGTCCACCAGGTTCTCGGCGGTGATGCCCATGTGGTAGTCGTTGAATGCATCCCACAGCCCATCGGTGATCATGCTGTCGAGCATCTTGGCGTGACCCATGCGCAAACCGGTGCGTGCGGCCGGCAGAACGTACGGGGCCAGGCTCATGTTCTCCATGCCGCCGGCGATGATCACGTCCGCGTCGCCGCAGCGGATGGCCTGGGCGCCGAGGTGCAGGGCTTTGAGGCCCGAACCGCAGACCTTGTTCAAGGTCAGGCTGGGCACCGCATGGGGCAGGCCGGCGAGGATCGAAGCCTGGCGCGCCGGGTTCTGGCCTGAGCCGGCGGTGAGTACCTGGCCGAGGATCACTTCATCCACTTCGGCCGGGTCCAGGCCTGTCTGCTCCAGCAGTCGACGGATCACCGCGGCACCCAGTTCCGGTGCCGGAATATTCGCCAGCGAACCCTGGAAGCTGCCCACGGCGGTGCGGGTGGCAGCAACAATCACGACGTCTTGCATGGAATCTGTCCTCACTGGAAGTGCATTTCTGGAACGTGGTCCGGGACGATCAGTTTACCGGCGGTCTTGCTCACAATCTCTTCAACGCTGACGCCAGGTGCGCGTTCCTTGAGGACAAAAGCGCCATTTTCGATTTCCAGGTACGCCAGGTCCGTCAGTACGCGCTTGATGCAATGGGCTCCGGTCAGCGGCAGGCTGCATTGGCTGAGCAACTTGGACTCACCGTCCTTGGACGCGTGGGTCATGATTACGATGATGTTTTCCGCGCCAGCCACCAGGTCCATGGCGCCGCCCATGCCTTTGACCAGTTTGCCGGGGATCATCCACGAGGCAATGTTGCCATGCACATCCACTTCAAACGCGCCGAGCACGGTGAGGTCGACGTGGCCGCCGCGAATCATTGCGAAGGATTCGGCGGAAGAGAAAATCGATGCACCGACCCGTGCGGTGACTGTTTGTTTACCGGCGTTGATCATGTCGGCATCAATGGTTTCTTCGGTCGGAAACGGGCCCATGCCGAGCAGGCCGTTTTCCGATTGCAGCATCACTTCCATGCCGTCGGGAATGTAGTTGGCCACCAGGGTTGGAATGCCGATGCCGAGGTTCACGTAGAAGCCGTCCTGCATTTCGCGGGCGACACGTTGAGCCATTTGTTCGCGGGTAAGAGCCATTTTATGAGTCCTTATTGTTCGGGCTGGAGGCGGATTATTTGCGCACGGTGCGCTGTTCGATGCGCTTCTCGAACGTGCCGCAGATGATCCGGTCGACGTAGATGCCAGGGGTATGGATCTGCGAAGGGTCCAGCTCGCCCGGTTCGACGATTTCCTCGACTTCGACCACGGTGATCTTGCCGGCGGTGGCGGCCAGGGGGTTGAAGTTCTGGGCGGTGTGGCGGTAGATGACGTTGCCGAAGTGGTCGGCTTTCCAGCCCTTGACGATGGCGAAGTCGCCGGTGATGGATTCTTCCATCAGGTACGGGCGGCCGTTGAATTCGCGGGTTTCCTTGCCTTCGGCGACGGGGGTGCCGACGCCGGTGGCGGTGAAGAAGGCCGGGATGCCCGCGCCGCCTGCGCGCATTTTTTCTGCCAGGGTGCCTTGGGGTGTGAGGACCACTTCGATTTCGCCGCTGAGCAACTGCTTTTCGAACAGCGCGTTTTCACCCACGTAGGAGGCGATCACCTTGCGGATCTGCTTTTGTTCCAGCAGCACGCCGAGCCCGAAACCGTCGACTCCGCAGTTGTTGGAAACCACGGTCAGATCACGGGTGCCTTTGCGCTTGATTTCGTTGATGAGGTTTTCCGGAATGCCACACAGGCCAAAACCGCCGGAGAGCACGGTCATGCCGTCTTCCAGGCCTGCCAGCGCTTCTTCGTAGGACGCCACGCGTTTATCGAAACCTGCCATATGCACCTCTTTTATTGTTTGTGGGCCAGCCAATGGATCGAGTGTTGCGCCGACGGATTGATTTGTTAAGTTGTTTTTTAAGGTTGATTGATTTAGAAAACAGCATAGTCGATCCCCAATTCGGAGCAGCGTCATGACGGTCAAACAGATGCGGGCCTTTCTGGCCGTGGCCCAGAGCCTGAGTTTTGCCGCCGCCTGCGAGCGCCTGCACCTGTCTCAGTCGGCCCTTAGCCTGACGATCAAGGGGTTGGAGGAGGGGTTGGGTGGTCGCTTGTTCAGCCGCAACACCCGCAACGTAGCGCTGACCCCGGAGGGCGAATCGTTGTTGCCGTTGGCGCGCCGCCTGATTGCGGACTGGGACAATGCTGAGGACGAACTGCGCCAGCGGTTCACGCTGCAACGCGGACGGGTCACGCTGGCCGCCATGCCGTCGTTCGCAGGCAATTTACTGCCGCCGATCCTCAAGGTATTCCGCGCACGTTACCCCCAGGTGAATGTGACGGTGCATGACCTGATCAATGAGCAAGTGCTCGAGATGGTCCGCGACCGACAGGTTGAGTTGGGCGTGGCATTTGAGCCGGCGCAGGGCTCCTCGCTGGCGTTCACGCCGTTGTACCTGGACCGCTTTATTGCGGTAGTGCCCAGTGATTCACCGTTGGCGCAGTGTGCCGAGATCGATTGGGCGACCTTGCTGCAGCAGCCGTTCATCACTTTGCAGCGGCCTTCCACGGTCCGGGTGATGTTGGAGGAGCACTTGGGCGCCCTGCAGATGAAATTGCCCGTGGCGTTGGAAAGCCATCAGTTGGCAACGGTCGGCAAAATGGTTGCCAGTGGCCTGGGCGTCAGCGCCGTGCCTGCCTTGTGTGCCCGGCAGATGGAGGAGGCGGGCGCCCACTGCATCACCTTGAATAGTCCGGTGATCGAACGACCGATCGGCGTGCTGACCAAACCAGGACATGAGCTCTCGGCCGCGGCGCAGGTGTTGTTTGATATTTTCCAAGATGAGGCAGGGAAGGGACGTTTTCCTGGCCTGTTTTAAGGCTGCCATTAAAAAGCCCGCTCGAACTAACGAGCGGGCTTAACTATTAAATGCTCAATGATCAGCAGTATCTATCAATTACTTTTACTTGCGATTGGCCTTTAAGGTTCTGCCATTCGGTATTCAGTGTATGAAAGACCTGCTCGATAAAGTTTCGATCAGCCGCGGCCTTCTTGCCGACGTAACCCTGACCACGGCGGTACACCCTCAGGCGCGCTGCCAGTTCACGGTTGGTACGGTCAAACTCGGCCTCTTCGGTATTGGGCGCCAGGCAGTCAAGTTGCACTTCGCCCGATTTACCAATCCACAGGACATGGTCATCGAGAGTGTCTTTCTGCGCTGCGAACATCTCAGCCAATTCATCGATAGTTGGTTGGTTGTTCAAATTCATGTGTAAGCCCCTTGACCAGTTGGCGATCTATCAGTTGATTCCGTTAAAACTGCTTAGTTGTCTCCGGTTATAAAAACCGGGCGTCAGTGACGGTCTGCCGAATACGGGCAGGGTCTTGAACCTGATGCATGTAGTTTTGCTGATGAACTGCTACGCAATGGTTTCATAACGAAGACAAGCAGCGTTTGAGCTCCTTGTACCTGTCCCTTTCGGGACCGGTCAGCTTCATCAATCTGCCTTGTGGGCAGTGCACATCCGGAAAAAACAGCTCGGCGGTCAGACGAGCGCTTTCAAAACACGTGTTACCAACGCTCCCGATGCGGGAGACGTCTAGATCATGCAAGGACAAAAAGGTTACGTCAACGATTATGTAGTGATTATTTTTGATCACTACATAAATCCGCGTGGGGACGGGGGGATGCGGGAATACGTGACTCAAGCGTCATTTTTTGGAAGTGATGGTCAACGCGCAGAGGCCGTGTGTGAGGTGTGAGCACGCGCGCTTTGCACGCCTCATTGGGCTCGAATCAGGCCAGCCGCTGGGCCAGCAGAGGTAACAACGCTTCGCAAGAGGCCTCGATCTTCACCTGCAACAACTCGTCGCCTCGGGTCTTGCCCAGGTTGATGGCAATCACGGGCTTGCCTTGCTCGACCATCGCTTTGCACAGACGGAACGCCGAATAAGCCATCAACGATGAGCCCACCACCAGCAAACCCTCGGCGTTTTCCACCGCGGCCATCGCCTTGGCCGCTGTGGCCTGGGCGACGTTTTCGCCGAAAAACACCACATCCGGTTTCAGTCGTTGGCCGTTGCAATGGGGGCAATGGGGGATTTGAAAGCGCTCCTCGAACGCCGGGTCGAGCAGGGTATCGCCATCCGGTGCCTGCACCGCATCGACGCCGGCCAGGAAGGGGTTGCGGATTTCCATCAAGCGCTGGATTACATCGCGTTCGCTGCGCTGCTGGCAATCCAGGCACAGCACCCAATGCAGGCTGCCGTGCAACTCGATTACGTCATGGCTGCCGGCCTGATCATGCAGCGTGTCGACGTTTTGCGTGATCAAACCGCTGATGCGCTGGCGCTGTTGCAGCGTTGCCAGTGCCCGATGCGCGTTATTCGGCTGGGCAATTCGCACCCTCGGCCAGCCCAGCATGGCGCGCGCCCAGTAACGGCGGCGTGCCTGCGCGGTGGCGAGGAATTCCTGATACATCATCGGCGCCTTGCCCCGGCGCACACCTTCGCTGTCTCGATAATCCGGAATGCCCGATGACGTGCTGATCCCGGCACCGGTCAAGACCAGAAAACGCCGGTCTGCCATGGCCCGGTGCAGGGTGTCGAGGTGGTCTTGCTGACGTTTCAGGGGGTCGAGCATGGAGTCTCCTATTCGCCGCGGATGTATTGCTCCAGCTGTTTGATCAGGTCAGCCTGTTCGGCAATGGCTTCTTTGACCAGGTCGCCGATGGAGAGCAGGCCCAGGAGTTTGCCGTCTTCGACCACAGGCAGGTGGCGCAGGTGACTGTCGGTCATGATGTTCATGCACTCTTCCACCCTCTTGTGGGTGTCAACGGTGATGACCGGCTTGCTCATGACGTCATCGACCCTTGTGGTGACTGAAGACAGGCCTTTGAGGATAAGTTTGCGAGCGTAATCACGTTCGCTGATGATCCCTACCACCACGCCATCCTTGACGACAGGCAACGCCCCCACGTTTTTCTCGGACATTCGCACCAGCGCCTCAAACACGGTGTGATCCCATTGAATGGTGTGGACCTCCTGGTTTTTCTGATCCTTGGCTTTGAGCACTTGTGCGACGGTTTTCATGGCGGCCACTCCGGTGTTGTTATAGGGAATTCAGCGGGTCCCTAAAGAATCCTAGACGGCCCACGCTGGAGCAAGGTCCAAAGCGGCGTTAAACCCGTCGAAAAACGTCATTCGCCGGTTTTTTTCGGTGTTTAGCCGGTATTTGTCGGTTTTTTGGCGCGTTTGGGGCCGGCAGCGGCTTTGCGAGGGGTTGCCTTGCGCTTGTTTTTCCAAGGGCTTGCACCTCGACCGGCCGGGCTGGCCGGGCCGGTGATGGTCATGCGCATGCCATTGCAGCGCGCCACCTGTTTGCTCATCCAGGCAGCCTGCTTGGCGACGAATTCTTCCAGGCTCATCTCGCCGCTTTGCACCATGTCCAGCGCCTGCTCCCAGATGGCGGTGGTGCCAGGATCGGCGATGGCACGGGGTACCGCGTCGATCAGGCTGAACGCCGCCGGGGTGGCCGATAGCGCCTTGCCGTTTTTGACCAGGTAGCCTCGGTCCAGCAGCCCTTGGATAATCCCGGCACGGGTGGCTTCGGTGCCGATGCCGGTGGTGTCCTTGAGCTTTTGCTTGAGCAGCGGGTCCTCCACCAGTTTGGCGACGTTTTTCATCGCCTTGATCAGGTCGCCTTCGGTGTAGGGCTTGGGCGGTTGGGTCCACAGGTCCTTGAGGTTGACCTTGGCCACGGCATAGTCCTGGCCCTGTATCAGCGCCGGCAGGGCTTGCGGTGCGGGGGCCTCACGGCCCTTGGCTGGCGCCAGGGCTTCTGGCAGGGCGCGCTTCCAGCCCGGTTCGATGATGACTTTGCCCACCGCGCGCAACGCAAACCCGGCACAGTCGAAATCCGCCTGGGTGCGATCGTATTCATGGTTGGGCAGAAACTGCGCCAGGTAACGCGCACGAATCAGCGTGTATACCGCGCGATGCTTGCCACTGAGTTGCCCCACCTCCTTGCCGGCCCCGGTGGGGATGATGCCGTGGTGGGCGCTGACCTTGGCGTCGTTCCAGGCCCGCGAGCGACGCTGCGGATCGACATGGGGCATCAGCTCGGCCACCGCCGGGTCGGCGCGGCCCAGCGCGGCAAGAATCTTCGGGGCCTCGCTGTGCTGGCTCAATGGCAGGTAGCCGCAGTCACTGCGCGGGTAGGTGATGGCTTTGTGGGTTTCGTAGAGCGACTGGGCGATATCCAGGGTTTCCTGGGCGCCGAGGCCGAGCTTCTTGGAGCAGATCTCCTGCAGCGTGCCGAGATCGAAGGGCAGGGGCGCCACCTCGCGCATGCGCTCGGTGCGCAGCTTCATCAAGCGTGCGCTGGCGGTATTGCTCATCGCGTCGGCGGCTGCACGGGCGAGCTGCGGGTTGAGGCAGCGGCCTTGATCGTCGCAGGCGTCTTCGGCGGCGCGCCATTGTGCGGTGAATGTCATGTGCGCGTGGCGCAGGTCCACATCGATGGCCCAGTAAGCCACCGGGACGAAATCGGCAATGCTGCGATCGCGATCCACCACCAGGCGCAAGGTCGGCGTTTGCACGCGCCCCACCGGCAATACGCCTTGATAGCCGGACTGACGTCCCAGCAGGGTAAACAGGCGGCTCATGTTCATGCCGATCAGCCAGTCGGCGCGGGAGCGGCCCAGGGCCGAGTGGTACAGGCTGAAGGTCTCCGCGCCGGGCTTGAGTGCCGCCAGGGCCTTGCGGATGGAGGCGTCGTCCAGTGCCGACAGCCACAAGCGCTGGATCGGCCCGCGATAGCGGCAATGCTCCACCAGCTCGCGGGCGATCATTTCGCCCTCGCGGTCGGCGTCGGTGGCGATCACCAGTTCCTGGGCTTCGCCCAGCAAGCGCTTGACCGCCTTGAACTGGCTGGCGGTCTTGGGCTTGACGCGCATTTTCCATTTTTCCGGGACGATCGGCAGGTCGGCGAGCACCCAGCGTTTGTACTTGGCGTCGTAGGCGTCCGGCGGGGCGGTTTCCAGCAGGTGGCCGATGCACCAGGTGACCGTGACTTCGTTACCCAGCCAGCATCCATCGCCCCGGCGACCGGCGCCGAGCACGGCCGCGATGTCCTTGGCCTGGGAGGGTTTTTCACAGAGGTACAGCCGCATGGTCGTCACATCAGATCGGGTCGATGCGGTGCAGCATGCTCAGTCGACGCTGATTCGGCAACCATTATCTGTATGGATGTACAGCTTCAAGTTGCAAACGGCAAGCTGCAAGCGGCAAGCAAAGCACAATCGCTTTAGCTTGCCGCTTGCCGCGCCCTGCTTGAATCTCACTCAGTTGTTATCGATATCGACATGGCGTGTTTCTTTGAGGCAGAACAGCCCCACGATCAGGCTCACACCCGTAATCACCACCGGGTACCACAAGCCATAAAAGATATCGCCGGTGTACACCACCAGGGCAAACGATACGGTCGGCAGGAACCCGCCGAACCAGCCGTTACCGATGTGGTAGGGCAGGGACATCGAGGTGTAGCGGATGCGGGTCGGGAACAGTTCCACCATCAGCGCCGCCAGCGGGCCGTAGCACATGGCGGCGATCAGGATCAGCGCCACGATCAGCACTACCACCATCACCTTGTTGACCTGGGCCATATCCGCCGAAGACGGGTAGCCGGCCAGGGTCACGGCGCCGCGCAGGGCTTTTTCGTCAAAGCCGTCGATGCGCACTTCGCCGACGCTCACCTGCACCGGGCTGCCGGCGGGTGCGGCGACGCTGCTGTAGGGCAGGCCTTGCTTGACCAGGAACGTCTTGACTTTGTCGCACGGGCTGTCAAAGCGCGCCTTGCCCACCGGGTCGAACTGGAAGGTGCAGGTGGCCGGGTCGGCCAGCACGGTGATTGGCGCCTGGCGGCTGGCATGGTCCATCGCAGGGTTGGTGTAGTGCGCCAGGCTTTTGAAGATCGGGAAGTAGAGCACGGTCGCCAGCAACAGGCCGAGCATCAGCACCGGCTTGCGCCCGATCTTGTCCGACAGCCAGCCAAAGAAGATAAAGAACGGCGCGCCGATCACCACGCTGATGATCAGCAGCATGTTGGCCAGTGCGGGGTCCATCTTCAGGAACTGGGTGAGGAAGAACAGCACATAAAACTGCGCCGCGTAGAAGGTCACCGCTTGCCCGCCGTTGATGCTGAACAGGGCGATCAGCACCACCTTGAGGTTTTCCCATTTGCCGAAGGACTCACGGATCGGGGACTTGCTGGCCTTGCCTTCCTCTTTCATTTTCAGGAAGGCCGGCGACTCGTGCAGGCTCATGCGGATCCAGGTGGAAATACCCAGCAGCACGATGGAAAACAGGAACGGAATCCGCCAGCCCCACACTTCGAACTGGTCACCGGTGAAGTAACGGCAGGCCAGCACCACCAACAGCGACAACAACAGGCCGATGGTTGCGGTGGATTGAATCCAACTGGTGTGGAAACCGCGTTTGCCCGCCGGCGCGTGTTCGGCCACATAGGTCGCCGCGCCGCCGTATTCGCCGCCCAGCGCCAGGCCCTGCAGCATGCGCAGCACGATCAGGATGATCGGCGCCGCAATGCCGATGCTGGCGTAGGTCGGCAACAAACCGACGCAGAAAGTGGCCACCCCCATGAGGATGATAGTCACCAGAAACGTATATTTGCGCCCGATCATGTCACCCAGGCGGCCGAATACCAGCGCGCCGAAGGGCCGCACCACAAAGCCGGCCGCGAACGCCATCAAGGCGAAGATGAACGCGGTGGTGTCGTTGACCCCGGCAAAGAATTGCTTGCTGATCACCGCCGCCAGGGCGCCGTAGAGGAAAAAGTCATACCACTCGAACACCGTCCCCAGGGACGAGGCGAAGATGACTTTCTTGGAGTCGTTGCTGGTGCTCGCGTCTATCGACGAGCCCAGGGTTTGAGCGTGTTCTGACATCGGGTAGCCCTCACAGTGATTATTTATTGTTGTTCCACTGTCGGCGCCAGGTGCGGCGCCGCTATTCAGATTGCATGAACCAGTTCTTTCTCCGGGACGAGGCTCCTTGTAGTCGGCGAAAGGATCAGCTGCGCGGCTTTCTCCGCGATCATCAGCGTGGGTGAACAGGTGTTGCCGGACGTGATGCGCGGCATGATCGAGGCATCCGCGATACGCAGGCCGGGCACGCCATGCACGCGCAGTTGCGCATCGACCACGGCGTCTTTGTCGCTGCCCATGCGGCAGGTGCCCACCGGATGGAAGATCGTCGTGCCGATGCGTGCGGCGGCTTCGTGCAGTTCTGCTTCGGTTTGCAGCGCGTCGCCCGGCAGGTACTCAATCGGGTTGAAGCGGCTCAGGGCCGGTGCGGCGACGATGCGTCGAGTCAGGCGAATGGCGTCGGCGGCGACGCGCAGATCCTCCGGATGGCTGAGGTAGTTGGGGCAGATCAGCGGCGCGTCTGCCGGGTTGGCCGAGCGGATATCGATACGCCCACGGCTCTGCGGACGCAGGTCGCACACCGATGCGGTGAAGGCCGGGAACCCATGCAAAGGTTCGCCGAAACGTTCCAGGGACAGCGGCTGCACATGGTATTCAAGGTTGGCCGAGGTCTGTTCCGGGCCGGAGCGGGCAAACGCACCGAGCTGGCTGGGCGCCATCGACAACGGACCGCTGCGGTCATAGAGGTAGCGCAGGCCCATGCCCATCTTGCCCCACACGGTGCCGGCGATCTGGTTCAGGGTACGGGCGTTTTCCAGTTTGTAGATCAGCCGCAGTTGCAGGTGGTCCTGCAGGTTGCCGCCGACGCCGGGCAGTTCGTGCAACACATTGATGCCCAGTGGCTTGAGCACGCTGGCGGGGCCTATCCCCGAGCGCTGCAAAATGCCTGGCGAGCCGACTGAGCCCGCGCACAGGATGATTTCCTTGCGCGCCTGCCACGTGACTTGCTGCCCATGCTGACGCCCGACCACGGCTGAGGCGCGGCCGTTGTCCAACACCACGCGGTCTACCTCCACGTCCGTCAGCACCGTCAGGTTGGGCCGTTGGCGGATCGGCTTGAGAAACGCCTTGGCCGCATTCCAGCGCACCCCGGCTTTCTGGTTGACCTGGAAGTAGCCGCAGCCTTCGTTATCGCCGCCGTTGAAGTCGCTGACATTGGCGATGCCGCTCTGCGCTGCCGCCTCGCGGAAGGCATCCAGGATCGGCCACGACAGCCGCTGCTGTTCAACCCGCCATTCACCGCCGTCACTATGGAACTCCGAGCTGCCAGCAAAGTGGTTTTCACTCTGTTTGAACAGCGGCAAGACGTCATTCCAGGCCCACCCCGGGTTGCCTTCAGCGGCCCAGCCGTCGTAGTCCTGGGCCTGACCGCGCATATAAATCATGCCGTTGATGGACGAGCAGCCGCCCAGCACTTTGCCCCGTGGGTAACTCAGCGCGCGACCTTGCAGGCCCTCCTGGGCTTCGGTCTTGAAGCACCAGTCGGTGCGCGGGTTACCGATGCAGAACAGGTAGCCGACGGGGATATGGATCCAGGGATAATTGTCGCGACCACCGGCTTCAAGCAGCAGCACGCGGTGGGCGGGGTTGGCGGACAGTCTATTGGCCAGCAGGCAGCCTGCGGGGCCGGCGCCTACTACCACGTAATCGTATTGCGCAGTTGCAATGGACATCTGAGGTCTCGCTTGTTTTTCTTATTGGCCCCATCCTAGTTGTTAGTTTTCGTCTTAAAAATGTTAGTTTTTACCCAGCTGCTGTGCGTTTTTAAACAGCGCATCGGCTGGACACGAACCCTTCCGACCGGCGAACGTTTGTCGTGAGCCATAGAGGGTTATGCCCGAGGGAGAAGGCGAGATGTTTGACTGGAATGATCTGCGGTTCTTTCTTGAGTTGCAGCGCAGCGGCCGCCTGCTGACCGCCGCGCAGCGCCTGAAGACCACTCACGCCACCGTGGCCCGGCATATCGAGGCCATCGAGAAAAGCCTTGGCACCGCATTGTTCGTGCAGCATGCCCAAGGCTACGAGCTGACCCCCTCCGGCGAAGCCCTGCTCAAGCACGCCGAAGCCATGGAAAACCTTGCGCTGCTGGCCGAAGACGAGCTCACCCATTCTGCTGCGCCCCTGGGCAAGATCCGCCTGGGCGTGGCCGAAGGCCTGGGGGTGATGTTTCTGGCCGGGCGCATGGGCGGGCTGTTCGAGCGTTATCCGGGGTTGGAAGTGGAGCTGGTGGCGGTGCCGCGCTTTGTGAGCATCCTCAACCGCGAAGCGGAAATCAGCATCCACCTTGAGCGCCCCAGCGTCGATCAGTTGGTGACCCGCAAACTCACGGATTACCGCCTGGCCCTCTACGCCAGCCGGGCTTACCTGGCGCGCAACCCGCCCATCGAAAAGCGCGAAGACCTTGCCGCCCATGCCTGGATCGATTACGTGGATGACTTACTGTTCAGCCAGGAACTGAAATTGCTCAGCAGCTTTTGCCGCAACCCTAAGGTGGTATTCCACAGCACCAGCGTGATCGCCCAGCATCAGGCGGCGCGTTCCGGCTTGGGCATCGCGGTGCTGCCGTGTTTCATGGCCGCGGGTGATCCGGGCCTGGTGGCGTTACTGCCGGGAGAGAGCATCCAGCGCAGTTACTGGATCAGCTCGCGCCGCGAACTGCACAAGTCGGTGCGACTGCGGGTGTTGTGGGATTACGTGGTGGAATTGTGCGCGCGGGAGCAAAAACTGCTGCTCGGCCAACCCGATTGAAGCCACCGGATCAACCTGCCCAGGGTCACTGAACCGCGTCAATCGCGCAGTTCAAACTCGCTACTGCCCAACCGCTCGCCGTTGACCATCACATGCACCACATGCCGGCCGGGGTAGTGCTTGCGGGTGGTCAGCTCACGAATATGCTGTTCGCGGCTGATGCGTTGCGTCTCGCCGGGCCCCAGCGTAAAGGCCTTGAGCTTGAACACTTTGGTCGCGCTGTGTCCGGCACTTTTGACGTACTCAATGGCGTAATCCACCACCAGCTTCTGCGCGGAACTGGAGAGCGACTCCAAGCCGAACGACAGGTTGATCCGTTCGCCCAGGTTGATCACCGCCGGTGTGACGCTTAATTCATGCAGCGTCACCTCGGCCCGGGCCCCTGCGCCGATGATCGTCAACGCACGGGTGTTGCCTTGCTTGATCAGGCTGCGCAGCGCATGCCGGGCGATCCAGGCGGTGTGGGGGTTAGCCAGTGACCAGCCTTCGATCAGGCTGAGGACCCACTCGGGATGGTCCTTGGTGATGTCGTTGAGGTGGTTGGCCACCGATTTGCGTACATACAGGCTCGGGTCGGCCTTGAGGTTGTCGAGGATCGGGGCGCACAGCGCGGGGTTGGCTTGCACCTCGGCCAGGCGGAACGACCACGGCAGCCGCGGCCGCGAGCCTTCGCTGGCCAGCCGGCGCACGTGTTCGTTGTCATCCTGTGACCATTGCTGCATCACCGCCAGGGTGCGCGTCAGGTCGTGCTGCAAGAACGGGCGTACCGCGAACTCGGCGGAGCCAAAGGCCGTGAAGTACTTGAGCGCCGCCATGGAGCGCGTGAAGTCGGCCAGGCCGTAACTCGCCACGTAATGCGGCAGGAACAGGCTGACAAACGCGCTGTTCAAACGTGGCGCCAGGGCGTACAGCCGTTCGAGGGTCTGCGGGTAATCCAGCGGTATGACCGCATGCAGGCTTTCGCTGACCCGCGCCATGCGCTGCATCACCGACAGTTCGGCGAGCCCCGCCGTGGCGTGCTCAAGGAAGCTCCTGGCGTCGAACGCCGGGTACACGGCCGTCATTTCGGTGGCGATGTGTTGCAGGCGTTCGACGTTGAAGATGTCCTTGAGGGCCGGGGCGCGTTGTTCGCTCATCGGTGATTCCATGGCGGTTGAGTCAGAGGAACCAGCGGTATTCCCGCGCGTGGATCTCTTGTTGGAAGGCCAGATGATCCTGGCGTTTGTTCTCGCAGTACACGTCGACAAATTCAGCGCCCAGCTTATCGCGCAACACCGCTTGATGCTGCATGGCGCGCACGGCGTCGAGCATTTCCACGGGGAAAGCGGTGCCGCTGGTACGGTCCTCGTTCAGGGGCGCGATGGGCTCCTGTTTGGTTTCAAGGCCATGCTCCAGACCGACGAGAATCGCCGCAAGCACCAGGTACGGGTTGGCGTCGGCGCTGGCCAGGCGGTGTTCGATGCGCAGGTTACGGGGGTCGGACTCAGGGATGCGCACACACGCATCACGGTCTTCAAAGCCCCAGCAGGCGCGGGTAGCGGCGTTGACCGTGCCGCCCAGGCGGCGGAAGGCATTGTGGTTGGGCGAGAAGATCGGCATGCAGTGTGGCAGCAGGTCCAGGCAACCGGCCACGGCGTGGCGCAGCGGTTGCTGCTGATGGGCGGCCAGCAGGTTATTGCCGGCTGCGTCGTAAAGGCTGACATGCACATGCATGCCGCTGCCGGGAAATTGCAGGTAGGGCTTGGCCATGAAGCTGGCGCGATAACCGTGCTTGAGCGCCACGCCACGGGTGCTGCGGCAGAACAGGGCGGCCCAGTCGGCGGCGCGCAGGCCGTCGTCGAGGTGGCCGAAGTTGATCTCGAACTGGCCCGGGCCGAGTTCGGCGGTGATCACGGTGATATCGATGCCCTGGTCTTTGGCGGTCTGCGCCATGTCGTCGAGCACTTCGCTGAAACGCGACAGGCGTTCGATGTGCAGGGTGGGCTGGTCGTCGGCATCATCGCTTAACGGGTCGCGGGCACATTGCGGCAGGCCGTTGTCGAGCTTCTTGTCGAACAGGTAGAACTCCAGCTCGAACGCCACCACCGGGTGAATGCCCTTGTGCTGCAGGCGCTCGAGCACCTTGGCCAGGACTTCCCGAGGTTCGAATTCGATGGGTGCTTCGGTGCCATCGGAGGTAATCAGCATCTGCCCCAACGGTTGCGACTCCCAGTTCACCGGCTTCAGCGTGCCCGGTACCAGGCGGCGGTTGGCGTCCGGGTCGCCGTCGTTGAAACAGTAATCGCCGATCTTGAACAACCCGCCTTGTGCGCCCAGCAGCACGGCGTTTTGCGGCAGCTTCAGCGGGCTGCCGGCGGCGACCTTTTCCAGCATCTCGATCGGGTAACGCTTGCCGTAGAAATGCCCGGGAATGTCCAGGGCGATCAGGTCGACGTAACGCACGTCGGGATGGTGCTGGCGAAAGGTCCGTACTTCGGCCAGTAACGTGGCGGCATGGCTTTTCACGGGTGCAGCTCCTAGTTGTAAACCCACAACACGCGGGCGGGCAGGTCAGTCAGGTTGGCGTAGCGGCAATGGGCGAAGCTGGCCAGATGGAAGCTGTCGCCTTGGCGCAGGGTGACCGCGTCGGCCTCACCTTCGACCCACAGCGTCAATTCACCCTCCAGCACGAAACCAGCCTGTTCGGCACGATCGCTCATGGTCTGCTCACCGCTGTTGGCGCCGGGGGCGAGCAGGCTGTCGAGCATCGAGAACGCGCCGTTCATGCTGGGGGAGACGAGGATGTCGGTGATCCCGTTGGCGTAATACACAGTGCGCCGTTCGTTGGGGCGGGTGATCCAGTCCACGGCCTTGGGTTTGGGTTGGCTGTAGAAGTAGGTGGTGGGCACGTCGAGGGCATGGCTGATGGCGGTCAAATCCGCCACCGTCGGGCGCGACAAACCGCGCTCCACCTGTGACAGGAAACCCACCGAGCGCTCGATCTTGTGTGCCAAATGGGCCAGGGTGAGCTTCTTGTGCTTGCGCAGGTCGTGGATCAGCGCGGCGAGGGTGGCGAGTTCTTGTTGTTGGTTCATGAAATTTATATCGAATAATTTCATGAAAAATTACAGGATAAATTTCACGCAGGCAATGACTGAAGCGTTGTGCGGGAGAACCGTCGCCATTCCACGTCAGCGCAGCGCCTGCAGTTTGGCTGAATGATTGCGCTCACCCGCGGTCGGAACCTGGGTACGCGTCATTCATTGAAGGAGCACCCATGAAGTCCAAGTCCCTCGTTGCTTGTGTTTTAGTCGCCGCCAGCCTGTCCACCGCCAGCTTTGTGGTCCAGGCCGGTGATACGCCCCAGGAAACCGTGCAGCCTTCCAACATCAACGCCCGTGATTTGAAGGAAGGCGACCGCGCGCCGGATGTCCTGATGCGCAAGGAATCGGCGGTCAGCGACTGGAAAAAGCGCGGCCTCAAACAACCCGAAGAAGAAAGCCAATGGGCGCGGGTCGGCGATAAATACGTGCTGCTCAAGACCACCAACGGCACCATTCTGGAGATCACGCCGGTCAAGAAGTGAGCCTCCTTTTTGTCTTGTGCTTGCGTTAAGGTAACCGGCCGCAACGGTCGCGTTACCTTCCAGGAATGAGAGCAGGATGCTTGCCACAATAAGAAACTACCCGCGCACCGTAAACCTGTTGCTGTGCGCCACGTTGCTGCTCACGCTGGCCAAGGCCATCACATTTCCATACCTGGTGATCTACCTCACCCATCACTTCGCCCTCGACATTACCCAGGTCGGTCTGGTGATCGGCAGTTCGCTGATCGTCGGCTCGTTATTGAGTGTGTATGGCGGCTTTCTGGTCGACCGCATCAACAGCTATCGGCTGTTGCTCGGCCTCAGCGCGCTGTTTGTGCTGGGGTTTATCGGCACCGTGTTGGCCACCCATATCTGGGCGTTCTACAGCTGCCTGATCCTGATCAACCTGGCCTACGCGGTCATCGATATTGCGGTCAAGGCCGGTTTCGCCAGCCTGTTGCCGGAAGACGCCCGCAGTGAAGTGTTTTCCATCAAGTACACCCTCACCAATATTGGCTATGCAGTCGGGCCGTTTTTTGGCGCGATGATCGCCAACGTCGATATCAGCCTGCCATTTGTGCTCTCGGCGTTGTTGGGCGCGGGGTTTTTCGCGCTGTATTGGCGCTGGGGTGACCGCACTTTGACTACCGTCGACGTTGCGCAAAAACCGGTGTCATTCCTCGCCGTCGGCCGCGTGCTGCTGCGCGACCATCGGCTGGTGTGCTTCACCCTTGGCGGCGTGCTCAGTGCGGTGGTGTTCGGCCAGTTCACCGCGTACCTCTCGCAGTACCTGGTGACCACTACCACGGCGCAATACACCTACACCGTCATCAGTGCGGTGCTCACGACCAACGCGGTGCTGGTCATCGCCTTGCAGTACGTGATTGGTCGGCGCATCTCGCACCGTCACCTCAGCCAGTGGCTGATGCTCGGCTTGAGCATGTTTATGTTCGGCTTGATCGGTTTTGCGCTGTCCACCAGCGTGCTGTGGTGGGTGCTGGCGATGGCGGTGTTTACCGTAGGGGAAATCATCGTGTTTCCGGCCGAGTACATGTTTATCGACCGGATCGCCCCGGACCACCTGCGTGGCATGTATTACGGGGCGCAGAACCTGTCCAACCTGGGCGCGGCGCTGGGGCCGGTCTTGTGTGGGCTGGTGTTGGCCAGCTTCCCGGCCCACACCATGTTCTACATGCTGGGGGCATTTATCGTTGGGGGCGGGGTGTTCTATTTCATTGGTTCGTCGTTGAAGGCGAATCCTTCAAGGTGAGCGTGCCCACGCTATTGCTTTGCAGCTCATAGCGCAGTTCTTCGACCATTTTTTCCACTTCTTGCGGGGTCTGCAGCCGATTGGTGCTGATCCCGGTGACCACCAGATCCACCCGGCCGGTTTCGGCGTCGTAGACCTTGAGGGTCAAGGACGCGTCCCGGCACAGGGTGAATTCGCAGGTCAACGGCGACAAGCCTTCTTCGATGCAATTTCGCAGTTGGGCGAGGGTAAACATGCAGATTCCTTCAGGGCGTTATACGTCGACGCCTTAAAGGTTATTGATCGAACCGTCGCGCCATAAGGCGAATTCGCACTAGATGCACTAGTGCATTTGCACTCTCACGGCTTGTTTTTCAGGCGCAGGTCCCCAGCAAAAAGCCCGCGTTCACGGGCCCAGACCATGGCGGCGCTGCGGCTGTGCACCCCCAGCTTGGAGTACACCGTGGCCACATGGTTACGCACGGTGTTGGGCGCCAGCTTCAGGCGCGAGGCGATTTCTTTGTCGGCCAGGCCTTCGCAGATCAGACCCAGCACATCGCGCTCGCGTGCAGTGAGGTCGGTAAAGCTGACGTTTGGCAGGTTGGGGCTGTTGACGCTCTTGGCGTTGGCCAGTTTTTCGATCAGGGTCTGGCTGAACCACGAGGCGTCCTGCATCACTTCCTCGATGGCCGACACCAGCTCCAGTTCCGAGCGTTTGCGTTCGGTGATGTTCATCAGCACTAGCAGGTAGCAGGGCACGTCCTGGATGATCACGGTGTCGGCGGACACCACGCAGTCGATCACCTCGCTGCCTTTTTTGCGCACCTTGAGGTCCTGGCCGTCAAGGTTGCCGGCTTTTTCCAATGTGGTGAACAGCTGCGCGCCGGCCGTGGGGCTGTCGATAAAGTCGATGTCTTCGATGGATTTACCGATCAGTTCTTCGCTGATATAGCCCGTGATGCTCATAAAGGCTTCGTTGACGTCCACCACTTGGCGATTGGCGGCATTGCACACCAGGGTCGGTACCGGCGTGAGACGAAATGATTTGGCAAAGCGTTCCTCACTCTGGCGCAGGGCGATTTCCGCTTTGCGGCGCGGCTCCAGGTCCATGAACGAAAACAGCATGCAGTCTTCCTCGTTCATGTCCAGCGGCTGGCCGGCGACGATCACCAGTTTGCTGCCGCCTTCAGGCAGCCTGAGCTCGGCCTGCATCTGCGGGATGGTCGCGCCTTCGCCCAGGCGCTGAATGGCCAGGTCCTTGCGCTCGGCCTGTTCCAGCACATCCAGCTCATACACCGACTTGCCGATGACCTGGTCGCGGTTGTAGCCGGTCATTTCCAGAAAACCCTGGTTCACCTTGATGTAGCGCAAGTCGCTCAAGCGGCAGATCACCGCCGGCGCCGGGTTGGCGTTGAAGGTTTTTTCGAAACGTTGCTCGGCGCTGGCCCATTCGGTGGCATCGCTGAGCACCAGCACGAGTAACTCCGGCTCACCGTGGGAGTCGGTGATCACCAGGCTGCGCAGGCGGTGGACCCAGGTTTTGTCCGGGTCGGCGGTGGGCGTGACTTCCACCACCACGTCGCTGAACTCATCGCCCGCCGCCGCACGCGCCAACGGGTAGTTGTCCAACTGCACCGGATGGTTATTGCGATAACGCAGGGCGAAACGCTCGGCATACGCCTGGGTGTTGGCGCCCAATGCCTGTACATCGTCCACGCCGTGCATCGTCAGCGCGGCTTCGTTGGCCCACAGGATGGTCTGGTCAACCTCTGCAAGAATGATCCCATCGGACAACCCGGAGATGATCTGTTGCAGTTGGCGGCGGTTGGTTTCTTTGGCGAGCACATCCTGGGTCATGGGTTCTCCTTGGGGTGTTGGGCGCTTGGGAGTACGACACCTGGGCGTGAGGATAGTGCAGAGAACTTGCCGGGCATGGGGTGCGAATGCACCCGATGAGGCGGCGTGTCTGCGTGGATGCAAGCACGCGAGTGCCACCCTCAACCTTCGCCGCCGAGGAGCCCGAGGGCGTGGTGGTTAAGGATGTGAGGCTTGCCTGCGATAGATGACGCTCACGCTGCAGTCTGCAAGCGGATAGAGCCCGGCATGGCAGGCAAGCCTCAGGTTATGCGGCTAATCAACCCACCAGAGGCACTATCATCAAGGTGCTCAGGGCCATTGAAAGTACGTTGCCGATGTAGGGGTGAACGTACGGGGGTAATCGCCGAGCCAGGGCATAGGCCAACGGCGGTGCAATCAATGCACCGAACAGTGCGCTTGAGGCCATCACGGTCCAACTCCCGCCGTAGGTCAACACTGCTGCGGGCACCACCGAAACCAGTGGCACGTAGGTGGGGTACCAGCCGTGTTTGATCCATTGAGATCGCCAGATCACCACGCCGATGGCAGAGGTCAGCGCCTGCGCGCCCACCAGGTGCAAGATCAGACCGGAACCGTAGCCGGGACTCATCGGGTTGAGCGCATATGCCAGCAATACTCCCGCCAACAAGCCCAGGCTCGCCAGCTCATTGCCGAAGAAGGGCGCTTCGGAAAAGTCTGCCAGCACGCGACGCAGGCTCCATGCCACGCCGTATGTGGGTGGCTGTGCCGGGCTCGGTTTACTGGGGGCGATGTAGTCCGATCGTACCAACGCCGGTATGCGTCGACAGAGCAGAAACGCAATGACGCTGCCGACCGCCATCCCCAGCACATTGCCGATCACGATCGGCAGCGCCAGCGGTACACACACATAGTTGACGATCAATAAGCACGCCGGGGTGACCAGTACCGCCCCCAACACCGCACCATTGACCGCCACCTTCCAACCGCCGCCGAACATCAGCACCATCGCTGCCGGCAGTGACACGAAGGCTGCAAACGTGGGTTGCCAGGTCTGCGCGGTGACGCTCCAGCCCCACAATAGGTTGCTCAGCAGCAGCCCCATTAACGAACTGGTTATCAGCCATGGCCAGAGTCCAGTGCCATAGGCAATGGAAAAGCCTTGTCAGGCTTTACCGCGTTTGCTCGCCCACCACGCCAGATACGCTCCGGACAGCAGCCCCAGGGACGCGAGTTCGTGTTTATAGAAGGCGACTTCGCTGATGTCCCCCACGATCCAGCGCAGCCATGCGGCAGGATGGGGCAGGCTTGTCAGCAACTCGTTTTAGCCGGGCCAGGCACCACCGTGACTGATTGAAACCCAGAGCACCAGCAGCAGGCTCAGCAAGCCGAGGACCAGCACAGCCGTTTCCGCGCGTGAACGCATGGCTGTGGTCTTGGAAAATGACGTCTCCGTTGTTCGCCCTCCGATCAGCGCGGCAGGGCAGGATGCTGGGAATATCCAAGCATCTGATCGTAAAGGTCATTGCGACGGTCACGTTGCAGGTCGTTGAGGCTGTTCCAGATCGGCGCGCTGCGGGCGCTGGTGATATCGATGTCGGCGAACAGGATCTCCTGCCGATTGGCCGACGCCACCGTGCCTATCGGCCAGCCATTGGTCCCGGCGATCAACGAGCAACCCAGGTAGCGCGCGTCTCGCTCTTCACCGATGCGGCTGGCGGCGGCAATGAACACGTTGTTGACGTGGGCGGCGGTCATCGTGAGGTAGGACGCCATGCATTTGCCCGCGTCGTCGAACAGCGGTGGTGGGGTCCACACCCAATTGTTCAGGCTGCAAATGATATCCGCCCCTTGCTGGCTGAGAATACGCGGGACTTCCGGGAACCAGATATCCCAGCAGATCAACAGGCCAATGCGCCCGATGGGGGTTTCAAACACGGGAAAGCCCACATTGCCAGGGGTGAACCACAGCTTCTCCAGGTTCCATAAATGGGCTTTACGGTATTTCCCGATAAACCCTTCTGGCCCCACGAGCACCGCGGTATTGAACAACTGCTTGCCCTCGATCTCACTCAGGCCAGCCACCAGATAGACTTGATGCGTGCAAGCAAAATCGGCCCAGGCTCTGACGCTGTTTCCCTCGGGAACCTCCTCTGCGTGGTCGAAAGCGTCCTGGCGACTGCTGAAGAAATAGCCGCAATTGGACAGTTCGGGCAATACGATCAAATTGGCGCCGCCGTTTACGGCTTCTGTTGCCAGCGTCAGCGTTTGACGCAGGTTGTTGGCTTTGTTGGCCATGCCGACCTGCGGGTCAAGTTGAATAACGGCAACGCGCGCGGGGCTATTGGGTTCGATCATGGGTGTGACCTCTTATTGTTATGCAACCGACGGTGGTTGAGTGTTTATAAGAGGCGACACGATGTTTAATGGGTAGTCAGACGGTTCCTATTGTGTTGTCGTCTGTTTCTGCGGGCCAGGGCGACGTGCTCCAAAACGGAATGCTCATTGCGCCTACTTCAAAAGGTGGTCTGCCGCGTGTTTCTGTATTATTCGTTGCCGTTTCCGGGAAAACCCCACCCTCTGCGTATTCAACGAGAACACCCATGACCCCCAACGAACTTCAAATCACCGACATCCGCCTGGGCGACGGCAAAGCCGTGGTCAAGGGCGCGCTGATCACTACCCAGTACACCGGCACGCTGGAAGATGGCACGGTGTTCGATTCGTCGTGGGCGCGGGGCAAGCCGTTCCAGTGTGTAATCGGCACCGGACGTGTGATCAAGGGATGGGATCAAGGCTTGATGGGGATGCAGGTGGGGGGCGTGCGCACGTTGTTTGTGCCGGCGCACTTGGCATATGGCGAGCGTTCGATGGGTGCGCATATTACGCCCAACAGCAATTTGCGGTTTGAGATCGAGCTGCTGGAAGTGCTGACACGGGATGAATGAGCACGGCTGAGCGAGATGGATATCAAGTGTACCCGCGAGAACGTTCGGGTCGTTGAGCTGGGGATTGGCGATGAGGCCGAGCTTCAGGTTTTTTCGAGCGTGCGGCGGATTACTTCAGCGCCGTCAACGGCGAGCCCGCGAGGCCAACCGAAGCGCGTGAAGAGTTGCAGCACCCCTTGCCGCCAGGTTGGCGTTGCAGCCGCAGGTACTGGCTGGGTTACCGCGATGCACACGAGCAACTGGTCGCCGTGGTGAACATCGCGGCGGATTCATAGTGGTAGGGTAACGGTCATCAAATCTGATTGAGGAAGGAGAGCCAATGTCGACCGCCGTTCGTCTCGCCCAGCCCACCGATGCCCAAGAAATAAGCCAGGTTATTCTGGCGGCCTTGCACAGCAGCAATGCGCGGGATTACGCGGCGGATGTGATTGCACGGGTCGCGCGTAATTTCACGCCGGAGGCGGTGCTGGAACTGCTCAAGCGCCGCCTGGTGCTGGTGGCGATGCAGGATCAAGTGATCGTCGCCACTGCGGCGCTGGATGGGCATGTGGTGCGCTCGGTGTTCGTCAACCCGGCGCTGCAAGGGCAGGGCATCGGCCGCTTGCTGATACTCGACATTGAGCTGCGCGCCCGCGAAGCCGGCGTGACGGTGTTGAGCGTGCCTGCTTCGCTGACGGCCGAACCCTTCTACACCAAGCTTGGGTTCCATACGGTGCGCGACGTCTACCATGGCAACGAACGCACGCTGGTGATGGAGAAGACGTTGTTATCCCGCCATCCCATCGGGCCGTATCGCGACCGTGCGCACCGCGCGCAAGTGATTGAGTTATGGCGCGAGGCATTTGGCTATGACACTGCCCATAATCTGCCAAGCCTGGCGATCGACAAGAAGCTGGCGGTCAACGACGGGTTGTTCTTTGTGGCAACGGACAAAAAAGCCGTGGTCGGTACGGTGCTCGCCGGGTACGACGGGCATCGTGGCTGGCTGTATTCGGTGGCGGTGCGCGCAGATTATCGTCGGCACGGTCTGGGGGCCTCGTTGGTGCGGCATGCGGAACAGGCGTTGACCGCTCTGGGGTGCATGAAGATCAACCTGCAGATCACCAGCGGCAATGATGCGGTGGTGGGCTTCTACGAGGCGCTGGGGTATGGGATGGAGCCGAGGATCAGCATGGGCAGGAAGATTGCGGAGAATATTCCGCGTCAGTCTTGAGAATGCCGATAGGAGATGGGGGAAGGGAGCTGCGGGCCAGGTTCACTGGGGAACCCGTGGGGCTGCTTTGCAGCCCAGCGCAGGGCAAGCCTGCTCACCACGGGGTGAGTGTGTTGACCACAGGGAAAGTGTGTTCAGCACAGGGCAAGCCTGCATTGCAGCAAGCCTGCCCCCGGGCTTTTGCGTCGTTGCTTAGACTTTGACGATCCAACCCGCTGGCGCTTCAACGTCGCCGGTCTGCACACCGGTCAGCTCTTTGTAGAGCTTCTGGGTGATTGGGCCCACTTCGGTCTCGCTGTGGAACACGTGCAACTGACCGTTGTACTGGATGCCGCCGATCGGCGAGATCACCGCAGCGGTGCCGCAGGCGCCGGCTTCTTTGAAGTCGGACAGTTTGTCGATGAACACTTCGCCCTCGACCACTTCCAGGCCCAGGCGGGTCTGGGCCAGTTCGATCAGCGACAGGCGGGTGATGCCTGGCAGCACCGAAGGCGACTTCGGCGTGATGAACTTGTTGTCGTGGGTGATCCCGAAGAAGTTGGCCGAGCCGACCTCTTCGATTTTCGAGTGGGTCATCGGGTCCAGGTAGATCGCGTCGGCAAAGCCGGATTTTTTCGCTTCCGAGCCCGGCATCAGGCTGGCGGCGTAGTTGCCACCGACCTTGGCGGCGCCGGTGCCCTGCGGGGCGGCACGGTCGAAGGTGGAGATCTGGAAGTTATGGGGCACCAGGCCGCCCTTGAAGTAGGCGCCGACTGGAATGCAGAACACCGAGAAGATGAACTCCGGCGCAGTGCGCACGCCAATGTTGTCGCCGGTGCCGATCACGAACGGGCGCAGATACAGCGCGCCGCCGCTGCCGTACGGCGGGATGAACCGCTCGTTGGCCTTGACCACTTGTTTGCAGGCGTCGATGAACGCGTCGGTCGGCACATGCGGCATCAGCAGACGGGCACAGCTGCGCTGCATGCGCGCGGCGTTCTGGTCCGGACGGAACAGGTTGATCGAGCCGTCCTTGCAGCGATAGGCCTTCAGGCCTTCAAAGCACTGCTGGCCATAGTGCAGGGCAGTGGAGCCCTCGCTGATGTGCAGCACGTTGTCGTCGGTCAGGGTGCCGTCTTGCCATTCGCCGTTTTTCCAGGTCTGGAGAAACCGCTTGTCGGTCTTGATGTAGTCAAAACCCAGCTTGTCCCAATTGATGCTCTCGTTACCCATGACACCCTCTATCTTTGGTCAAGTCGGTTTTTTTCTGAATGGGCGCAACAATACTTCATAAGCCGGTGCCTTAGCACCCCCTTCAAAGGTGCAACGCGTGACCCAAGGCCCGCAGCGCGGCTTCCTGTACCGCCTCACCCAAGGTCGGGTGGGCGTGGATGGTGCCGGCCACGTCTTCCAGGCGTGCGCCCATTTCCAGGCTCAGGCCGAAGGCGGTGGACAGCTCGGACACACCCACCCCCACGGCCTGCCAGCCCACGATCAGGTGGTTGTCACGTCGCGCCACCACCCGCACGAAGCCGGTTTTCGACTCCAGGGTCATGGCCCGGCCATTGGCGGCGAACGGGAAGCTCGCCACGATGCAGTCCAGGCCCGCGGCCGCTGCCTCGTCCGGGGTCTTGCCGACGACCACCAGTTCCGGGTCGGTAAAACACACCGCCGGAATCGCCGCCGGGTTGAATTCGCGGTGTTGACCGCTGATCAGTTCGGCAACCATTTCGCCCTGGGCCATGGCGCGGTGCGCCAGCATCGGTTCGCCGCTCAGGTCGCCGATGGCATACACATTGCGCATGCTGGTCTGGCAACGGCTGTCGATCCGGATCGCCGCGCCGTTCATCTCAAGGTTCAACGCTTCGAGGTTCCAGCCCAGGGTGTTGGGTTTGCGACCGACGGCCACCAGCACTTGATCGGTCTCCAGCGACAGTGTGTCGCCATTGGGGGCACGCACCTGCAGGCAGTTGTGCTCGAAACCGGTCACGCTGTGCTTGAGGTACAGCTTTACGCCCAACTGCTTGAGGGATTCGTTAACCGGCTGCGTCAGCTCCGCGTCGTAGGCCGGCAGGATACGATCCTGCGCCTCGACCACGCTGACCTCGGCCCCCAGTTTGCGATAGGCAATCCCCAGCTCCAGGCCGATGTACCCGCCGCCGACCACGATCAGGCGCTTGGGCACGCGGGTCGGCGCCAGGGCTTCGGTGGACGAGATGATCGGCCCGCCAATCGGCAGCATCGGCAGGTTGACACTGGTCGAACCGGTGGCCAGCAGCAGGTGCTCGCACTGAATACGCTGGTCGCCGACGTCGACGGTCTTGCCGTCTACCACCTTGGCCCAGCCGTGAATCACCTGCACTTTATGCTTCTTGAGCAAGGCGGCGACGCCCGTGGTCAGGCGGTCGACAATGGCGTTTTTCCAGGCCACGCTTTTGCCGATGTCCAGGGTCGGCACGTCCACTTCGATGCCCAGTGCCGAGCCCTGGCTGTGGTGCACGGTCTGCTGGAATTGCTCGGCCACATGGATCAAGGCCTTGGACGGAATGCAACCGATATTCAGGCACGTGCCGCCCAGTGCCTGGGCTTCTACCAGGATGGTCGGGATGCCCAGTTGGCCGGCGCGAATAGCCGCCACATAGCCGCCAGGGCCGCCGCCGATAATCAGCAGCGTTGTGTGCAATGTCTGCGTCATGCCCTTACTCCAGAAACAGGCTGGCGGGTTGTTCGAGCAGGCCGCGAATGGCCTGGATGAATTGCGCCGCGTCCATGCCATCGACCACGCGGTGATCGAATGAGCTGGAGAGGTTCATCATTTTGCGCACCACGATCTGGCCCTTGATCACCATCGGCCGTTCGACGATGCGGTTGACGCCGACGATCGCCACTTCCGGCAGATTCAACACCGGCGTGCTGACAATCCCGCCCAGCGCGCCCAGGCTGGTCAGGGTGATCGTCGACCCGGACAGCTCATCGCGACTGGCCTTGCCAGTGCGTGCGGCGGTGGCCAAACGCGCGATTTCCTGGGCATTGCCCCACAGGCTGCGCGCCTCGGAGTGACGCACCACCGGCACCATCAACCCCACATCGCTCTGGGTGGCGACACCCACGTGCACCGCGCCAAGGCGAGTGATGACCTGGGCTTCGTCGTCGTAACGCGCGTTGATCTGCGGGAAGTCACGCAGTGCCACGACCATGGCCCGCACGATAAACGGCAGCAGCGTCAGCTTGCCGCGTGTGGCGCCGTGTTTTTCGTTGAGGTGCACACGCAACTCGTCCAGGGCGGTGACGTCGATTTCCTCCACGTAGCTGAAATGCGCGGCGCGCCGGGTGGCGTCCTGCATGCGCTGGGCGATCTTGCGGCGCATGCCGATCACCGGGATCTGTTCTTCGTCGTTGCGTTCGGCGTAGGGGTTGGCGGCCGTTGACGGCTTCGCCGCACCTTGTTTCAGATAAGCCTCAAGGTCTTCGTGCAGAACCCGCCCGGCAGGGCCCGTGCCCTGCACCAGCCGCAGTTGAATCCCGGCGTCCAAGGCATGCTTGCGCACGGCGGGCGAGGCCAGAGGGCGCTCGTCGGCATGGCGCTCCACCGGGGCCTGTGGGGTGACCACGGGTGCCGGTTTGCTTTCCACCACCGCAGCCGGTTTGGCGGCGACAACGGGTGCCGCCTTCACCGGCGCTGGCGCCGCCTCGCGCGCATCCTTGGCGTTGCCCGCACCTTCCACTTCAATGCTGATCAGAATGCTGCCCACGGCCATCACTTCACCCGGCTCGCCGCCGAGGGAAATCACCTTGCCGTGCACCGGCGAGGGAATGTCCACCATCGCCTTGTCGGTCATCACATCCGCCAGCACCTGATCTTCGACGACCATGTCGCCGACCTTCACATGCCACACCGACAATTCAACTTCTGCGATGCCTTCGCCAATGTCCGGCATCTTGATAACGTGCGTGCCCATTCAGACCTCCATGACCCGTTTCAACGCCGCGCCCACGCGGGACGGCCCTGGGAAATACGCCCACTCCTGCGCATGGGGGTAGGGGGTGTCCCACCCGGTGACGCGCTCGATCGGCGCTTCCAAGTGGTGGAAGCAATGCTCCTGCACCAGCGCCACCAGCTCGGCGCCAAAGCCGCAGGTGCGCGTGGCTTCATGCACCACCACGCAACGGCCGGTCTTCTTCACGGATTTGACGATGGTCTCCAGGTCCAGCGGCCACAGGCTGCGCAGGTCAATGACCTCGGCATCGATGCCGGTTTCTTCGGCGGCTACTTGCGACACGTACACAGTGGTGCCGTAGGTCAGCACCGTCACGGCCGAACCGGGGCGCACGATGGCGGCCACGTCCAGGGGGACGGTGTAGTAACCGTCCGGCACCTGCGCTTGCGGGTGCTTCGACCACGGTGTCACCGGGCGGTCGTGATGGCCGTCGAACGGGCCGTTGTACAGGCGCTTGGGCTCCAGAAAGATCACCGGGTCATCATTTTCGATGGAAGCGATCAGCAGGCCCTTGGCGTCATAGGGGTTGGACGGCATCACCGTGCGCAGGCCGCAGACCTGGGTGAATACCGCTTCGATACTCTGGCTGTGGGTCTGGCCGCCGTAGATGCCGCCGCCGCAGGGCATGCGCATGGTCAGCGGCGCGGTGAACTGGCCGGCCGAGCGATACCGCAGGCGGGCGGCTTCGGAGATGATCTGGTCGGTGGCGGGGTAGACGTAGTCGGCAAACTGAATCTCGGCAACCGGGCGCAGGCCGTAGGCACCCATGCCCACGGCCACGCCGATAATGCCGCTTTCGGAGATCGGCGCGTCGAATACCCGCGAGCTGCCGTATTTGCCCTGCAAGCCTTCGGTGCAGCGGAACACGCCGCCGAAATAACCGACGTCCTGGCCGAACACCACCACGTTGTCGTCGCGTTCAAGCATCACATCCATGGCCGAGCGCAGCGCCTGAATCATGGTCATGGTGGTGGTGGTCATGGCGGTGTCCACTTCAATGCTGTTGTTGTGATCGTTCATGTCAGATCCCCAACTCCTGACGCTGGCGCTTCAAGTGCTCCGGCATCTCTTTATAGACGTCTTCGAACATGGTCGCGGCGCTTGGAATCTGGCCGCCGGCAAGGGTGCCGTACTGTTCGGCTTGTTTTTGCGCGGCAATCACCTCGGCTTCCAGTTCGGCACTGACCGCCGCGTGCTCCTCGTCGGACCACTGGCCAATCTTGATCAGGTGCTGCTTGAGACGCGCAATCGGGTCGCCCAGCGGGAAGTGGCTCCAATCGTCGGCGGGACGGTACTTGGACGGATCATCGGAGGTGGAATGCGGGCCTGCGCGGTAGGTGACCCATTCGATCAGGCTCGGGCCGAGGTTGCGTCGTGCACGTTCAGCGGCCCAGGCAGAGGCGGCGTACACGGCAATAAAGTCGTTGCCGTCCACCCGCAGCGAGGCAATGCCGCAACCGACGCCGCGTCCGGCAAAGGTGGTGGCTTCACCACCGGCGATGGCCTGGAAGGTGGAGATGGCCCACTGGTTGTTCACCACGTTGAGGATGACCGGCGCGCGGTAGACGTGGGCGAAGGTGAGGGCGGTGTGGAAGTCGGATTCGGCGGTGGCACCGTCGCCGATCCAGGCTGAGGCGATCTTGGTATCGCCCTTGATCGCCGAGGCCATGCCCCAGCCCACACCTTGTACGAACTGGGTGGCCAGGTTGCCGGAAATGGTGAAAAAGCCTGCGTCCTTGACTGAATACATGATCGGCAACTGGCGACCCTTGAGCGGATCGCGCTCGTTGGACAGCAGTTGGCAGATCAGGTCCACCAGCGGCACGTCGCGAGCCATCAGGATGCTTTGCTGGCGGTAGGTGGGGAAGCACATGTCGTCGATGTTCAAGGCCAGGGCCTGGGCGCTGCCGATGGCTTCTTCGCCAAGGCTTTGCATGTAGAACGACATTTTTTTCTGACGCTGGGCGACCACCATGCGGTTGTCGAAGATGCGCGTCTTGAGCATGGCGCGCATGCCTTTGCGCAGGATCTCTACCGGCACGCCCTCGGCCCACGGCCCAAGGGCCTGGCCCTGGTCGTCAAGCACGCGAATCAGGCCCTTGGCCAGGTCGGCGGTGTCGGCAGGTTCTACGTCGATGGCGGGTTTGCGCACCAGGCCGGCGTCGGTCAGGCGCAGGTAGGTAAAGTCGGTCTTGCAGCCTGGCCGGCCCGAGGGTTCAGGGACGTGCAGGCGCAGTGGTTCATACTGCTGGGTCATGGCTTCTACGCTCGATCTTGTGAATTTCTTGTAGTGGGCGCGCTAGCTGACAGTCCGTCTCCGGGTGGGAGAAATCTTGTCCTACAACAATCATAGGCGTGGCGTAGAAGAATATTTATCTGTGTTTCGTTGCGCTCAGGATCATTTGCGGATAAAAAATCTGCATAAACATAATAAACAGGTGATTTTGTCTCATGCGCAAACTGGACCGTACCGATATCGGCATTCTCAACGCCCTGCAGGAGAATGCACGGATCACCAACGCCGACCTGGCCCGCTCGGTCAACCTGTCGCCCACGCCGTGCTTCAACCGGGTCAAGGCGATGGAGGAACTGGGCCTGATTCGGGAGCAGGTCACGCTGCTCGACGCCGACCTGCTGGGGCTGCACGTCAACGTGTTCATCCATGTGAGCCTGGAAAAACAGAACGAACTGGCCTTGCAGCAGTTCGAAGGCGCGATCTCAGACCGCCCCGAAGTGATGGAGTGCTACCTGATGGCAGGCGATCCGGATTACCTGATCCGCGTGCTGGTGCCAACGATCCAGTCGCTGGAGCGCTTCATGATGGACTTCCTGACCAAGGTGCCGGGTGTGGCGAATATCCGGTCAAGCTTTGCGCTCAAGCAGGTGCGTTACAAAACCGCACTGCCGTTGCCGGCGAACGGCATCAGCCTCGGCGCCTGATACTCCCCATGCCTAAGCGCATTTCACAGTTGGTTGAGCGGAATCTTCAGGTACGTCACGCCGTTTTCCTCAGCTGGCGGCATATTGCCCGCGCGCACATTCACCTGGATTGCCGGCAGCAACAGTGTCGGCATGCCCAGCCCGGCGTCGCGCTGGGTGCGCATGGCCACGAACGTCGCTTCATCCACGCCGTCATGCACATGGATATTGCCCGCGCGCTGTTCCGCCACGGTGGTCAGGCATTTCGCTTCGCGCCCTTCAGGCGGGTAGTCATGGCACACGTACAAGCGAGTCTCGGGCGGGAAGGCCAGCAGCTTGCGCATCGATGCATATAACTGCCGCGCATCACCTCCGGGAAAGTCGCAGCGCGCCGTGCCCACGTCGGGCATGAACAGGGTGTCGCCCACCAGGATCAAGCGGCCGTCGATCAGGTAGGCCATGTCTGCCGGGGTGTGGCCGGGAACGTGCAGGGCCTGGGCCTGGAGCGCGCCGATGTGGAAGATTTCATTCGGCGCGAACAAGTGATCGAACTGCGAGCCGTCGACGCGAAATTCCGGCTCCAGGTTGAACAGGTTCTTGAACACGTCCTGGACCTTGCTGATGCACTGGCCAATGGCGATCTTGCCGCCCAGCGTGCGGCGCAGATACGGCGCGGCAGAGAGGTGGTCGGCGTGGGCGTGGGTTTCCAGCAGCCACTCGACATGCAGGCCGTGGTCGCGGACGAAGCGGATGACCTTGTCGGCCTGGCGCGTGTCAGTGCGTCCGGACGCCGGGTCGTAGTTAAGCACCGAGTCGACGATGGCGCAGGGGCCGCCATCGGTCTCATAGACGACGTAGGTGTAGGTCGACGACGCCTCGTCCAGAAAGGAATGAATCAACGCTGACATGACGGTTGCCCCTGATGCTGAAAAAAGTGATTACAATCACTTTACATTTACACATAATGTTTTGAGCTTAAGTGACACAAAGGACCCGAGGCAAATGGAATCTACTCTGAGTGAAGGCGAAGTCGCCCAGCTGCGTGCGTCGGCGTCCAAGGCCTGTGCCTTGCTCAAGGCCCTGGCCAATGAGGATCGTCTGTTGATCCTGTGCCAACTCACCCAGGGCGAGCGCAACGTGGGTGAGTTGGAAACCATGACCGGCGTACGCCAGCCGACGCTGTCCCAACAGTTGGGCATTTTGCGCGACGAAGGGTTGGTCGCCACCCGTCGGGAAGGCAAGTACATCTTCTACGGGCTGGCCAGCCATGAAGTGGTCCAAGTAATGAAAACCCTGTCCGGCCTGTACTGCGGCGCGGTGATAAAAAGCTGGGCGTGACGCCATACGGCAGCGACCCTTGTGTGCATTGACGACAAAAGGCAATAGACCATGACCGACCCACACTGGGGCCCAACCATCAGTGGCGATATCGTTGTCATCGGCGGCGGCTCGGCAGGCATTGGCCTGCTGGCCAGCCTGCTCAAGCGCGACCCCGACCTGAACATCACCCTGATCGAACCCAGCGACTACCACTGCTACCAGCCGGCCTGGACCCTGGTCGGCGGGGGCGCCTATGACGTGAAAAAGACCCGCCGCCCGTTGGCCGATGTGCTGCCCAACGGCGTCACCTGGGTGCAGGCGGCCGTCACTGAACTGCTGCCGGACGAACAGACTCTGGTGCTCGACAGCGGCCAGCGTGTCACGTGGAATAACCTGATCGTCTGCCCCGGCCTGCACCTGGCCTGGGACAGGATTGAAGGCCTGGAAAGCACCCTGGGCCAAAATGGCGTGACCTCCAACTACAGCTACGACCACGCGCCCTACACTTGGCAGTTGGTGCGCGAATTCAAGGGCGGCAAGGCGATCTTTACCCAGCCGGCCATGCCGATCAAATGCGCCGGGGCACCGCAAAAGGCCATGTACCTGGCCTGTGATCATTGGCTCAGGCAGGGCCATCTCAAACACATTGACGTGGAATTCAACCTCGCCGGCGCCGCGCTGTTCGGCGTGGCGACCTTCGTGCCGCCGTTGATGAAATACGTAGAGAAATACAACGCACGCCTGGCGTTCAACGCCAACCTGGTGAAAGTCGACGGCCCCGCGCGCAAAGCCTGGTTTGAGGTGAAGGACGCCGCGGGCAACGTCACCGTTGCCGAGAAATCCTTTGATCTGCTGCACGTGGTGCCACCGCAGCTGGCCCCGGCGTTTATCCAGCAAAGCCCGCTGGCCGATGCGGCCGGTTGGTGCGAGGTGAACCCCCACACCCTGCAACACGTGCGCTACCCACATGTGTTCGGCCTGGGGGATGTGTGCGGCACCACTAACGCCAAGACCGCGGCCGCCGTGCGCAAGCAAATCGTGGTGGTCGCCGAAAACCTGCTGGCCCTGCGCAAACAGGCGCCGCTGCCGCTCAAGTACGACGGCTACGGCTCGTGCCCGTTGACGGTGGAGAAGGGCAAGGTAGTGCTGGCCGAGTTCGGTTATGGCGGCACGTTGCTGCCGACGTTCCCCCTCGACGCCACCAAGGCGCGGCGTTCGATGTGGTTTCTCAAGGCCACGTTGCTGCCGTGGTTCTACTGGAACGGCATGCTCAAGGGCCGTGAATGGCTGACCCGTCTGAGCAAGGTGGACTGAATGCTGCTGGCAAGCGTGTTGGGGGTGTTGATGGGGCTGGTCATGGGCCTGACCGGCGCGGGCGGCGGCATCCTTGGGGTGCCGGCGCTGGTGCTGGGCTTGGGCTTGAGCATGACCCAGGCCGCACCGGTGTCGTTGCTCGCGGTGGGCGCGGCGGCGGCGGTCGGGGCGATTGACGGTTTACGCCATGGCCTGGTGCGGTACCGCGCCGCGCTGCTGATTGCATTGCTCGGCGCGCTGTTTTCGCCGCTGGGTGTGTTTCTCGCCCATCAACTGCCCGAGCACGTGCTGATGGGCCTGTTCAGCGCACTGATGGTGCTGGTGGCGTGGCGCATGGTGCGGCGCGAAAAAACCGAGGCCGGGCCGAGCGACCATGGCGCTGCCTCGTGGGGCCAAAAGAACTGCATGCTCAACCAACAGACCGGGCGCCTGGCCTGGACCGCCAAATGCAGCGCGACCCTGGCCGCGTTGGGCGCCGTGACCGGCGCGGTGTCCGGCCTGCTTGGCGTGGGCGGTGGCTTTCTGATCGTGCCGGCCTTCAAGCAGCTCACCGATGTGCAGATGCGCGGCATCGTCGCCACCTCGTTGATGGTGATCAGCCTGATCTCGCTGATCGGCGTGGCCGGTGCGCTGCATGCCGGGGTGAACATCGAGCCCATGGGCTGGGCGTTTATCGGCGCCAGCATCGTCGGCATGCTGATCGGCCGGCGCCTGTGTTCGGTGATCCCTGCGCGCGCCTTGCAGGTGGGGTTTGCCAGCCTGTGTGTACTGGTGGCCATTGGCATGCTGGTCAGGGCCGGTCTTACGTCCTAAGTGGCGGGCCTGTGAGCAGGCCGGTCTTACGCCGCATTTGCCGGGCATCCACAGCCCCTCCAAAGCACCCCGGCATTCCCTCCAAGGCAGCGTATGACGCGGCCTGTACGCTTTCGATAATCGCCTCCGACATCTCGTCCCCGTTGCGGAGCGCACCATGCATAACAATAAGAACCTCCCCCTGCGTCTGTTACCGGCGTTCATCGTCGGCCTTGGCCTCAGCTCGCTCGCCGAGGCTGAAATCATGCTGTACGACAAAGACGAAACGACCTTTTCCACCGACGGCTACATCAACGCCTTCTACGTCAACAGCGACGTGGATCGCGCCGGTGATCAATACGACCGGCGCCAGTCACGGGTGAAGATGGGGTTTCTGCCCAACTATCTGGGCTTCAACATGAGCAAGCAGGTCGACGACCTCAAGCTCGGCGCCCGTGCGTCGTTCTGGGTCACCATCAACGACAGCGAAACCAACGGCACCGACACGGCCATCGATGTGCGCCAGTTCTACGGCACCGTGGCCAACCCCGAGTGGGGCGAAGTGCTGATCGGCAAAGACTTCGGCCTGTTTGCCCGCTCCAACATCCTGCTCGATGAACTGCTCGCCGGTTACGGCCAGGTCAGCGACAGCCTGGGCCTGGTGGACGGCGGCGGCGTGTCGTTCGGCAATATCGGCAGCGGTTACCCGTACCCGTTCCCCACCTCGCAGATCACCTACCGCACCCCGGTGATGGATGGCCTGCGCGTGGCCGTCGGCATCATGGACCCGGTGGACACCAACGACAGCAGCGCCCTGGGCAAGGCCTACCAGAAGAACCCGCGCACCGAGAGCGAGATCACCTACCAGTTCGACGTCGGCGGGGCAAAGATCTACAGCTGGCTCAACGGCAGCTACCAGACCTCGGACAACACCGACGCCACCGTGGCATCGGTGACCTCCAAGGGCCTGGGGTACGGCGTGCAGGCGAAGATGGGCGGTTTGTCGCTGACCGGTTCGGGCTTCCAGGCCAAGGGCATTAACCCGTTTTTTACCAACAATGCCGGCGAAGCCACGTTGCGCAACGTCGACAGCAACGGCTACCTGGTGCAAGGCTCCTACAAGCTGGGCAAGAACCGTCTGGCGCTGTCCTACGGCAAAACCAAGGATGACGGCAACGGTGTGGTGGGCAGCGGGGCCGATTACGAAACCCGCGGGATTGCGCTGTTTCATGACGTCAATGACAACCTGAAGCTGGTGGCCGAGTACAACCAGTTCCAGATCAGCGGGCATGACACCAGCGCCCAGAATGAAGACACCGATACCTTTGCGGTGGGTGCCGTCTTGACCTGGTAATGCCTTCAACGGTGGGAGGGTGTAAGCCCTCCCGCTGTTTGAGCGCCATTGCGCTGTACCGCCGGGCGCTGCCTACTCCCATCGCATCCCCCCACCCAGTACCCAAGTAGCATAGGTCCCACCCCCGGCCCTTCGTACACTCATGCCTCAGAGGGGGAGTTCACGATGCACAACAGTGAAGGCGTAGTCAGTGGCATGTCCCAGGCAGCGGATGCCGGGCAGGCCGCCGAAGAGTTGGCGCGGCAGCTGCTGCATCCGTACCTCGGGTTTGTGCTGTTTTTTTGCTCGGCGTCCTACGACCTTGAGGCCCTGGGCAATGCCCTGCAACATTGCTTCGGCAATGTGCGCGTGGTCGGGTGCACCAGCGCCGGCGAGATCACGCCCCAGGGCTACGGGCGCAATTGCGTCACGGCTGTGGGCTTTAACCACGCGCATTTTTCCATCGCCACCGAACTGATCGACCAGGTGGAGCGCTTCAGCCTGATCGATGCCCAGCACATGGTCGAACGCCTGGTCGGCGGTTGTCGCAGCAATACGCTCGCGCCGATCAAGGGCAACACCTTCGCCCTGACCTTACTCGACGGCCTGTCCAGCCGCGAAGAGATGGTGCTCGCCGCCCTCAGCGCCGCGCTTGGGGACATCCCGCACTTCGGCGGTTCGGCCGGTGACGACAACTTTCTCACGCACACCCATGTGTACTTCAACGGCGCGTTCCACAGCGGCGCGGCGGTGGTGGTGCTGGTCAATACCTGGCTGGACTTCGAAGTGTTCACCACCCACCACATCCTGCCGCGTGCGGAGAAGCTGGTGGTGACCGGGGCCGACAGCCCCTCGCGCCGCGTGTACGAACTCAATGCCGAACCCGCCGCCGAGGAGTACGCCCGGCACATCGGCGTACCCGTGGCCGAGCTCGACCACCGCACCTTCGCCGCCCACCCATTGGCAGTGCGTATCCATGACCAGTACTACGTACGCGCGATCCAACAGGTGCACGAAGACCTGAGCCTGAGTTTCTACTGCGCCGTGGAAAACGGCATCGTGCTGACCGTGATGAAGCCCGGACCGATCCTGCCCAACCTGGAAAACCTGTTCGAGGGCCTGCAGTCACGCCTCGGCGAGCTGTTGCTGACCATCGGCTGCGACTGCTTCCTGCGCCGCCTGGAACTGGAAGACGCGGGCAACCTGGAGCAGATCGGCAGCTTCCTGCAAGCCAAACGGGTGCTGGGTTTCAACACCTACGGAGAACAGTTCAATGGCATGCATATCAACCAAACCTTTACCGGGGTCGCCATTGCCCGAGGCCGCCGCTGAGCTGCTCGCTCAGGTCGCCCAACTGCAACAGGACAACCACAAGCTGGCACGGATCAACGCGGCGCTGATCGAGCGCATCGAGTCCGGCATGAGTCAGGGCAATAACCCGTACACCACCTTCCAGCATTCGGTGGTGCTGGCCGAGCAAGTGCGTGAACGCACCGATGCGCTGAACCAGGCGATGGCCGAACTCAAGGCCAGCAACCACTTGCTGATCAATGCCCGGCTGCGCGCCGAAACCCTGCGCGGCGAACAGGTGGCCGCGCAGAAAGCCCAGGAAAGCGAGCGCTGGATTCGCCTGATCACCGACAACGTGCCGGCCCTGATCGGCTACCTGAACGCCGACCTGGTCTACGAGTTCACCAATAAAGTCTACGAGGAATGGTACTGCTGGCCGCGCGGCATGATGCTCGGTCAGAGCCTGCGCGAAGTGCACAGCGAGCAGCATTGCCAGCGCCTGGACGCCTATGTGGCGCGGGCCCTGGCCGGCGAGAGCGTGACCTTTGAATTTGCCGAGACCAACATCAACAACCAGGAGCGCTACATGCTGCGCTCCTACGTGCCGAATATGCTGGCCAGTGGCGAAGTGGTGGGCATCTTTGTGCTGATCCGCGACATCACCGAGCGCCGCCGCACCGCCGAAGCGCTGCACCAGGCGTATCTGCACCTGGAGCAGCGGGTGGCCCAGCGCACCTCGGAACTCACCGCGCTCAACGACCAGCTATTGCAGGAGATCGACGAGCGCCGCCGCATGGAAACGCGCCTGCGCGACGCCAAGCTGGAGGCCGAGCAGGCCAACCTGTCCAAAACCAAATTCCTCGCGGCCGTCAGCCATGACCTGCTGCAACCGTTGAACGCCGCGCGCCTGTTCACCAGTGCGTTGCTGGAGCGCCCCAGCGAAAAGCTGGTGCGCAACGTGAGCAATTCCCTGGAAGACGTGGAAAACCTGTTGGGCACTCTGGTGGATATTTCCAAGCTGGATGCCGGGGTGATCAAGGCCGACATCGCGCCGTTTGCCTTGAGCGAACTGCTCGAAAACCTGGCCGTGGAGTACACCGAACTGGCCCGCAGCGAAGGCCTGGAACTGCACTTTATCGGCTGCTCGGCACTGGTGCGCAGCGACATCCAGTTGTTGGCGCGGATCCTGCGCAACCTGCTGAGTAATGCGATTCGCTACACCTATCAGGGGCGCATCGTGCTGGGGTGCCGGCGCCAGCATCAGCGTTTGTCAATTCAGGTGTGGGACAGCGGCATGGGCATCGCCGAGGAGCGACTGGAGGAAATTTTCCAGGAGTTCAAGCGCGGCGATGTGCAGCGGCCGGACCAGGACCGCGGTTTGGGCCTGGGACTGGCGATCGTCGAGAAAATCGCCGGCATTCTCGGCCACCGTATCGGCGTCAAATCCTGGCCGGGCAAGGGCTCGATGTTCTCGGTGGAAGTGCCGTTGAGCGCCACCGCGCCCAAGTCGTTGCCGATGCCGGCCATGAGCGAACCCATGCTCGAACGCCTGCAAGGGGCGCGGGTGTGGGTGCTGGATAATGACGCGGCGATCTGCGCCGGCATGCGCACCTTGCTCGAAGGCTGGGGCTGTCGGGTGGTCACCGCCTTGTCGGAGCAAGACCTGGCGCGGCAGGTGGACAACTACCATGCCGAAGCCGACCTGCTGATCGCCGACTACCATCTGGACGATGATCAGAACGGCGTGGACGCGGTGGCGCGCATCAATGCCCGGCGCGCCAGTGCGATCCCGGCGATGATGATCACCGCCAACTACAGCAATGAGCTCAAGCAGCAGATCCGCGAGCTGGGGCACACCTTGATGCACAAGCCAGTGCGGCCGATGAAGCTCAAGACCGCCATGAGTCACTTGTTGGGCAAGTGAACCGTGCAGGCCCATTCACTCAAGCGCCACTGCAGATCAGATGGGGGAGGGCACGCCCCTCCCACATTTCGCTCATCGGTAGTCTGGGGTCAGCGACGCAGATAAGACCCGAAATCGATATCCCCGGCACTCAAGATCGCCTGCACCCGGTTATGCACATTCAACTTGCGCAAGATCGCCGACACATGGGCCTTCACCGTGGTTTCGGCAATCTCCAGGGTGTATGCGATCTGCTTGTTCGATTCACCTTTGGTCATGCGTTCCAGCACCAGCAACTGCTTGCGCGTCAGGGCCTGCAACAGCTCCGGGGCAAAGCCCGGGTTTTCGTTGAGGCGCCGGTGAATGCCGGGTTTCTGGGTGCGGATGATGTCCGGCGGCAGGTACACGTTGCCGTTGAGAATCTGCTGGATCGCCTCGGTCATTTGCAGACGGGGCGAGGACTTGGTGATGAAACCTACGGCGCCATAGGTGATGGCTTGCAGCACGATCTGTTTGTCCTGTTCGGCCGAGACGATCACCACCGGGATGGTCGGCGATTCGTTGCGCAGGTTGATCAGGCCGTTGAGGCCGTGCATGCCGGGCATGTTCAGGTCCAGCAGGATCAGGTCGAGGTCGTCGTGTTCCTGGGTCAGGGCCAGGGCGCTGTCCAGGTCGGCGGTTTCCATGACTTCGCTGCCGGGAAAACCGTCGCTGATGACGTTGTGGATCGCCTCGCGAAACAGCGGGTGATCGTCGGCTATCAGGATTTTGTACATGGCCGTTCACCTTCTTGTTGTGGTTTTTTATTGAAACGGTTCGGGTGTCGCAGCCGTCACTGGCAGTTTTGCCGCTTCCCACGCATCCAAGCCGTCGCGATACCAATACACAGAGGTATAGCCCAGGTTGGCGGCACGTTTTACCGCGTTCCAACTCAGCCAGCAATCGGAGCGGCAGTAGAACACCAGCGGGCGTGTCAGGTCGCCGTCGGTGAACGTATACAGGTGGCGCACGAAGTAACCTTGCCATTCCGGCGAGAGGTCGCCGTCGCCGGTATTGGCCAGCCAATGGCTGCCGGGGAGGTTGGCGTGGGGTTGGTCTTCAATGAAACGGCCTTGCAGCCATTGGCGCCGGTACACGTCGATCAGCACCGGTGCCGGCGTCTGGTTCAGCAGCGCTTGCAGGGCCGGGGTATCGACGATAGTCGCGCCTGGTAATTGCTCGGGGGTGGGGCTGCGGTACAGGCTGATGCGATAGCCTTCGGCGGAAAATAAGGGGGTGTCGGCCTGGGCGTTGAAGCACAGCAGGCACAGCAACGCCAACAGGGGCAGTCGGGCAGGAGGCATGGCAGGGCAATCCTTATCGTTATGCCACCATTACACGTGAGTCCCGCCGCCTTGGGAATGCGACGATAGACAGCAAAACCAGTACTAAGGTAGTAGTTTTGCCGCCCTCAGCCCTTTTTGCGCAACGCCGCATGCTGGGGGTTGAAGGTCAGCACCGCCAACAGTGTGAACAGCAATGTCAAACCCAGGCACACCGCCAGCGCGAGCCCGGCGAAGCGTTCGTACAGAGCAAAGCGCACCAGCTCCACGGCGTGTGTGAACGGGTTGATCGCGCACAGCCAGTACAACCACTCGCTGGAGTCGCGCATCTTCCACAGCGGATACAGCGCCGACGACAGGAAAAACAGCGGGAAGATCACGAAGTTCATCACCCCGGCAAAGTTCTCCAATTGGCGAATCGCATTGGACAGCAGCAGGCCCAGGGCACTGAGCATCAACGCCACCAGCAGCAGCGCGGGCAGGGCGATCAACAACCCCATGGCCGGCGGTTGCACACCATAGACCCAGGCGATCGCCAGGAACCCGTACACCTGCAACAGTGAAATCAATGCCGTGGCCAACAGTTTGCTGCACAGCAAAAACGTGCGCGGCAGCGGACTGGTCAGCAGCACGCGCATGCTGCCCATCTCGCGGTCGTAGACCATCGACAGCGAGCCTTGCATGCCGTTGAACAGCAGGATCATGCAGGCCAGTCCGGGAATGATGTAGACCTCGTAGGGGATGTAGGTGTCGTAGGGCTCGATCACCGAAATGCCCAAGGCCGCGCGGAACCCGGCGGCGAACACCACCAGCCACAATAATGGGCGCACCAGGGCACTGAGAAACCGCGTGCGCTGCAACACAAAGCGCAGCCACTCGCGCAGCACGATGCCGCGCAGGCATTGCCAGTACGCGTTCATGCCGCGGCCTCCGTCGGCGTGGGGCGGGTCAGTCGGGCGAACAGGCTGCCCAAGTCGCCGCCCTGTTGCTGGGTGAGCGCATCGACTTGCCCGCTGGCCACCAGACGGCCCTGATGCAAGATCATCAGCGCATCGTCGCCCTGCACTTCATCGAGCAGGTGGGTGGTCCACAGCACGCTCATGGCGTGTTCGGCGCACAGGCTGCGCACATGGCGGTTGAGGGCCAGACGGCTGGCGGGGTCGAGGCCGACGCTGGCTTCGTCGAGCAACAACACGCGCGGTTCATGCAGCAAGGCCCGGGCGATTTCCACCCGACGGCGGTGCCCACCGTTGAGTTCGCGGACTTTTTCGCGGCGGCGCTCGGTGAGGGCCTGGCGCGCCAGTTCGGCCTCCACCCGCGTGTCGGTCTGGCGCCGCGACAAACCATGCAGCGCGGCGTGGTAACGCAGGTTCTGCTCCACGCTCAAGTCCAGGTCCAGGGTGCTTTGCTGGAACACCACGCCCAGCTGTTTGAGGGCCGCGCGCGGTGCCTCGCGCAGGGAATGCCCGCCCACGCGGATGTCCCCCGATTGCAGGTCATACAGCCGGGTCAGCAGGGCGATCAACGTCGATTTGCCGGCGCCATTAGGCCCCAGCAGCGCCGCAAATTGCCCCGCCGCAAGGCTGAAACTCACCTCGCTCAGCGCCTGGCGCGGGCCATAGGCGAAACTCAACGCGCTGACCTCCAGGGCGCTCATGGCGTCACCACCACACCCCAGGGGTAGCGCCCGACTTTCACCGACTTGACCACCTTGAGGCTGTCCACATCGATCACCGACACATCGCCGCTCACGCCATTGGTGGCCAGCAATTGCTTCTGGTCCGGGGTGAACGCCATTTGCCACACGCGACGGCCCACCAGCAGGTAGTCGAGGACCTCGAAGGTCTTGGCATCGATCACCGCCACATGGTTGGCCGGGCCCAAAGCGACAAAGGCGTATTTGCCGTCGGCACTGAGTTTGATCCCCACCGGTTGCACCTTGTCCGGGTGCACGCCTTTGATCTTGAACGTCAGGGTCTTGAGGATCGCGCGGCTGGCCACGTCGAGAATGGTCACGGTGCCGCCGATTTCCGCCGAGGCCCACAGCTGCGAGCCATCGCTGTTGAACTCGACAAAGCGTGGGCGCTGGTCCACCAGAGTACTGTCGGCCAGGGTCTGGGTGCTGGTGTCGATCCAGTGCAGCATGTTCGTGGTTTCGCTGGTGTTCACCGCCCATTTGCCATCCGGGCTGACGGCCATGCCCTCGGGCTCCACGCCTACGTTGATCTGGCCGAGCACCTTGGCGGTCTCGGTGTCGATCACCGTGACCAACGCATCATCCTCGTTGGACACATACAGCCAGCGGTTATTGGGGTGCAGGGCAAATTGCTCGGGGTCTTTGCCCGAGGGCAGTTCCTTGATGATCTTGCGCGTGGCCACGTCCATCACTTGCACGCGGTCCGAGTCGCTGGCGCAGATGTACAGCAGCTTGTTGTCATGGGACAGCAACAGGCCCCGTGGGCGCTGGCCGACCTTGAGCGTGTCGGTGACTTGCAGGGTCTGCATGTCGATCAGGCTCAGGCTGTTGTCTTTCTCGTTGGAGACCCAGGCGGTGCTGGCCGCGGCGTGCCCGGCGGCAAGCAGCAGGGCGCATGAGAGCAGGGTGCGGCGCATGGCGGATTCCTTATTATTGTTGGCAGCGATCAGGGATAGCGGCAGGTCACCTCAGGCTTGTCATAGCCCAGGCTGTCCATTTCATTGGTGGGGTGCAGGAAGCCGTCCTGGGGTGAGGTGCTCACCAGGGCGCGCGGTTGCACGATGGGAATCGGTTGGCGCAACTGGCCATTCCACGGGCGGTAGCTGAGCTTGCGGCCCTTGAAGCCATCCAGGGGCAATTGCTCGCTGATTTCCAGTTGGCGGATCGCCATGGGCTCGACCTGGCGCAGCTTGCTCACCGCACTGGCGAGGCTGCGCACGGCCATCCAGGCGGCGAAGTCGCGGTCGTTCATCCAGCGCCCGGCCAGGGCTTCGAAGCGTTTTTGCAATTGGGCGGCGCCGTAGGTCTCGACGGTTTTGTGCCAGCCGGTGGGTGTGAGGCCCTGGGTGCCGGCGACGGGGCGCGGGTACCAGGTTTGATAGGGCACGTACTCGCCGAAGTCGCCGCGCTCGTCGGCCACCAGCACCACATCGTATTCGGCAGTCTGGGTGAACAGCGGCATATCCGCCTGGGCACTGCGGCGTTGGTCGTTATCGAAACGCCAGGCTTTTTCCGCCACCAGTTGCACGCCGAAGCGCTTGGCGGCGCGGCGCAGGGCGGCGGCGTAGGCCTGGTCGTCATCGGTGGGGCCGACGATCAGCAACGCCTTTTGCCATTTGCGCAGCACCAGAAACTGCGCCAGGGCGTCGGCGAGCATGGCGCGGCTGGGCAAGGTGTGCAGCACGTTGCCCAGGCAGTCGGTGCTGCGCAGACTGTCATCGGGGCTGCCGGCGTTGAACAGCAGGCTGTCGGGCAGGGCGGCGCTGAGCTGGCGCAGGCTGGCGGCGGGTGCGTTCACCACGAACAGGCGCAGGCCCTGGGCGTGCTGGGCCTGCGCTGCGCTGAGCAGGGCGTCCGGTGTGTCGACCGTGGCACTGACCAGGCTGTAGCGTTGGTTGAGAAACGCCCCGGTGCTGTTGCTGTCGATGACCGCCAGTTCGGCGCCGCGTTGGCCGGCATCGACGGGTTCGGCAATCACATTGGAGAGCAATGGTCCCGGATCCGGGCGATAGCCCAGGTAGCCGATCTGCACCTGCAAGGGCTCGGCGGCCTGGCTGGCGGTGGCTACCCCGGCGGCGCAAGCAATCGCCAGCAGATAGATCACGGCGTAAGGGGCGAGCTGGCGCATAAGGCACTCCATGACAGGTAGCACCAGCATAGGAACCCTCAAAGGCTCTGCAAATATGCAGAAAGTACCGCTGAGCCAGTACCAAGGTAGTAGCCCCGCGCAGGGTGTGCGGTCTTAGCATGGATCACCACCGGACCTCTTCAGGAGCTACACCAGCATGCGCGTCTTGTCGGCCTTGTCGCGGATCAACCTGTGGGTGTGCGGCTTCTTCGCCCTGGTCACCTGCGCCTGCACGGCGCTGTTGCTGCACCAGGCCCTGGCGGACGTGGAGCGTGAGCTGCAATCGGCCGAAGCGGTGGTGCATTACCTGAGCGAGACCGCCGAGCGCGACCCCGCCAGCCTGCAACCCAAGCTCACCGCCAGCCTGCGCCATGTGCGCGTGCACTGGCTCAAGCCCGGTGAAACCGTGCAGGCCGCCACGCCGGATGGCCTGGATGCCTGGCTCGGACGCCTGTTGTTTACCGAGGCACGGCGCAGTGCTCAGGTGCTGGATTTGCCGGATGGGCGCCGGGTGTCCATCGCGGTCGACCCTCGGGATGAGATCGATGAGGTCTGGGACTCCCTGCAACAATTGCTGGGCCTGTGCGCCCTGGCGCTGGCCCTGAGCCTGTTGACCATCCGTTGGGCGGTGCGCCGCGGCATGGGCGTGCTCGATGAACTGCTGCGTGCCCTGCAACAGGTGTGCGCCGGCCAGCTCAATGTGCGTCTGCGCAGCAGTGGCTCACCGGAAGCGCGGCAATTGGCACTGCACTTTAACCGCATGACCGACGCCCTGGAGCAGGCGCGCACCGACAACACCCAGCTCACCCAGACCCTGCTCGCGGTGCAGGAGCAGGAGCGCACCCACCTGGCCCAGACCCTGCACGACGACCTTGGCCAGTACCTGGCGGGTATCCGCGCCCAGGCGTGCCTGTTGCGCCTGGTGGCTGATCGGCCCGAGGCGCTCATGCGCACGGTGGGGTTGCTGGAGACGCACTGCGAGCACTTGCAGCAGGGTTTTCGCGCGTTGGTCCACGACCTCTACCCGGTGGCCCTGCAACACCTGCCCATGGCGCAGGCGTTTTCAATGCTGGTGACGCAGTGGCAGGCCAGCCATGGCATCCCGTGCCACTTGCAGGTCAGTGCCGATCTGCCGGCGCTGTCCGGCGCCAACAAGACCCATCTTTACCGCCTGCTCCAGGAAGCCCTGACCAACATCCTGCGTCACGCCGACGCCAGCCAGGTGCACGTGCGCCTGCAGCATCGCGGCTCGCGCCTGCGTCTGTGGGTGCGCGACAACGGGCGCGGTGCGCAGACGCCCCAACGTCCTGGCGTGGGCTTGTATTCCATGGCCGAGCGCGCGCGTTGCCTGGGCGGCGAACTGAAGATCCTCAGCCACCCCGGCGCCGGTTGGGCGCTGGCGTTGAACATGCCATTGGAGGCCACATGAATATCTTGTTGGTGGATGACCATGCGGTGGTGCGCCAGGGCTATGCCAGCCTGTTGCGGGCGTTGTTGCCGACCATCGAGGTGCGCGAAGCGGCCAGTGGCGAAGAAGCCTTGAGCCGGGTGCAGGAGGCGGTGCCGCACCTGGTGATCATGGACTTCGGCCTGCCGGGCATCAGCGGTCTGGAAACTACGCGCCGTTTGCGCCAGCGTCTGCCGCAGTTGCGTGTGCTGTTTTTCAGCATGCACGACGAGTTGCCGCTGGTGCGCCAGGCCCTGGACGTGGGGGCTGCCGGCTACCTGACCAAAAGCTCGGCGCCTGAGGTGTTGATCGAGGCGGTGCGGCGGATTCTCGAGGGGCACGCTTATATTGAGCAGGCGCTGGCGACTGAGCTGGCCTACACCGCCAGCGATCAGCGTTTGCAGGGCATGACGCCGCGGGAGTTGGAGATTTTTCTGATGTTGGCCAGGGGGACGCCGACTCGCTCGATTGCTGAGCAGCTCAATATCAGCAGTAAGACGGTGTCCAATCATCTGACGTTGCTTAAGAGCAAGTTGCAGGTGAGTTCCCATGCTGAACTGGTGCATTTGGGGATTGATATGGGGGTGGTGCGGGTGGCGGGGTGAGCGGGGGTTGGGGCCGGTGGGGTTGCGGCTGATGGGGGGCATATCCGTTATTTGTGTGAGGGCGGCTTAGGGTTCCGCTTTTACAGCGGGTCACTTTTGGAAAGAGCCCAAAAGTAACCAAAAGGCTCTTGCCCCAACACTCGGCACCTCGCCTGGGCTCGGTGTGCCCTCACTCCGGTTTGAATCCGTGGGCCGCCGCCACGCGCCATCCATGGCGCGGGGCGGCTAACCCGGCGTCCTGCCGGGTTGCCCACGGATTCAAACCTGTGTTCGGCCAGCGTGTTTGATGGGGCGCCTGAGATCACAAGCAAGAGCAAGATCAAGTTCAAGATCAAGATCAAGAGCAAGAGCGGCTCGCTTCGCATCGTGGTTACGGGGTGGGTTCAACTTGGGTTGCTGTGGTGGTGAGCGGGCCTGCCACGCAGGGTAAGCCCGCTCAGCACACCTATTTTTTGGCCTTTCCAGCGTTTAACGGACTGACGCAACGTCGATGTGTCAGCGGTCCCAGGTGGTGGGGCAGTCCTTGCAGCCTTGCATATTGGCGTCCTGGAAGTTCGCGTAGTGCTGGCGACTGCCCGTGAGGGTCGCTTGTTCCAGGTTGCTTTCACCGAACTTGGCTTCCTGCAGGTTCGCGTCGCTGAGGTCGGCGCCTTGCAGGTCGGCTTTGCTCAGCCAGGTCATTTCCAGGTCGGCCGCGCGCAGGTTGGCGTTGTGCAGTTTTGCTCCCGAGAGCCGCGCGAATTGCAGGTAGGCGGCGCTGAGGTTGGCGTTTTTGAACTGCGCGCCCTGGGCGAACAGCCCCCAGCCTTGCACGGCCATTAAGGTGGCGCCGGTGAAGTCCGCCAGGCGCAGGTTGCTTTGTTGCAGGCTGGCGCGGGTGAGGTTGGCGCCTTGCAGTTGGGCTTTTTCCAGGTTGGCCAGGTCGAGGTTGGCGTGGCGCAGATCCGCATCGCGCAGGTCGGCGCCGGCCAGGTTCATTTTGCTCAAGTTTTGATTGCGCAGGTTCGCGCCCTTGAGGTTGGCGCCGGGGCACTGGCTGTGTTCGGCGAGGGTGCAGCCGTTGATGATCAGCGGGACGTCGTCGCCGTCGTCGGCGTGGGCCAGGGGCAGGGTGAGCAGGAGTAACAAGGGCAGGTAGTTCATCGTGAGACCTCTGGAGATCCTGTAGTGAGCGGGCTTGTCGAATCGTCGCACCGCCCGCTCACCACAAAAAGCGCGGCCCGGCATTTGCTGATGGGTTACTTCCGGGCTGTCTTGTTATCCCAACTCGGGATCTTGAACACCCAGAACGAGCCGCCCTGTGCCACCGGCTTGGTCAGCTCGGCCATGTCGCCGCCCCACAATGGCACCGCGCCGCCGTAGCCGACGGTGACGCCGAGGTACTGTTCGCCATCCTGTTCCCAGGTGATCGGCGGCGAGACGATGCCGCTGCCGGTCTGGAATTTCCACAGTTCCTTGCCGGTCTTGGCGTCGAAGGCCTTGAAGAAACCGTCGCCGGTGCCGGTGAACACCAGGTTGCCCTTGGTGGCCAATACGCCGGCCCACAACGGCAGGTGTTCCTTGTGCTCCCACACCACCTTGCCGGTGGTGGGGTTCATTGCGCGCAAGGTGCCGACGTGGTCGTCATACATGCGCTTGATGCGGAAGCCCATGCCCAGGTAAGCCGAACCTTTTTTGTAGTTGACCTCTTCGGTCCAGTATTCCTCTTTCCACTGGTTGCCCGGGATGTAGAACAGGCCGGTGTCCTGGCTGTAGGCCATGGGGTTCCAGTTCTTGCCGCCGAGGAACGGCGGCGAGACTTCCACCGGTTTGCCCTTGGTTTCACCCGGCAAGGGTTTGGCCGGGCGCTGGCCTGGGTTTTCCACGGGGCGGCCGGTTTTCAGGTCGATATGGCTGGCCCAGGTGATGTTGTCGACAAACGGAAAGGCGTTCTGCAGCTTGCCGTTGTTGCGGTCCACCACGTAGAAGAAGCCGTTGCGGTCGGCGTGGCCAGTGGCCTTGACCACTTTGCCGTCCTTGTCCTTGTAGTCGAACAGCACCAGCTCGTTGTTGCCGGAGAAGTCCCAGGCATCGTTCGGGGTGTGCTGGTAGAACCACTTCACTTCGCCGGTGCTCGGGTCGACGCCGACCTGGCCGGAGGTGTAGAGGCTGTCGAAGTCGTGGGGGTTGCCGTCTTTTGAGGTGCGCGCCCAGGTGTTCCACGGGCCGGGGTTGCCGGCGCCGACGATGATGGTGTTGGTTTCGGCATCAAAGCTCGCGCTCTGCCAGGGCGCGCCGCCGCCGTGGCTCCAGGCCTCGACCTTGCCGGTTTCGGTGGTCGGGTCATCCGGCCACGACGGCGCTTTGACGTCGCCGGTCGGCGTGCTGTCCTTGCCGTTGAGGCGGCCCATATGGCCCTCCACGAACGGACGCATCCACACTTCTTCGCCGGTGTCCGGGTCGCGCGCATATAGCTGGCCGACCACGCCGAATTCATCGCCGGAGCTGCCGTGGATCAGCAGCACTTTGCCGCTGACTTTGTCTTTGATCAGCACCGGGGCGCCGGTCATGGTGTAGCCGGCGGCGTGGTCACCGAATTTTTTGTTCCACACCACTTTGCCGGTGTTTTTGTCCAGGGCGATCAGGCGCGCGTCGAGGGTGCCGAAGTAGATCTTGTCGCCGAAGATCGCCGCGCCCCGGTTGACCACGTCGCAGCACGGACGAATGTTGTCGGGCAGGCGGTGGTTGTAGGTCCACAGGCGCTTGCCGGTCTTGGCATCAAGGGCAAACACGCGGGAATAGGAACCGGTGACGTACACCACGCCGTCGCTGACGATGGCCTGGGATTCCTGGCCACGTTGCTTCTCATCGCCGAACGAATAGGACCAGGCCGGCGTGAGCTTGAATACGTTCTTGTCGTTGACCTGGGCCAGCGGGCTCCAGCGTTGGGCGTTGGTGCCCAGGCCGTATTGCAGCACGTCCTTGGTGGTCAGGTGGTCGTTGGCGATGTCTTCCCAAGTGACGTTGCGCGTCGGCTTGGCAGGCTCGGCGGCGGCGAAGCCGGAGGCACTCAAGGACAGGCTGCCGACCAGCAGGATCGCCTGCATGGCAAGGCTCAACGGTGAACGGGCGGGTAGCGATCTTGTTGTTGTCATGGTTGCAGTTCCCAGTGGAGGTTTTGGCCTGCACAGGGTGGTGCGTCCGGGTGGTGCGCGGATACGGAAAAAGTCCCGCCGTGGCCGGGAAGACTTCCCGCGCCGCCGCTGTTTTAGGCGTGCCCCACAAGCCCTACTACCAAGGGAGGAGAGGGCGGCCACCAAAGCAGCATACGGCCCATGCATGGGGGTTTCTAAGATGGTTGCCATAGCCTCTGCAATGAGGTTTTGCGTGCAATCCTGAGGGCAAAAATAATGACAACAAAACACAATGCCTGGCTCGTGGCCGGCCTGTTGGTCAGTGTATTCGGCGCCAGCTCCGCCTGGGCGCATGGCAACGTGGTGCCGCAAGCGGTGGAAACCAAGGGCCTGACATCGATCAAGGACGCCGGTGTGCCGGTCGATGCCGACGGCTGGGCGGCGGTGAATCCGTATCGCACCTCGCCGGAACATGACAAGGCGGTGGAAATCGGCTCGTCGGCCTACAACCAGAACTGCGCCGCCTGCCACGGCCTGGAAGCCAAGTCCGGCGGTATCGCCCCTGACCTGCGCATGCTGGATGCGGGCGAGGCCGGTGATGAGTGGTTTGTCGAGCGCGTGCGCCATGGCGCAGTGCGCGACGGCCGGGTGTATATGCCAAAAATGGCCGATTACCTGAGCCAGGAAGCGCTGTGGGCCGTGCGTACCTACCTGGACTCCGTGCGCGTCGAGGAGTAAGCCATGCGCCTGTTCGCTTATGTGCTTGGCCTGGCCCTGCTGTGTTGCCAGACGGCACAGGCACAGGTGCGCAGCTATGACCAGATGATCGCCGCCGGCGAGATCAAAGTGGCGGTGTACAAAGACTTCGCCCCCTACAGCTTCCTGGACGGCAGCACGCCACGGGGGGTGGACGTGGAACTGGCCCAGGCCCTGGCCAAGGCGCTGGGGGTGCGGTTGGCGCTGATCTGGGCGCCGGCCGGCGAGAAACTCGACGACGACCTGCGCGACTACATCTGGCGCGGCAGCCCGTTGCATAACCAGCAACTGGCCGACCTGATGATGCGCGCGCCCTACGATCACGCCTACGCGCAAAAACGCAACGACCAGGGCGAGCTGGAAAATGGCCATGTGGTGATGTTCGGGCCGTACCAGAACGAACAATGGCAGGTGGCCTACGACCGCCGCCGCCTGGACAAGGTGGCCAGCGTGGCGGTGTTCGAGCAGCACCCGATTGGCGTCGAGGTCGACAGCGTGCCGTCGTTCTACCTCACCTCCGTGTTCAACGGCATGCTCGCCGGCAAGACTCGTCACTACCCCGACGTGCCCCAGGCATTCGCGGCGATGAAGGCCGGCGAAGTCGACGCGGTGATGGCCATGCGTGGCGAAATCGACTGGCAGGTGCACGAGGCCCACGACCCGCAACTGGCCCTGGCGCAAAACGCCTACCCCAATATGGGCAAGCAGCGCTGGGAGATCGGCATGGCGGTGCACGAAAGCAATCGCCAGTTGGCCTACGCCGTGGAAGAGGCGCTCGAAGCCTTGATTCGCGAGGGCGCGGTGCAACGCATCTACCGCGATTACGGCCTGCAGTACGAAGTGCCCGAGATGTATCAATAGGAGCAGGCGATGAAGGGGCGACTGTGGTGTGCGTTGGTCTGTCTGTTGCCGCTGGCGGCCCACGCCGTGGACATTGATCCCGGCAAGGACCCGGTGCCTTCGGTGATGTGGGCGTTCTACCACAAGCAGTTTCTGGCCGATGCCCCGTTTGTGTTCGACGAACGAGTGAAGCTGCTGGCGCCGCCGTTCGCCGAAGATGCGCGCCAGGTGCCGCTGGAAATCGATGCCCGTGCCTTTAAGGGCAAGGTGGTCAGAATTCTCGCCTGGGCCGAGCTCAACCCGTTACCGAAAATTGTCGATTTTCAGCCCAAAGCCGGCGTGCTGCCCTGGCTGTCGCTGCGTATCCGCATCGAGCAGGCCACGCCCCTGCGCGCGGCGGTGCTCACGGACGACGGCGTGTGGCACGTCGGCTCGACCCTGATCGACGCCGCTGGCGGTGGCTGCACGGCGCCGAGCGTGGTGCGCACCCAGCCGGGTTGGGAAGAGCACATCGGCGAGGTGCTCGGTGGGCGCTACCCCCGTGGTGAATTCAGCCGGGTGCGCGTGCAGGTGGCGCACCCGATGGACAACGGCATGGTCAGCGGCATCCCGGAGTTTTTCATCAACCACGCGCAACTGCGTGGCAGGGACGATCAGGTGCTGGCCGAGCTGGAACTGTTCCCGGCGGTCAGCGAAAACCCCACTCTGGCCTTCGACATCGACGCGCCGGGCCCCACCCGCCTGGTGCTGCGTGACAACAGCGGCAACGAGTTCGACGCGGCCATCCCCTGACCAGAAGGAGCGCGGCATGCGCTGGATTCTCTTGTTGTGCCTGAGCGTGAGCCTGCCCGCCCTGGCGGACCTGGACTACGCCCTCACACCCCGGCTGATCGCCGATGACACCTGGCTGTTCGAAGGCAGCACCCACAACTTCGCCAAGGCCAATGGCGGCAATATCGTCAACACGGCGTTCATCGTCACCGAGGCCGGCGTGGTGGTGATCGACACCGGGCCGTCGCGGCGCTACGGCGAGGCCATGCGCCAGGCCATCGCGCGGGTCACCCCCAGGCCGGTGGTGCAGGTGTTGATTACCCATCATCATCCCGACCACGCGTTGGGCAATCAGGCGTTCAAGGATGTGCCGATTGGCGCCCTGGCCGACACCACGCGGCTGCTGCACGAACAGGGCGACAGCATGGCGGAGAACCTCTATCGCATGGTCGGTGACTGGATGCGCGGCACCGAGGTGGTGTTGCCCACCCAGGTGCTGGCGCCCGGCGTGCTCAGCATCGGGCAGCACGACCTGCGCCTGCTGGCACTGACCGGCCACACCGGCGCCGACCTGGCGATTCTCGACCAGCGTACCGGCGTGTTGTTTGCCGGCGACCTGGTGTTTTACCAGCGCGCGCTCACCACCCCCAACAGCCCCGGGCTGGCAGCGTGGCAGGCGGATATCGACACCCTGCAAGCCTTGCCCTGGACGCTGGTCGTGCCCGGCCACGGCCCCGTGGCAGGCGATGCGCAACCCTTCGCACAGATGCGCGACTACCTCAGTTGGCTCGATCAATTGCTGCTCGACGGTGCCGCCCATGGCAGCGACATGGCCGAGATGATCCGCAGTCCCATCCCCGAGCGCTTCGCCGCGATCAGCCTGAGCCGCTATGAATTGATCCGCAGCGTCAGCCACCTTTACCCGCGCTACGAGCGTGAGCAGATGCAGCGGGTCGACACCCGCTACTAAGGAACTAGCAATTTCGATACAGCGGTCAATTGTGACAACCGCCCCTGCGCCCAAGAATCTGCACCAGACCGGGAAAATTTCCCGGGTATAACAAAAACCGCAGAGGTAGCCGTCATGACCCAACCCGCACGTCGCCAACCCTTCGCCTTGAGTGTGTTGCTCGGTGCCATCCTGTTGTCCGGCCAGGCCACGGCCGCCGTCACCGACCAGGACATCCTCCAGGACCCGAAAAACCCCGAGCAGATCGTCACCAACGGCCTCGGCGTGCAGGGCCAGCGCTACAGCCCCCTCGATACGCTGAACGTGGACAACGTCAAGGACCTGCGCCCGGTCTGGGCATTCTCGTTTGGCGGCGAGAAACAGCGCGGCCAGCAGGCGCAGCCGATGATCAAGGACGGGGTGATGTACCTCACCGGTTCCTACTCGCGGGTGTTCGCGGTGGATGCCCGCACCGGCAAGAAACTCTGGCAGTACGATGCGCGTCTGCCCGATGACATCCGCCCCTGCTGTGACGTGATCAACCGTGGCGTGGCGCTGTATGGCGACCTGGTGTTCTTCGGCACCCTCGACGCCAAGCTGGTGGCCCTGAACAAAGACACCGGCAAAGTGGTGTGGAGCAAGAAGGTCGCGGACCACAAGGAAGGCTACTCCATCAGCGCCGCGCCCCTGGTGATCAACGGCAAACTGATCACCGGTGTCGCCGGTGGTGAGTTCGGTGTGGTGGGCAAGATCGAAGCCTATGACCCGAAAAACGGTGACCTGCTGTGGAGCCGCCCGACGGTGGAAGGCCATATGGGCTACGTGTACAAGGACGGCAAGGCCGTGGAAAACGGCATTTCCGGCGGCGAGGCGGGCAAGACCTGGCCCGGCGACCTGTGGAAGACCGGCGGTGCCGCGCCATGGCTGGGCGGTTACTACGACCCGGAAACCAACCTGTTGCTGTTCGGCACCGGCAACCCGGCGCCGTGGAACTCGCACCTGCGCCCTGGCGACAACCTCTATTCGTCGTCGCGCCTGGCGCTGAACCCGGACGACGGCACCATCAAGTGGCACTTCCAGAGCACGCCCCACGACGGTTGGGACTATGACGGCGTGAACGAACTGGTGTCGTTCAATTACACCGAAGGCGGCAAAGAGATCAAAGCCGCGGCCACCGCCGACCGGAACGGCTTCTTTTATGTGCTGGACCGTACCAACGGCAAGTTCATCCGTGGCTTCCCGTTTGTCGACAAGATCACCTGGGCCACCGGCCTGGATAAGAACGGCCGGCCGATCTACAACGAAGCCAGCCGCCCAGGCGCGCCGGGCAGCGAAACCAAGGGCACCTCGGTGTTCGTCGCGCCGGCGTTCCTCGGTGCCAAGAACTGGATGCCGATGGCCTATAACCGCGACACCGGTCTGTTCTACGTGCCGTCCAACGAATGGGGCATGGACATCTGGAACGAAGGCATCGCCTACAAAAAAGGCGCGGCGTTCCTCGGTGCGGGCTTCACCATCAAGCCGCTGAACGAAGACTACATCGGCGTACTGCGTGCCATCGACCCTAAGACCGGCAAGGAAGTCTGGCGCCACAAGAACTTCGCGCCGCTGTGGGGCGGGGTGCTGACCACCAAGGGCAACCTGGTGTTCACCGGTACGCCGGAAGGTTTCCTGCAGGCATTCAACGCCAAGACCGGCGAGAAGGTCTGGGAATTCCAGACCGGCTCCGGCGTCCTCGGCTCGCCTGTGACCTGGGAGATGGACGGCGAACAGTACGTGTCGGTGCTCTCCGGCTGGGGCGGCGCGGTGCCGTTGTGGGGCGGTGAAGTGGCCAAGCGCATCAAGGACTTCAACCAGGGCGGCATGCTCTGGACCTTCAAATTGCCCAAAGAACTGGTCGCCAAGCACTAAACCTACGACCAAATGACAAGAGCCCCCCTGCCAACGGCGCATTCGCCCGGCAGCGGGGGCTCTTTACTATCGGGTCATCGCCTGTTGACCGACAGGCCCGGACCCAGACAGAGGCTTCAGCATGATCTACGCACAACCTGGCACCCCTGGCGCTATCGTCAGCTTCAAAGCGCGCTACGGCAATTACATCGGCGGCGAGTTCGTTGCGCCGCTCAGCGGTGAGTACTTCACCAACACCTCGCCGGTCACCGGTGAAGTGATCGCCGAGTTCCCGCGCTCCAACGCCGCCGACATCGACAAGGCGCTCGACGCCGCGCATGCCGCCGCCGACGCCTGGGGCAAGACCTCGCCGCAGGACCGCTCCCTGGTGCTGCTGAAAATCGCCGACCGCATCGAGCAGCACCTTGAAGTGCTCGCAGTGGCCGAGACTTGGGACAACGGCAAGGCCGTGCGCGAAACCCTCAACGCCGACGTGCCTCTGGCCGCTGACCACTTCCGTTACTTCGCCGGCTGCATCCGCGCCCAGGAAGGCGGCGCCGCCGAGATCAACGAACACACCGCGGCCTATCACTTCCACGAGCCCCTGGGCGTGGTCGGGCAGATCATTCCGTGGAACTTCCCGCTGCTGATGGCCGCCTGGAAACTCGCCCCGGCCCTGGCCGCCGGCAACTGCATCGTGCTCAAGCCGGCCGAGCAGACGCCGCTGTCGATCATGGTGTTTGCCGAGTTGATCAACGACCTGCTGCCGCCGGGCGTGCTCAATATCGTCCAGGGCTTTGGCCGGGAAGCCGGGGAGGCGCTGGCCACCAGCAAGCGCATCGCCAAGATCGCCTTTACCGGCTCCACGCCGATCGGCGCGCACATCATGCATTGCGCCGCCGAGAACATCATTCCGTCCACCGTGGAGCTGGGCGGCAAGTCGCCGAACATCTTCTTCGAAGACATCATGCAGGCCGAACCTGCGTTCATCGAAAAAGCCGCCGAAGGCCTGGTACTGGCGTTCTTTAACCAGGGCGAAGTGTGCACCTGCCCGTCGCGGGCGCTGGTGCAGGAGTCGATCTACGACGCCTTCATGGTCGAAGTGATGAAAAAAATCGTCAAGATCAAGCGCGGCAACCCGCTGGACACCGAGACCATGGTCGGCGCCCAGGCGTCCGAGCAGCAATACGACAAGATCCTGTCCTACCTCAAAATCGCCCAGGAAGAGGGCGCAGTGCTGCTCACCGGCGGCGCGGCCGAGCGCCTGGAAGGCGACTTGTCCAGCGGTTATTACATCCAGCCGACCCTGCTCAAGGGCCACAACAAAATGCGCGTGTTCCAGGAAGAAATCTTCGGTCCGGTGGTGGGTGTGACCACCTTCAAGGACGAGGCCGAGGCCCTGGCGATTGCCAACGACAGCGAGTTCGGCCTGGGCGCCGGCCTGTGGACCCGCGACATCAACCGCGCCTACCGCATGGGTCGGGCGATCAAGGCCGGGCGTGTGTGGACCAACTGCTATCACCTGTACCCGGCGCACGCGGCGTTCGGCGGCTACAAGAAGTCGGGCGTGGGGCGTGAGAACCACAAGATGATGCTGGATCATTACCAGCAGACCAAGAACCTGCTGGTGAGCTACGACATCAATCCGCTGGGCTTCTTCTAACCCGACGCGGTTACACCTGTGGGGCTTGCTCGCGAAGAGGGCGTGTCAGTTGATGCAACCGTCAACTGACCAGCGCATTCGCGAGCACGCCCCACATTTTGTTCCCGGATATCCGCGACCAATGCAGTGCAGTCACTCCTTCGAAAGTAGCATTCGCACACCCATCTCCCCATGCATTAATGCCTCTACCGGAATCTTCCGGCACAACAAGAGGACATGCCCCATGTGGACTAAACCCGCGTTTACCGACCTGCGTATCGGCTTTGAAGTGACCATGTACTTCGCCAGCCGTTGATCCATCTCCGGCCAGCCGCGTGCTGGCCGGGGCCGTTTTGGGAATGACCCTTTGGTCTGATTGCATTCGCCCCCGGATGGGTTAGTGTGGAGCGCATCTTCCAAAATAATAAAAACAGGCTTTCCAATGAGCCCCAATCTGAGCCTCCTGCGTAAATTCGTCTCGCCTGAAATCATCTTTGGCGCCGGCTGCCGGCATAACGTGGGCAATTACGCCAAGACCTTCGGTGCGCGCAAGGTCCTGGTGGTCAGCGACCCCGGTGTGATCGCCGCCGGTTGGGTGGCGGATGTGGAAGCCAGTCTGCAAGCCATCGGCATCGACTACTGCCTGTACAGCGCCGTGTCGCCCAACCCTCGTGTCGAAGAGGTCATGCTCGGCGCCGAGGTGTACCGCGAGAACCATTGCGATGTGATCGTGGCCATCGGTGGCGGCAGCCCCATGGACTGCGGCAAGGCCATCGGCATTGTGGTCGCCCATGGGCGCAGCATTCTTGAGTTCGAAGGGGTGGACACCATTCGCGTGCCCAGCCCGCCGTTGATCCTGATTCCCACCACCGCGGGCACCTCGGCGGATGTGTCGCAGTTCGTGATCATCTCCAACCAGCAGGAACGCATGAAGTTCTCCATCGTCAGCAAGGCAGTGGTGCCGGATGTGTCGCTGATCGACCCGGAAACCACCGCCAGCATGGACCCGTTCCTGTCGGCCTGTACCGGCATCGATGCGCTGGTGCATGCCATCGAGGCGTTCGTGTCCACCGGCCACGGCCCGTTGACCGATCCGCACGCCCTGGAGGCCATGCGCCTGATCAACGGTAACCTGGTGCAGATGATCGCCAACCCCGCCGACATCGCCCTGCGCGAAAAAATCATGCTCGGCAGCATGCAGGCCGGCCTTGCGTTTTCCAACGCGATCCTTGGTGCCGTGCACGCCATGTCCCACAGCCTGGGCGGGTTTCTCGACTTACCCCATGGGTTATGCAACGCGGTGTTGGTGGAGCATGTGGTGGCCTTCAACTACAACTCGGCGCCGGAGCGTTTCAAGGTCATTGCCGAGACCTTCGGCATCGACTGCCGGGGCCTTAGCCACCGGCAGATCCGGGGGCGACTGGTGGACCACCTGATCGCGCTGAAACACGCGATTGGCTTCCATGAAACCCTGGGCCTGCATGGGGTGCGGGTGGCGGATATTCCGTTTCTGTCCCAGCATGCGATGGACGATCCGTGCATCCTCACCAACCCCCGTGAGTCCAGCCAGCGTGACGTCGAGGTCGTGTATGGCGAAGCGCTCTGACGACCAGCAACGTGCCCTTGCCGGGTTACTGGGACTGGGCAACCACTCGGCGCGCAAGAGCCATTACCCGGAACTGACCGCGCGGCTGGACGAACTGGAAGCCGAGCGCAACCGCTACATTCGCCTTAACGATGAACTGGAACTGCGCGTTGCTGCGCGTACCGACGAACTGTTGGAAGCCAACCGCAACCTGCAACAGCAGATCACTCAGCGCGAGCAGGTTGAGCGAGCCTTGCGCGATGCCCGCGACGCCGCCCAGGCCGCCAACCGCAGCAAAGACAAGTACCTCGCCGCCGCCAGCCACGACCTGCTGCAACCGCTGAACGCCGCGAGGCTGCTGATCGCCACCCTGCGCGAGCGCACCCTGCCCAGCGTCGAGCAGGTGCTGGTGGAGCGCACTCACCAGGCCCTGGAAGGCGCTGAGGATCTGCTCACCGATTTGCTCGACATCTCGCGCCTGGACCAGGCGGCGGTCAAGCCGGACGTGGCCCTGTATCGGCTGGATGAGGTGTTTGCGCCGCTGGTCTCGGAGTTTCAATCGGTGGCTCAGGCCGCCGGCCTCAACCTGCGTGTGCGCATGGCGGGCTATGCGGTGCGAACCGACCTGCGCCTGCTTACACGGATTTTGCGTAACTTCCTCAGCAACGCCTGCCGCTACACCGAGGAAGGCTGCATTTTGCTCGGCGCGCGCCGGCGTGGTGACTGCCTGCGCCTGGAAGTGTGGGACACCGGACGCGGTATTGCGGCCGACCGTTTGCAAGCGATTTTCCTCGAGTTCAATCAGCTGGATGTGGGCCGCGCGTCTGACCGTAAGGGCGTGGGGCTGGGCCTGGCGATTGTCGAGCGCATCGCCGAGGTGCTGGGCTACCCGATCGCCGTGCGCTCCTGGCCGGGGCGCGGCTCGATGTTCAGCATCGAAGTGCCCCTGAGCGCCGAGATGCCCCCGGCGATCAGCCAACTGCCGGTGCAACCGACCACGGGCAACCCGTTGCCGGGCCGGCGTCTGCTGGTGATCGACAACGAAGTCAGCATCCTTGAGAGCATGCACGCACTGCTCGGCCAGTGGGGCTGTGAAGTCGTCACGGCCACCGACCAGGCCGGCGCGTTGCTGGCGTTGCAGGGCAGGGCGCCGGAGCTGATCCTGGCGGACTATCACTTGGATCACGGGGTGGTGGGCTGCGAAGTGGTCAGGAGGTTGCGCGAGCACTTTGACCAGAAAATCCCCGCCGTGATCATCACTGCCGACCGCACCGACCAATGCCGTCGCGCGTTGCGCCGCTTGGACGCGCCGCTGTTGAACAAACCGGTCAAGCCTGGGAAGTTGCGGGCGGTGCTGAGTCAGTTGCTGGGCTAGCACAGCCGTTTCTTGAGCCTCGATTGATCAAAATCGCTTGGGCTCGGCACAAAAATTACCCGCTGTTTTTCTCGATAAAAGCCATCCAGGCTTCTTGCGTATTGCTGTGTGCGATGTGGAATTTTCCCGCAAGAGATCGATAAAAACAGGAGCGGTATGGACAACTTTTATCATTCAGACGCTACCGGCCTTGCAGAGGAGGTACGTTCGGGGGCTGTTAGCGAAGAGGCGCTGCTTGAGCATTTTCTTGAACGTGTCGAGCGGTTGGAACCGACGATACAAGCCTTTGTAGCGCTTGACCCCGGCACTTTGCGTGCCCAGGCACGCCACTGCGGCGCAGCACCTGCCAAGGGCCTTCTGGCCGGGATCCCGGTGGGGGTCAAGGACAACTACGACACCGCGGATCACCCCACCTGTTTCCACTCCCCGATCCATGCCGGCAATCGCCCATCGCGTGATGCACAGGTCGTCTCGCTGCTGCGCCAGGCCGGTGCCGTCGTCATGGGCAAGACCCACACCACCGAATTTGCCTACATGCACACCGGCCCCACCTGCAATCCCCATGACCCGCGCAGAACGCCGGGAAGCTCCAGTGCCGGCTCGGCCGCGGGGATGGCCGCCGGTTTTTTCCCCATCGCCTTGGGCACCCAGACGGCCGGCTCGTTGATCAAGCCTGCGGCCTACTGCGGGGTATACGCCTTCAAACCCTCCTACGGTTTGGTGTCCCTGGAAGGGGTGAAACCCCTGGCGCCCAGTTTCGACACGGCCGGTTGGTATGGACGTTCGGTCAGAGACCTTCGCCTGCTGGCCGACGTGCTGATTCCGGGGTTGCCGGCACAGGTTCCGGTCGCTCATCCACTGTCGTTGGGGTTTTGTCGTACCGCCCGCTGGGATCAGGTTGACAGCGACGTGGCTGACGCACTGGAAGCCGCCGTGGACGCGCTGCGCTCGGCAGGTCATCGGGTGACCGACGTCGTGTTGCCGCAAGCGTTCGCTGGCGTGTTTGATGATCATCAGTTAATCAATGATTGCGAGGGCGCCCGGTCATTGTCCGCCGAGATGGCGATGGATCCGGACAAACTCAGCCCCGAAGTGCTGGAGATGTTTGCGCGGGCGCGCTCGACCCGTTGGGAGCAAGAGTCAGCGGCCAAGAACCGTCTGGCAACGCTGGCGCCCATGCTCGAAGCGCTGTTCAAACCGTTTGACGCGGTGCTGGGCGCAAGCTGTGGCATCGTCGCCCCGCTGGGCCTTGGTGCCACCGGACCGTCGGATTTCATCAAGTGCTGGATGGCGTTCGGCTTGCCGCAACTGAACATCCCGTTGGTGTGCCCAAACGCCGGGCTGCCGGCGGGGTTGCAACTGATTGGAGGGTTCAGGCGCGACAGCCGTTTACTGAGCGTTGCCGAACAGGTGGATGCGGTGCTGAGGCGGGTCTGCCGACCGATGGGGCGGGTGCGTTGATACCCGTCAACACGCCTTGAAATGCGTTGCCGCATGCTGTCGGCCTCAATTCAAAGCGCCGGAGCATCCATGAACGCCCCCGCAACAACCACTGAATCATTCAAGTTGCCCCTGGGCCTGGTGGTCGCCGTGCTGGTGATGGCCGGTGTGCTGTTGTTGCCGCTGCCTGCTGACTTGCCGGTGGCGGGCCAGCGGATGCTGGCGATCCTGGCATTTGCGGTGGTGGTGTGGATCACCGAGGCGGTGTCCTACGAGGCCAGCGCGATCATGATTACCTCGCTCATGGCGTTTTTGCTCGGCACCGCGCCGTCCCTGCAGGACCCCACGCACCTGATCGGCACCAGCCCGGCCATCAGCATGGCCCTCACCGGGTTCTCCAACCCGGCGTTGGCGTTGGTGGCGGGCGCGCTGTTCATCGCGGCGGCCATGACCCACACCGGCCTGGACCGGCGCATCGCCCTGGTCACCTTGAGCCGCGTCGGCACCAGCACTCGCCGAATCCTGCTGGGAGCGATTGCGGTGACCATCCTGCTCAGCCTGGTGGTGCCCAGCGCCACCGCGCGCAGTGCCTGCGTGGTGCCGATCATGATGGGCGTGATCGCCGCTTTTGGCGTCGACAAACGTTCGAACATCGCCGCCGGGATCATGATCGTGGTGGCCCAGGGCACCAGCATCTGGAACGTCGGCATCCAGACCGCCGCCGCGCAGAACCTGCTCACCGTGGGCTTTATGGACAAAATGCTTGGCCAGCGCGTGTCGTGGATCGACTGGCTGATTGCCGGCGCACCGTGGGCGCTGATCATGTCGGCGGTGCTGCTGTTTCTGGTGCTCAAACTACTGCCGCCGGAAACCGATAGCATCCCTGGTGGCAAGGAGGCAGTGGCGCAATCGTTGCTGGACATCGGCCCGATGACCGGACCGCAGAAACGCCTGCTCAGCGTGTCGTTGTTACTGCTGCTGGCCTGGGCGACGGAGGGGCGCCTGCACAACTTCGACACCACCTCGACTACCTACGCAGGCTTGGTGTGTTTGTTGTTGCCGGGCATCGGCGTGATGACCTGGAAAGATGTGCAATCGCGAATTCCGTGGGGCACGGTGATTGTGTTCGGTGTGGGCATCAGCCTGGGTACCGCGTTGTTGACCACCCAGGCCGGGCAGTGGCTGGGCGCTGCTGTCGTGGCGCACACGGGGCTGGATCAGGTGGGGCCGTTGGGGGTGTTTGCGATCCTTGGGGCGTTTTTGATCGTGATCCACCTGGGGTTTGCCAGCGCCACGGCGTTGACCTCGGCGTTATTGCCGATCTTGATTGCGGTGCTGCAGACCTTGCCGGGGGAGTTCAGTCGGTTGGGCATGACGATGCTGTTGGGGTTTGTGATGAGCTATGGGTTTATCCTGCCGATCAATGCGCCGCAGAATATGGTGTGCCTGGGGACCGGGACGTTTACGGCGCGGCAGTTTGCCAAGGTGGGGGTGTTGGTGACGCTGGTGGGGTATGGGTTGATGTTGGTGTTTGCGGCGACCTATTGGAGTTGGCTGGGTTGGATCTGATTTGGAGGGGGGGGCGACGATCCAATTGGGCTCGATGGCGGCCTTTGGGCCGACCAGGTCATGGGGTGGAATGTGTACATATCCGTTGCTGCGGTCACGGCCACTTGGGGTTCCGCTCTTACAGCGGGTCACTTTTGGAAAGGCCCAAAAGTAACCAAAAGGCCTTCGCCCCAACACTCGGTGCCTCGCTTGGGCTCTGCATGCCCTTACGCAGGTTTGACGGGGCGATCCGAGATCAAAAGCAAAAGCGCGGCGGCCTCTGGGCCGACCAGGTCGTGGGTTGGAATGTGTACATATCCGTTGCTGCGGTCACGGCTGCTTAGGGTTCCGCTCTTACAGCGGGTCACTTTTGGAAAGGCCCAAAAGTAACCAAAAGGCTCTTGCCCCAACACTCGGTGCCTCGCCTGGGCTCGGCATGCCCTCCCGCAGGCTTTGGCGCGTGGGCCGCCGCAATGGGCCATCCATGGCCCAGTGCGGCTAACCCGGCGTCCTGCCGGGTTACCCACGCGCCAAACCCTGCGTGAGGCCAGCGTGTTTAACGGGGCGATCCGAGATCAAAAGCAAGAGCGCGGCGGCCTTAGAGCCGACCGGTTGTGGGGGCGGGTGTATCAGCTGCCCCCGGTCTGCCTTTGCTTTGCTTTGCTTTGCTTTGCTTTGCTTTGCTTTGCTTTGCTTTGCTTCTGCTCTTGATCTTGCTTTTGATCTCAGGCGCCCCGTCAAACACGCTGGCCGAACGCAGGTTTGAATCCGTGGGTAACCCGGCAGGACGCCGGGTTAGCCGCCCCGCGCCATGGATGGCGCGTGGCGGCGGCCCACGGATTCAAACCGGAGTGAGGGCACACCGAGCCTGAGCGAGGTGCCGAGTGTTGGGGCAAGAGCCTTTTGGTTACTTTTGGGCTCTTTCCAAAAGTGACCCGCTGTAAAAGCGGAACCCTAAGTGGCCGTGACCGCAGCAACGGATATGTACTCGCTTTGGTTACTTTGGGGCTTTTCCAAAGTGACCCGCTGTAAGAGCGGAACCCTAAGCCGCCATCACACAAATAACGGATATGCCCCCCATCCCACCCCCCACCCCCCACCCCCCACCCCCCATCCCCCCAGACATGACAAGATGAACCCCCCTCAGCTTTACTACTCTGAATAATGATTTCACCGACCGCACCCGTCGGCCCATCCAGGTCATCGAATGAACAAATACACCCCCCACACCTGGGAACCCCACGAACGCCCGAGCCTGCCCGGCTCGCCGTCAACGCCGTGGCACCCCACGCACAAGCGCTGGCTGTATGCGCTCGTCGGTGTGCTGGTCGCCATCACCGGTGGCCTGGGTAACGCGCTGGTCATCGCCAACCTGCAATACCTGCAAGGCGCCCTCGGCGCGACCACCGCCGAAATGGCCTGGCTGCCCGCCGCCTATGTAATGACCAACGTGTGCATGAACCTGCTACTGGTGAAGTTCCGCCAGCAATTCGGCCTGCGTGCGTTTACCGAAGTGTTCCTGGTGCTGTACGCGCTGGTGACCTTCGGCCATTTGTTCGTCAACGACCTCAACTCGGCCATTGCCGTGCGGGCCGCTCACGGGATGGTCGGCGCGGCGCTCAGTTCGTTGGGTTTGTACTACATGATCCAGGCGTTCCCGGCCAAGTGGCGGCTCAAATCGCTGGTGCTGGGGTTGGGTACGGCGCAGTTGGCGTTGCCGCTGGCGCGTCTGTTCTCTGAAGACTTGCTGCAAATCGCCGAATGGCGAGGCTTGTACTTGTTCGAACTGGGCATGGCGCTGATCTGCCTGGGTTGTGTGTTTTTGCTCAAGCTGCCGCCGGGCGACCGTTTCAAGACCTTTGAAAAACTCGACTTCCTCACCTTCGGCATCCTGGCCAGTGGCGTCGCGCTATTGTGTGCGGTGCTGTCCCTGGGGCGTATCGACTGGTGGCTGGAGGCGCCGTGGATCGGCGTCGCGTCGGCCTGTTCCCTGGTGTTGATCATGGCCGGTCTGGCCATCGAGCATAACCGCGCCAACCCGATGTTGATGACCCGCTGGCTGGGCAGCGGCACCATGATCCGCCTGGCCCTGGCGGTGATTTTGATCCGTATGGTGCTGTCCGAGCAGTCCACCGGGGCGGTGGGGTTCATGCAGATGCTCAACATGAGCTATGAGCAGATGCACACCCTCTACGTGGTGATGCTGGCCGGCGCGATCAGCGGGCTGCTGGTCAGCGCATTGACCATCAACCCGGCGCACCTGCTGATGCCGTTGGTGATTTCCCTGGCGCTGATGGCGGTGGGCTCGGTGATGGACAGTTTCTCCAGCAACCTCACGCGTCCGCAGAACCTCTACATCAGCCAGTTCCTGCTAGGCTTCGGCGGCACGTTTTTTCTGGGGCCGACCATGGTGTTGGGCACGAAAAACGTGCTGACGAACCCGCGCAATCTGGTGAGCTTTTCGGTGATGTTCGGCATTTGCCAGAACCTCGGCGGCCTGATTGGCGCAGCGTTGCTCGGTACGTTCCAGGTCGTGCGTGAGAAGTATCACTCCAGCATGATCGTCGAACACCTGACCCTGCTTGACCCACGTGTGGCCGCGCGGGTGCAGAGCGGCGGTTCGGCCTATGGCGGGCTCGTCGCCGACCCGGAGCTGCGCAACCTCATGGGCATTCGCAGCCTGGCCACCGCGGCGACCCGTGAGGCGAACGTGATGGCGTACAACGATGTCTTCATGCTGATTGCGATTATCGCGATGCTGACCATGACCTGGATTTTTATCCGCAGTCTGTGGCTGATGAGCACAACCAAAGCAGCCCCTCCCGTTCAACCCAGCGGCGCCTCTTCATGACCGAACCTTCAACGACCACCACCACCACCGCCATCGCATCCACCCCCGAAGGCAGCACGCCGCCCGGCGCTACGGTGACGCAACCGCGCTCGCTGCGGGTGCGCATTCTGTCGTCCCTGGGCTTTGCCGCGATTGCCATCGTCGGCGTGTTGATCGTGCTGTATGCCTGGCAATTGCCGCCGTTCAGCAGTGCGGTGGAAACCACCGAAAACGCCCTGGTGCGCGGCCAGGTGACGATCATTGGCCCGCAGCTCAGCGGTTATGTGTTTGAAGTGCCGGTGCAGGACTTCCAGTACGTCAAGGCCGGCGATTTGCTGGTGCGCCTGGATGATCGCATCTACAAACAGCGCCTCGACCAGGCGCTGGCGCAACTGGCGGTGCAGAAGGCCGCCTTGGCGAATGTGGTGCAGCAGCGCAACAGTGCCGAAGCCACCATCAAACTGCGCCAGGCCGCGTTGGTCGACAGCCAGGCCCAGGCGCGTAAAAGCACCGCCGACCTGCGCCGCAACGAAGCGCTGATCAGCGACGGCTCGGTGTCCAAGCGTGAGTTGGACGTGACCCGTGCCGCCAATGCCCAGACCATCGCCGCTGTGGCACAGGCCCAGGCCAGCCTGGAAATCGCCCGGCAGGACCTGCAGACGGTGATCGTCAATCGTGGCTCCCTGGAAGCGGCGGTAGCCAGTGCCGATGCGGCGGTGGAGCTGGCGCGCATTGACCTGTCCAACACGCGCATCACCGCGCCGCGTGACGGTCAGTTGGGGCAGATTGGTGTGCGCCTGGGCGCCTACGTCAACTCCGGCGCACAGTTGATGGCCCTGGTGCCGAAGCAGCTGTGGGTGATCGCCAATATGAAAGAAACCCAGATGCACAACGTGCAGGTCGGCCAGCCGGTGACGTTCACCGTGGATGCGCTGAACCACCGCACGTTTCATGGCACGGTGCAGCATATTTCTCCGGCCACCGGTTCGGAGTTCAGCCTGTTGCAGGCGGACAATGCCACCGGCAACTTTGTGAAGATTGCCCAGCGGGTGCCGGTGCGCATTACGGTGGACCCGAATCAGGCCGAGAGCGAGCTGTTGCGGCCGGGGTTGTCGGTGGTGGTGAGCATCGACACCGCCGGGCGCCTGAAAAACAGCCCTCCCTGACAGACCGGCGAGCGATTAGGGGAGGCGGCTGTATTTCAAGGTGAAATCCAGCTGCGCGGATTGGCCGTGCTCCAGCAACGCCAGGCCTGGCCTGCCTGGCAGGTGATGGGCATTCACCGGATGACTCACCGGCTCGATGCAAAAGAACCCCAACCCTGGCGGGCAGTACAGCAGGAAGTAATCGGCGCCGCTGGCCTGGCAGTCCAGGGCATAGCCCAGCTCGGGCTGTTCGATCCGGCAACGCCCGTCCCACTGGCAAAAGCCGTTGTCCACCAGGCCCTCGGGCAGGTTTTTCAGCGCCTGGAAATCCCAGGCATCCGGAATCGCCGCCAACTCCGTAGGTAACTTGCTCGCCTCACTCATCCACACCTGCGCGGCCCTGGCCTGCAACCGCGTCCCCGGTTGGCGCGGGAAGTAGGGGTGCAGTCCAAGTCCGTGCCACGCGGCTTTTTCGGCCAGATGGGTCACGCGCAACGCGATACTCAGTTCGCCATTGTTCAACCGAATCCGCTGCTCGGCCCGATAGGCAAACGGCGTCGCGCACAGCACCTGTAGCACCACTTCATCCGTTGTCTGGCTGACCACCGTCCATGCCTGTTGCCAGGCTGAACCATGGATCGCAAAGGGGTCGGTGGGGCTATTAGGCGTCAGGGCCAGCCAGCCGTCGGGGTTGGCGAACCCCCCTTCGGCAATGCGGTTGGACCAGGGCGCCAAGGGATAGCAGCCCAGCTTGCCCGGCAGTTCGCTGTGCGGGTCGTTATGCCGCAACAGCGGTTGCCCGCTGGCGCGCACGGTCCAGTTGACCAGGCTCCCACCCACGGCCGGGTTAAGGCTCAGGTGGGTCAGGTTATCTTCCAGCTCAATCATCACAGCACCACACTCGGCAGCCACAGCGACAGGGCGGGGATGTAGGTCACGGCTATCAAGATCAGGAACAGCACACCGTAGAACGGCAGCAGCGCCTTGACGGTTTTCTCGATGGTAGTCTTGCCCACCGCCGCGCCGACAAACAGCACCGCCCCCACCGGCGGCGTAATCAGGCCGATGCCGAGGTTCACCAGCATGATCATGCCGAAGTGCACAGGGTCGACGCCGATACCCAGCACCACCGGCAGCAGAATCGGGGTGAGGATCAAAATCAGCGGGGCCATGTCCATCACTGTGCCGAGCAACAGCAGCATGACGTTGATGCACATCAGGATCACGTAGCGGTTGTCCGACAGGGTCAGGAACAGCGTGGTGATCTTCGCCGGGATCTGCATCAGGGTCATGATGTAGCCGAAGCTGGCGGCGAAGGCGATCAGGATCATCACGATGGAAATCGTGCGCACCGTGCGGTGCATCAGCTTGGGCAGCTCGTTCCACTTGTAGTCGCGGTAGATGAACATGGTCACGAAGAACGCCCACAACACGGCGATCGCGGCAGATTCAGTCGCAGTGAAGATGCCCGACAGGATGCCGCCAAGGATGATCACCATGGCCATCAAGCCCCACAGCGCATCGGCAGCAATCTTCAACGCCTGCTTGAGGGGGATGACTTCGCCCTTGGGGTAGTCGCGTTTCTTGGCGAAGATCAGGCACAGCACCATCAGGCACGCGCTCATTAACAGCCCCGGCACTACGCCGGCCATGAACAGCGAGGCGATGGACACCGTGCCGCCGGCCGCCAGGGAGTAGAGCACCGAGTTGTGGCTGGGCGGCGTCAACAGCGCCTGCACCGAGCCGCTGACGGTCACCGCCGTGGCGAATTCCCGCGGGTAGCCGCGACGTTCCATTTCCGGAATCAGCACCGAGCCGACCGACGCGGTATCGGCCACCGACGAGCCGGAAATCGCGCCAAAAAACGTCGACGCTACGATGTTCACCAACGACAGGCCGCCGCGCACGAAGCCCACCAGCACCCCGGCAAACGCCACCAGCCGCCGCGACATGCCGCCCTCGGCCATGATCGCCCCGGCCAGGACAAAGAACGGAATCGCCATCAGCGAAAACTTGTTCACCCCGCCGGCCACCTGAATCATCAGGGCCTGAAACGGAATGTCGATCCACCACGCGCCAATCAGTGCCGACAGCCCAAGGGCATAGGCCACCGGCATGCCGATCACGATCAAGGCGATAAAGCTGCCCAACAAAATCAATGCGTCCATATCAGGCAGCCCCTTCGCTTTCTTCCACCAGGTCAAAGCGCACCACGCGCCGGTTGCTCTGGTCACCGAGCAGGAGTTTTTCCACCACGAAGATCAGCGTCAGTACGCCGCCAATCGGGATCGGCATATAGGTGATGCCCACGCGCAGGGTAGGGATAGCGCTCATGAACTGGTTCCAGGTGGACAGGCACAGCTTGGTGCCCCAAATGGCCATGAACAGGCAGATGGTCGCCATCAACAGTTGCGAGAAGATGCCGACGAGGCGGCGCTGGGTGGCCGGCAGACGGTCAACGACCATCGCGACCGACATATGCGCGCCGGCGCGATAGCTGGCGGCCGCGCCGATAAAGGTGAACACCAGCATCAGCAGAATTGCGGTGGGCTCCGGCCAACTGGCGCCGGTGCCGAGGATGTAACGGGCAAAGATGCCCCAGGGAATGATCAGTGCGACGCCGAGAACCGAGAGGCCGGCGACCCAGATGCAGGTCATGTAGATGCGGTCGTTGATGCGCAGCAGTAAATTCTTCATGGCGTTCACCGTAACCCGGCGCGTGAGTACCAAACGCGCCGGGCCTTTGCAGGAGGGGAGGGCGTTACTGAACGGCGTCGATACGCTTGATCAGGTCGGCGTAGGGCGCGCCGTACTTGGCACGCACGGGGGCGGTGGCGTCATAGAAAGGTTTTTTGTCGACGCTGATGAACTCGACGCCGGCTTTCTTGAGTTTTTCCTCACTGCTGGCGGACTTGGCGTCCCACAGCACGCGCTCATCGGCCTGGGCGGCCTTGGCCGCTTTTTTCACCATGTCCTGCTGGTCAGGCGTGAGTTTGTTCCAGGTGATTTTCGACATCACGATGGGCTCGGGCAGGATCAGGTGCTCGGTGAGGGTGTAGTACTTGGCGTTCTGGTAGTGGTTGTGCTCGAGCATCGTCGGCGGGTTGTTCTCCGCGCCGTCAATGACGCCGGTCTGCAAGGCGCTGAAGATTTCGCCGGTGTCCATGGCGATTCCATTGGCGCCCATTGCGTTGAAGGCTTCGATGAAAATCGGGTTGCCTTGCACGCGGATCTTCATGCCCTTGAGGTCTTCGATCTTGCGCACGGGCTTTTTGGTGTAGAGGTTACGTGTGCCGCCGTCCATCCAGGCCAGGGCCACCAGGCCGAACTCGGAGTCGGTGATTTTGGCGAGGATCTCATCGCCGATTTCGCCGTCGATGATCTTGCGCATATGCGCCTGGTCGCGGAATACAAACGGCAGGTTGAACACGTTCACATCCGGCACCACCGGCCCGACGATGCCCAGGCTGACGCGGGTCATCTGCACCGCGCCGACCTGGGCCTGTTCGACGACCTCTTTCTCGGAGCCCAACACACCGCCGGGGAAGTACTTGAAGGTGAGTTCGCCGTTGCTGGCTTTGGTCAGGGCCTTGCCCATGTTTTCTTCGGCGACGACGGTGGGGTAGCCGGCGGGGTGGATGTCGGCGAATTTGATTTCCAGCGCGTGGGCGGCGCTGCTGAGGGTGGCGACGAGTGGAAATGCAGCGGCGAGCAAGGTGCGTTTGAAGTCCATGGGATGTCATTCCTGAGTTTTTATTGTTGTATTCAAGGCGCAGCGGTGCAGCTAGAGGGTGAAACAGGGTTCGGGTAGTCCTTTGACGCCGGGGTTGAGGGCGAACACGCCGCCGGCGATGGACTGGTCGCTTTGGTCGTCACGGATGGAGGTGACGAACAAGGTGTCCAGGCGGCTGCCGCCAAAGGCGCACATGGTGGGTTTTTTCACCGGCACGGCAATTGACCGGTCCAGGCGGCCATCGGGGGTGAAACGGTGAATCAGACCGGCGTCGTTGGCGCAGATCCAGTAGCAGCCGTCGGCGTCAACGGCGGCACCGTCGGGGCGGCCCGGGAACGGCTGCATGTCGACAAATACGCGGCGGTTGGACGGGGTGCCGGTGTCGATGTCGTAATCGAACGCCCAGATCTGCTGCACCAACGGGTGCGAGTCCGAGGCGTACATCGTGCGGCCATCGGGGCTGAAGGCCAGGCCATTAAGGGTGATGAACCCGTCCAACTGCGCATGGGGAAGGGCGCCGGATGCATAGCGGTAGAGCGTGCCCTCGGCCGCATTCAGGCCCATGTTCAGCACCATGCTGCCGGCCCAGAAGCGGCCCTGGCGATCACAGCGGCCGTCGTTGAGGCGCATATCCGGGCGCGGGTGCTGCACGCCGGCCAGCAGCGTGCTGTCGAGGCTGCCGTCGTTGTGTGCGGTGAGTTGGAAAAAGCCGGTTTCCATGCCGGCAACCCAATTACCCGCATCGGTGCGAGCGATGCAAGCGAGCATCTGCGGGGCTTTCCAGGCGGCGACGTGGCCGCTGCCGGCGTTCCAGCGTTGCAGCCCGCCGTTGGGGATATCCACCCAATACAGCGCATTTTCTTCAGGCACCCATACCGGGCATTCGCCCACGGTATTGCGGGCGTCGACGATCAGTTCGGCGTTCATGGCCACTCACTCCCTGGTGTGATGTCAGTCACCGAACGGCCCGGCCGCGCAGAACGCGCCGCCTTGATAGACCGCTGCGGGGTCATCGGCGGCCACGGGAGGCTGGGCTTCGACCTGGGCGCGGAACACCTCCGAGCTGTCCTTGGGCGCGAAACCCAGGTGCGCGGCGTAGCGGTTGTCCCACCAGGTGTCGAGGTTGTCCGACACGCCGTAGACCACGGTGTGGCCGACGTCCGGCGTGTATAGCGCGCGTTCGAGCAGTTGGGTGAGGTCGTCGAAGCTCAGCCAGGTGTGCATCATTCGGCGGTTCTGCGGCTGCGGGAACGAGGAGCCGATGCGGATACTCACGGTCTCGATGCCGTAGCGATCGAAGTAGAAACTGGCCATGTCTTCGCCGTAGGACTTGGACAGGCCGTAGTAGCTGTCCGGGCGGCGAGGCGAATGGGCATCGAGTGTTTCGGTTTGCTTATAAAAGCCGATCACATGGTTGGAACTGGCGAAAATCACGCGTTTGACCCCATGGCGCCGCGCGGCTTCGTAGATATGGAAGGTGCCGCTGATATTGGCGCCCAGCACTTCTTCGAAGGAACGCTCTACGGACACACCGCCAAAGTGCAGGATGGCATCGACGCCTTCGACCAGGTGGTGCACCGCTTGTTTGTCGGCGAGGTCGCAGGGCTGCACTTCTTCGCGGGCGTCGGTCGCCGGGGCCATGTCGGCGATGTCCGACAGGCGCAGTACCTGAGCATAAGGGCGCAGACGCTCACGCAGCACTTTGCCGAGGCCGCCGGCGGCACCGGTGAGGAGGAGGCGGTTGAAGGGAACTGGGGCGATGGTGGTCATGGAGATTCCAATTTTTTGTTGTAGGTTGTCGTATGACTATGCCGAAGTATTGTTAGGGCGCCTCAGGTTGTCAACGCGCGATTGTTCAAAAATGCGGTGTGCGATGGACGGAGTCCCCGGTAAGCCCCTGGTGGTCGTGGTGAGCAGGCTCTATGTGGTGAACAGACTCTTTGTGGTGAGCGGGCTTGCCCCGCGCTGGGCTGCGCAGCAGCCCCAACACGCCGCGCCCCGACGCGGGCAAGCCCGCTCGCCACAAAGGGAGGCCAGGGTGCTTTCTCCCCCGGTTAAAGCAGTGAAAGCGGGTAGCTGATGAAGATCCGGTTTTCATCGAACTCATTGGTGCTGAAGTCCCGACGCATGGTCGCGTTGCGCCACTTCACGTTGAGGTTCTTCAACGCACCGCTCTGCACGGTATAGGCCAGCTCCGACTCGCGGCCCCATTCCTTGCCATCGGTGATGGCCCCGGTGTGCACATTGCTGCCGCTGATATAGCGGTTCATCAGGGTCAGCCCCGGCACGCCGAGCACTGCGAAGTTGAAGTCATGGCGCAACTGCCAGGATTTTTCCTTGGCGTTGTCATAGCTGGAGTTGTAGCTGTCGTTGGCCAGGGTGCCGCCGCTGGTGCCGTTGACCCGCATCCACACGCTGTCGCCGGTGAGTTTTTGCAGGCCCACGTAGAAGGTGTTGCCGCCGTATTTGGCCGAGAGCAGGGCGAAGGTGGTCTTGTTATCGAGGTCGCCGGCCAGGGCGCTGCCGTCTTCCTTGCCGTTGAAGAAGCCCAGGTTGGCGCCCAGGGTCCAGTCGCCCACTGGCTGGCTGTGGGTGAAGTTGACGTACTGTTGCTGGTAAATGTCGGTCAACTCGGCGTACCACAGGCCTACCTGGGTGCGCTTGTCGTTGAAGGTGTATTCGCCGCCGCCGAAGTTGAAACGGTCGGAGGTGAACGCCGCTTTGCCGTTCATGAACATGTCTTCCATGCTCGCGTCGTTGCGCGGGCTGTTGCCACGGAACTGGCCGCCGTAGAGGGTCAGGCCGGCGATTTCGTTGGAAGTCACCTGACCCCCGCGGAAGGTCTGGGGCAGGGAGCGGCCATCGTCGGAACGCAGGATCGGCAGCACCGGCATCCATTCGCCGACTTTCAATTCGGTCTTCGACAGCTTGGTCTTCAGCGCCACGCCCAGACGCCCGAAGTTATCGGCGGGGCGGCCGTCGTCGTGGATCGGCAGCAACTGCGTGCCGCCGGTGCCTTTGCCGCCGTCGAGCTTCTGCGAATACAGGCCCAGCACGTCAAGCCCGAAGCCCACGGTGCCTTGGGTGAAGCCGGACTTGGCATCGAGAATGAAACTCTGCGTCCACTCTTCGGCCTTGCCCTGGGCGTTGGCCGGGTTGGTGAAGTTGCGATTGAAGTAGGCGTTGCGCAGGTTCAGCGTGGCCTTGGCGTCGTCGACAAAACCGTCGGCGTGGGCGCTGAGGGGCAGGGTGAAGGCCAGGCTGCCGAGGCTGACAAGACCGAGACGCGCGGAGGAATTGCGGACGAATTGACGCACAGTGATGCTCCCTTTCTTTTGTTGTTTTTATTGTTTGTTATACGTCGTCGTACAACATTGGAGGCGATATTTGCGGGGTTTTCGGGGAGTGTCAAGCAGAAGTTATACGATGACTTGGTGATCAACGCTCAAAAGTGGCCACGGCCCGTCCTACAGTGGCCCGCATTCGAACTTGAGATCGCCAGGATTAGCCGGCAACAACCATCGGAGGCAAGGTGCCCAGGAGTGAAACGGCGGCGACTGCGCAAACACCCAGTGACCATTCGAGTATCACGCTGGCCTTCAAGCTGCCCAGGCGCTGTTCGCAGCTATCAAGGCGCAATCGGTTCAGGAGTGCCAAGGCCAGCATGCCCAGCACCAGCATCACCTTGATCAACAGAACCAGCGCAAACCCGCTGAACAAAGGCGTGGGCCACAACTGCCCGGTGAGTACGCGCACGTTGATCATGCCGCTGATCAGCAGGCCCGCGACCAAGCCATAGCCCACGCCACTGAAGCGCCGCAGGATCGGCTCCAGCGCAGGCCCCGGCGTTTGCCGCAGAATCAACATCAGCAACAACAATCCCCCCAGCCACGCGCCGACGCACGCCAGATGCACCACTTGGTTGAGGATCAACAAGCGCCCGCTGAGCCCATCGAGCATGGCGCCATGGCCGACCGGGGCCAAGGTCGCCAGCAACAGCCCGAGCACTGGCAAGCGCAAGGCGGGCCAGGGTCTGATCAGTGCGATCACCAGCAGCAGGTTCAGCAGCACATGCCAGCGCCATACCTGGCCAAAGAACGTCTTGCCGAGCACCAGCTGCACCGTGGCCGGTTGCAGCGCGGCCTCCCAACTGCCGGCCATGCTCGCGGTGATCAGCAGCAACCACGCCACCCCGGAAACCAGGCCCGTCCAGGCCAGCACGCGGGTTACGCGCAGCAGGTTGCGGTCGAGCCGTGGCTGCGGCGTTGTGCCCAACAGCCAGGGCCTGAAGACACAGGCCCCGAACATCAGTAACACCACGCTGAAATGCACGAAGCGGCACAGCACCAACAGTGTCGCCATCGTTTATTGGCCGACCTTGAAGCTGTATTCGCCGTTGCTCTTATGGGTGTCGACCGACACTGCGTTCCACACCACTTTGTAATTGCCGGCGGCCAACGGTGCGGCCGGGGTGACGATCAGCACCTTCTTGTCGGCGCCCTGGGTTTCCAGGCCCTTGATGGCGATTTCGGTGCCGTCCTTGCTCAGGGAAACCTTGGTGAACGTGGCTTCGATGCCTTCGCTGAAGGTCAGGCGAAGGTCTTTGGGCGCCGCGACGCTGCTGTCGGCGGCCGGTTCCGAGTTTTTGAGGTGAGCATGAGCAAACGCTGCCGAGGCCCCCAGCAGGGAAACGAGCAGGGCAACGGTGGTGAGGGATTTTTTGATCAACATTGTTCAATACCAATCAACGATGTGGGGCGGGCAGTGTACGAAGTTTCGACTGCGCCTGTCGCCCCGATCTAGAGCGGGTGGTAGTCTTCGAGCCAAGTAGTTGTCAGGGAGCCCTTATGGGCAATCACAAGATCGGAATTCGTCGGGTCAACGTCGAAAAAATCCTGCTGGCGGCGGAGAAAGTCTTCGCCGAAAAAGGCTATGGCAGCACCGCCATGGCCGACATCGCCGAACAGGCGCAACTGCCGCGTTCCAACCTGCATTACTACTTCACCACCAAGAGCGAGCTGTACAGCGCAGTGCTGTTCGACCTGTTGGAGGTGTGGAAGCAGGACGCCCTGAGTTTCGAAACCTTCGATGATCCGCGGGTGGTGCTCAGCAGCTACATCCGCGCCAAGATGCAGCGCTCGCGCACGCGGCCGTATGGCTCGAAGGTCTGGGCCAACGAAATCATCCACGGCGCGCCCACCCTGGGTGAGGCGCTGGATGAAAGCCTGTACGACTGGGCCAAGATGAAAGAAGCGAAAATTCGACAATGGGTGGAAGACAAACGCATCCTGCCGGTGGAACCGTCGAGCCTGCTGTACATGATCTGGGCGTCGACCCAGCACTACGCCGACTTTGATCATCAGGTGAAGATCCTGAACGATCACCAGCCGTTGTCGGACATGCAGTTCGAGAAGGCGATCCAGACCGTGACGGCAGTGATTTTGCGCGGGATTGGATTGGAACCCTGAGTGTCGTGGTGAGGCTCAGGGCCCCGCTTGCGGTCTGCCGACCTACACCGCCTCCCGGTAGGGGTTGCGCGGATCCTGCGTCCAATTCAAAAACGGCTTGCCTGTATCAATGGGCACCATCTCGATGCAATCGGCCACCGGGCAGGTGATCTGACACAGGTTGCAGCCCACGCACTCGTCATCGATCACCTCGTACTTATGCGTGCCGTCCGCCTGCTTCAAGCTGGCGATGGCCTGGTGCGAGGTGTCCTCACAGGCGATATGGCAACGGCCACAGCCAATGCACGCCGCTTGATCGATCCTGGCGATCACCTGGTAGTTGATGTCCAGGTATTTCCAATCGGTGGTGTTGCCCACCGCGCGCCCGGAAAAGTCCTGCAGGCTGGTGTAACCCTGACTGTCCATCCAGCGCGACAGCCCGTCCTTCATTTCTTCTACGATGCGAAACCCATGCAGCATCGCTGCCGTACACACCTGCACCGCACCGCAGCCCAGGGCGACGAATTCCGCAGCGTCGCGCCAGTTGCCGATGCCGCCGATGCCGCAGATCGGCAGGCCGTGGGTCTGCGGGTCGCGGGCAATTTCCGCGACCATATTCAACGCAATCGGCTTGACCGCCGAGCCGCAGTAACCACCGTGGGTGCTTTGGCTGCCGACCGTGGGCAGGGCGACCATGCGCTCCAGGTCCACGCTGGTGATGGAGTTGATGGTGTTGATCAGCGACACCGCATCCGCACCGCCGCGATACGCCGCGCGTGCCGCCACGCGGATGTCGGTGATGTTCGGCGTGAGCTTGACGATCACCGGCAGCGAGCAATAGGTCTTGCACCAGCGCGTCACCTGTTCCACATACTCCGGCACCTGGCCCACCGCCGCCCCCATGCCGCGCTCGGGCATGCCGTGGGGGCAGCCGAAGTTGAGCTCGATGCCGTCGCAGCCGGTGGCCTCGACCAGGGGCAGAATGTTTTTCCAGGCGTCCTCCACGCACGGCACCATCAGCGACACGATCAGCGCACGGTCGGGCCAGTCCTTTTTGACCTGGGTGATTTCCCGCAGGTTGATCTCCAGAGAGCGGTCGGTGATCAGCTCAATGTTGTTGATGCCCAGCACTTCGCGGTTGGCGCCGTAGTGCGCCGAGTAACGCGATGACACGTTGACCGCCGCCGGGTCTTCACCCAGGGTCTTCCACACCACGCCGCCCCAGCCGGCTTCAAACGCGCGAACCACGTTGTAGGCCTTGTCGGTGGGGGGCGCGGAGGCCAGCCAGAAAGGGTTGGGGGCTTTGATACCGGCGAAGACAATCGAGAGATCGGCCATTACGCAGCCTCCACATTCAGCATGAGTTGGGCGTGCATGGCTTCGGCCGCCAGCTTGCCGTGTTGCACCGCTTGCACGGTGAGGTCCTGGCCGAGGCTGACGCAATCACCGCCGGCGTAGACCCCGGGAATACTGGTGCGCAGCTGTTCGTCGACGAAAATCCGCTCGCCCACGCGCGCCAGTTGCGCGGCCAGAGGGTCGTGCAGCGCCGAGCCGTCAAAGCCTTGGCCGATGGCCTTGAAGATCGCATCGGCGGCCAGTTCGAACGTTTCGCCGGTGGGCAGCAGGCGGCCATTTTGCAGATGGGTGCGGGCAAAGCGCATGCCGCGCACGTGACCTTGGTCGTCAAGCAGGACGGCCTCCGGTTGTGCCCACGTCAGCAGGCGCACCTGATTGGCCTTGGCGATGTCCTGTTCATGCTGGGTAGCGCCCATGTCCGCCAGGCCGCGGCGGTACACCAGGTTCACGTCACGCGCGCCGAGACGGGCCATTTGCACAGCCATGTCGATGGCGGTATTGCCCGCGCCGAGCACGATGCAGCGGTCGGCCAGCGGCAGTTGGGTCAAGTCCTCGGCCTGGCGCAGTTCGCGGATGTAGTCGGTGGCGGCGAGCAGGCCGGGGGCATCTTCGTGGGGCAGCCCCAGGTGTTTGCTCGCGGCGAGGCCGAGGCCAAGGAATACCGCATCGAATTGCTGGTGCAGCTCGCTCAGGGTGAGGTTGTCACCCAGGCGCTGGCCGTGACGGATCTCGATGCCACCGATTTGCAGGAGGAAATCCAGCTCCTTCTGGGCGAAGTCATCCACCAGTTTGTACTTGGCGATCCCGTATTCATTGAGACCGCCGGCCTTTTCCCGCGCTTCGAAGATCACCACGTCGTGGCCGTGCAGCGCGCTCCTATGGGCGCAGGCCAAACCCGCAGGCCCGGCGCCCACGACCGCGATGCGTTTGCCGGTCGGCGCGGCACGCTGGAACGGGTGTTCAGTGAATTGCGCATTGTCCACGGCGTAGCGTTGCAGCAGGCCGATCAGCACTGGCGCGCACTCTTCGGCGTTGTTGCGCACGCACGCCTGCTGGCAAAGGATTTCTGTAGGGCAGACCCGCGCGCAACTGCCGCCGAGGATGTTGGCCGAAAGGATTTTTTGCGCCGCGCCTTGCACGTTTTCGGTGTGGATATTGCGGATGAACGACGGGATATCGATCTCGCTGGGGCACGCGTTCACACACGGCGCGTCGTAGCAATACAGGCAGCGCGAGGCTTCCAGTGTGGCCTGGCGAGCGTTGAGGGGCGGCGCCAGGTCGGTGAAATGGCTGGCGAGGGTGGCGCCATCCTCGCGCGGATGGGGGAGGTGGGTCAGGGTCTGGATCACGGTGGTGGCCTCACGGTTTTTTGCCTCTGGCGGGCATTGGTTTTTTGTGGCCTGGGCTGGCCTCTTCGGCTGCTTCAGCGCTTCACAGCAACCGGCCGGGAATGCTCGGCCCGCTTGCTCAACTGCTCAAACACCGACGGGTACGCCGGCCGCTGCACATAGCGCCCTGCACCGCGCTCGGCGCGCAGGTCGCCATCGGCCCAGACCAGCTTGCCCTGGCTGATGGTATGGCTCGGCACGCCACGTACGGTCTTGCCTTCGAAGATGTTGAAGTCGACCTGCTGGTGGTGCGTCGCCGCGGAAATGGTCCGCGTACCCTGCGGGTCCCACAGCACCAAGTCGGCGTCGGCACCGACGCGGATCGCGCCTTTGCGTGGGTAGAGGTTGAAAATTTTGGCGGTGTTGGTGGAGGTCAGCGCGACGAATGCCTGCATCGACAGGCGCCCACTGTTGACGCCTTCGTGCCACAACAGCGCCATACGGTCTTCGATCCCGGCGGTGCCGTTGGGGATCTTGCTGAAGTCGTCACGGCCGGCGGCTTTTTGATCGGCGCAGAAGCAGCAGTGGTCGGTGGCGGTGGTGTGCAGGTTGCCCGATTGCAGGCCGTGCCACAGGGCTTGCTGGTGGCCAAGCGGGCGAAACGGCGGGCTCATCACGTAGCCGGCGGCGGTCTGCCAGTCCGGGTGTTGATACACGCTGTCGTCGAGCAACAGATGACCGGCGAGCACTTCGCCGTACACCGGCTGGCCTTTGCCGCGGGCATAGGTGATTTCATCCAGCGCCTCTTTGGTAGACACGTGCACCAGGTACAACGGCGTGCCGATGGTTTCGGCGATACGGATCGCGCGGCTGGCCGCTTCACCTTCCACTTGGGAGGGGCGTGACAGCGGGTGCGCTTCCGGCCCGGTGAGGCCCTGGGCCATGAGTTTGCGCTGCAAGTGGTACACCAACTCGCCGTTTTCCGCATGCACGGTGGGCACCGCGCCCAGTTCCAGGCAGCGCTCGAAGCTGGCGACCAGGGTGTCGTCCGCCGCCATGATCGCGTTCTTGTAGGCCATGAAATGCTTGAAGCTGTTGATGCCGTGATGGCTGACCAGCTCGGCCATTTCCTCGCGCACCTGCTCGCTCCACCAGGTGATCGCCACGTGAAAACCATAGTCGGACGCCGATTTTTCGGCCCAGCCACGCCACTGGTGGAACGCTTCCATCAACGACTGCTGCGGGTTGGGAATCACAAAGTCGATGATCGACGTGGTGCCGCCCGCCAAGCCCGCCGCCGTGCCACTGAAAAAGTCTTCACTGGCCACGGTGCCCATGAAGGGCAATTGCATATGGGTATGGGGGTCGATGCCGCCGGGCATCAGGTATTGGCCGCTGCCATCGAGTATCTCGGTGCCGGCGGGAATATCCAGGTCGGTGCCAATAGCGCGGATCAGACCGTCTGCGCAAAACACATCGGCCAGGTAACTTTCATCATGGGTAATAACGGTGGCGCCACGGATCAACAGCGACATGTCGAGTTCCTCACAGGCTTGACCGGCTGGTGCCAGTTCTAAGTGTTGTAATGCGGCTCACCGAGGTGTGGTTAATTCCTGTCATCGGTGACAGGAATAGAAACTAGCCCGAGTTTTTCGATTGGGCAAGTAGATTTTTTATAAGCTTATATTGTTTGTATCTTATTGATTTATAAGGATAAAACATAAAAATCACCAAAATGTAGCGAGCGCTCACCATTTTGACGCACTTGACAGGTTCCCAATATGAGCAACATTTCTTATTGCAAATCAGGCGCTTGAGATATGCCCCTTGACGCGCCGGCTAAATAAAAATAATGGTGTTGCACCAGATTGAGTCCTGACAGTTCGGGCAACTTCCACGTTATCCAGCCTGAGTCGCGTGGCAAGTACCGCAGGGTCAGTCGGAAAGCTGATTAACATCAGCACGTTATATAAGCGGTTTGGGTGTGGCGGCAGTTTTCGGCACGGTTATTGAGTGCAGTGACGGCTGGCCGGGCCCGTGATGTCATGTTGTTTACGAGGTACTCCGGCCACCTGCATCAACCCTGCAGGTGAGCAAAAATAATTCGAAAAACCGTGGAGCGGCCATGCAACAGAACAGATCGCAAGTCATTGAACGCAACGGCCTGTACGAACTCGACGCCGGCCCCGACGTCCTCGACAGCCCTCGCTACAACCACGACATGGCACCGACCAAGGTGCATGAACGGACCTGGAACAAATGGCATATCACCGCACTGTGGGTCGGCATGTCGATTTGCGTGCCCACCTACACGCTGGGCGGGGTGCTGACCGCCTACTTTGGATTGTCGGTGGGCGAAGCGCTGGTGGCGATTCTGCTGGCCAATATCGTGGTGCTGATCCCGTTGACCCTCAACGCTTTCCCCGGCACCAAGTACGGTATTCCGTTTCCGGTGTTGCTGCGTTCGTCGTTCGGCATTCTTGGCTCCAACGTACCGTGCCTGATTCGCGCTCTGGTGGCGTGCGGCTGGTTTGGTATTCAGACGATGTTTGGCGGGCTGGCGATTCACCTGTTCCTGGGCTCGATTTTTGAAGGGTGGAAGGCCCTCGGCGGCACCGGTGAAGTCATCGGGTTCATGCTGTTCTGGACCCTCAATCTGTGGGTGGTGTTGCGGGGTGCCGAGTCGATCAAGCGCCTGGAAACCCTGTCGGCACCGTTGCTGGTGGCGGTCGGGATCGGTCTGCTGGTGTGGGCGATGCCCAATGTGTCGATCAGCGAGCTGATGGCGATCCCGCCCAAGCGTCCCGAAGGTGCGAGCCTCACCGGCTACTTCATGGCCGGCCTCACGGCGATGGTGGGGTTCTGGGCCACGTTGTCGCTGAACATTCCTGACTTCAGCCGTTACGCCAAAAGCCAGAAGGATCAGATTCTCGGGCAGATTTTCGGCCTGCCGCTGACCATGTTCCTGTTCGCCGCCCTCGGCGTGATCATGACCGCCGCGTCGGTGAAACTGGTGGGCGTGAGTGTGTCCGACCCGGTGACTCTGATCGGCCATATCCAGAGCCCGGTGTGGGTGGCCGTCGCCATGGCGCTGATCATCATCGCCACCCTGTCGACCAATACGGCGGCGAACATCGTCTCGCCCACCAACGATTTCCAGAACATTGCGCCCAAGCTGATCAACCGCACCACCGCAGTGATCCTCACCGGCCTTGTGGGGCTGCTGTTGATGGGGCACGAGTTGCTGAAAAAACTTGGGCTGATCGTCTCGGACGTGAGCCTGGAAACGGTGTATTCCAACTGGCTGCTGGGCTATTCAAGCCTGCTGGGGCCCATCGCCGGGATCATGGTGGTGGACTACTTCATCACCCGCAAACAGCAACTGGACCTCGCCGGTCTGTACCGCGATGACGTGTACCCGGCATGGAACTGGAAGGGGTTTCTTGCCTTCGGTGTGCCGGTGGTGCTGACCTTGCTGTCCCTGGGCAGTGATGCGTTCAGCTGGTTCTACAGCTATGGCTGGTTTACCGGTTCGGCCCTGGGTGGCGTGCTTTATTACGGCCTGAGCGCCAGGCACGGGGCCAGCCCGGTGGTCGTCAAAGTCAATTCATAAGAAACATTGCCTGAGGAGAACTCCATGAACGCTGCCCTCGACGTTCTGCAATCGACCCATCAGCACATCAACCGCGACCGCCTGTGGCAGTCGCTGATGGACCTGGCCAAACTCGGCGCCACGCCCAAGGGCGGTGTGTGCCGCCTGGCCCTTACCGACCTCGACCGCAAGGCGCGTGACCTGTTTGTGCAATGGTGCGAGGCCGCCGGCTGCAGCGTGACCGTCGACGGCATTGGCAACATCTTCGCGCGCCGCCCAGGGCGCAACCCCGACCTGCCGCCGGTGATGACCGGCAGCCATATCGACACTCAGCCCACGGGCGGCAAGTTCGACGGTTGCTTCGGCGTATTGGCCGGTGTGGAGGTGCTGCGCACACTCAATGACTTGAACATCGAAACCGAGGCGCCGTTGGAAGTGGTGGTGTGGACCAACGAAGAGGGCTCGCGTTTTCCGCCCTGCATGATGGGCTCAGGGGTGTTCGCCGAGAAATTCACCCTGGCCGATACCCTGGCCAAGGTCGATGCCGATGGCGTCAGCGTTGGTGAAGCACTCAATGCCATTGGGTACGCGGGCACCCGTGCCGAGAGCGGGCACAAGGTCGGCGCCTATTTCGAGGCACACATCGAGCAAGGCCCGATTCTTGAGGATGAGAAGAAAACCATCGGCGTGGTCCTCGGCGCCCTGGGGCAAAAATGGTTCGACCTGACCCTGCGCGGCGTCGAAGCCCATGCCGGGCCCACGCCGATGCACCTGCGCAAGGACGCCCTGGTGGGCGCGGCGGCGGTGGTGGCGGCGGTGAATGCGGCGGCGTTGGGGCATCAACCCCATGCGTGTGGCACGGTCGGTTGCCTGCAGGCGTATCCCGGTTCGCGCAACGTCATTCCAGGCGAGGTGCGCATGACGCTGGATTTCCGTCATTTGGAGCCGGCTCGCTTGGATTCGATGATCGCCCAGGTGCGAAAGGTGATCGATGACACCTGCGCCAAGCATGGCTTGAGCTTTGAGATGCAACCCACCGCTGATTTTCCGCCGCTGTATTTCGACAAAGTCTGTGTGGAGGCGGTGCGCGACGCGGCGAATGGTTTGGGCCTGTCGAACATGGATATCGTCAGCGGGGCGGGGCACGACGCGATCTTCGTCGCTGAGCTGGGCCCGGCGGGGATGATTTTCGTGCCCTGCGAAGGCGGCATCAGCCACAACGAAATCGAAAACGCCGCCCCGGATGACCTGGCGGCGGGGTGTGCCGTGTTGTTGCGGGCGATGGTGGCCGCGTCGGCAGCCGTTGCCGGCAGAGCACGTGCAGCCTGAGTGTTGCTCGATGCGCTGGTGTGTATAGCGTGAGGATTGTCATTTGGCCGTGGTGCCGCTCAAGCCCTTGCGCTTGAGCGGCTATGGGGCTTAGAAATCCAGCGTCACCCCCGTATACAACGCTCGACCATCACCCGGTGCATGCAACGAGGCCTTGGCACCGTCCGGGTCGTACCAGACGTACTCGTAGTAGCGGTTGGTGAGGTTCTTCAGTTGCACGTCGACACTGACGGACTCGGTCACTTGATACGTCGCGCCGAGGTTCATCAACACGTAGCCGCCGTAAGTGCCCTTGGTGTTCTCGCGCTCCAGGTAGTAGTTCGTCTGGCCGTTCATCCAGGCCGTCACTTGCAGGGCGGGCGTGGCCTGGTAGCTCACGCCGGCGTTGTAGAGGTGATGGGGAATGTGGTCGATTTCCTGGCCTTTGCTGTTGGGCAGGGTTGAGCTGGGCGCGAGGATTTTCGAGTATTGCCAGGCGTAGGCCATCCAGATCTCGGTGCGTTCATTGGGGTGCAGGTTCAGTTGTGCGTCATAGCCCCAGCGCCGGGTCTGGCCGACGTTATCCGACTCGCCGCTCGGGTCGTTGAGTCGACGGCTGACTTCGCCGCTGGCTTCCTGTTGCCAGTAGGCCACGCGGCCGTCGAGCCACTCGGCGGGGGTGAACTTGATGCCGGTTTCCCAGCCTTCGTTGAGGGAGGGGGCCAGGTCGGTGTCCCGGGGTGGAACCTTATAGGCCGCAGCGCCTGTGCCTACCTGGAAGGTGCGGCCCCAGTTGGCATAGACACTGGCGACCGTCCAGGGTGAATACACCACGCTGAGCTTGGGTTGTTTGATCAGCCCATAGTCATTGATGGCGTAATCCTGGCCGGTCATTTGGTTGGTGAAGTCGCCCTGGATCTTGTCCACCCGGTACGCCGGGATGATCTTCAAGGTTTCAAACGGTTTGATTTCGGCCTGGACGTAGGCGCCGTACGTGTCGAAGTCAAAGCGCTGGTCGCGGGTTTGCGCCAGGCGCGCGCGCTGCTGCGTGCGGTAACGCTCGCTGTTGTTTTGCTGCTGCTGCATGTCCGTGCCGCCTTCCAGGGCGAAGTCATACAGCCAGCTGACTTGCGGGCGCCAGGTCAGGGAGGTGAGGGCGCCGTACTGGGTTTCATAGGCATCGCGTTCCTGCTGGGCGCTGGTGCGCCAGTACTGGGTCCAGCGGCGATCGTCGAAGGTGTTGACGTAGGTTTTGGCCGACCACGCCAGGGTCTCGGTCACGTCGGTGTCCAGGTGCAGGCTGACCTGATTCATGCGCCGCGTGCCTTTGTCGGTGGCGTTGTAGCGGTTGGTCAGGGTGGGGTGGTGGCGTGCGTCGTCTTCACTCAGGTAGCCGGGCTCCTGAGCCTCGGTTTCGTAGTGGCGGGCGATCAGGCCGATGCGGTAGCGATTGTCGTCCGGGGTGTAGAACCACTTGCCGGACATCGAGAATTTGTCAGCCGTGGCGTGATCGCGGTAGCCGTCGGACTTCTGATAAGCGAAGAAGTAGTTCTGCGTCCAGTTGCTGCCCTCGATGCCTTTGGCCAGTTGCGTCTCCTGAGTGCTGTAGCTGCCGTAACGCACCCGCGCCTTGGTGTACTCGCCGCCGGTGCGCGTGAGCATATTGACGTTGCCGGCGATATTGTTCAGGCCGTAGCGCGCATCGCTGGTGCCGCGCACCACTTCGATGCTGTCCAGTTCCAGGGGGAAAATCATGTCCATGAACGGCATGTTGCCGTCGTTGCTGTTGCTGGGGATGCCGTCGATCAGCAGTTTCACCGCATTGACTTCGCCTTCGCCGTTGAAGCCGCGAAAGGAGATCTTGCCGGAGGTGGTGCCTTGGTTGAACTCGGTGAGCATTACCCCCGGCGCACGGCTGAACAGCTCCCAGCTGTAGTTGACCGGCATCTTTTCGAGGATGTCGGCACCGAGGATATCCACCGAACTGAGCACGGCGCTGGTGCTCAAGGGGCCGCTGGCGTCGGAGCTGCCGCTGACGGACACGGTACCGAGGGTCAGGGCCGAGTCTTCGGCCCCATGGGCCAGCGGGTTGAACACCCACAGCAGCGATAACAATGAGCAGGGCACAGCCGCGCGCTTTGCGCGAGGCAGCGTAAATGGAGCAGGCATAGGACACGTTTCCTGATGACCGAAAAACTTCAAGGACGTTTAGCCACCCTCGACGGAATGGCGAAAACACAGGGTTTAGAGGCGATCAGGCGACAGGGGAGGCGCGCGGGCTGAGGCTCGGCCAGCGAACCCTGGGGTGCAGCGTGGGCAACACAGGGTTGTCGAAGGCGGTATCGGCGGTGTAGCGCGGCAGGAAGTGCCGGTAATGGTCGGACGGCAGCGCCGCCAGCCCCCCATGGCCGCAGCAGCAATCGCCATGTTTCATCGCGGAGCTGGACGGGCCGGATTTGAGCGGGTCGATCAGCTTGTCGAAGCCGGGCGGCAGTATCTGTGACGTGCCACCGGAGCAAAAGCCGCCCCACAGCATCAAGCTGATGTCCGGCGTCTGCATGGCGCGGCTCAGCGGCATTGCCAGCATGTTCAGCAGCAGGGCCAGGCAGGCGACCCAGGGGCTGATGCGTTTGAACGAAGCCATGACGGACGCCGACGCGAAGGGGGCGCACATTTAGCCGCAATCGGGGCGCGGAGTAAAACCGCCGGTGTGCGCCATTTCGCCGCAGCGCTGAATGGGCGTGGCTCGCTATCCGAATAAACCTCGCAACGTGAGACGTGATCAGCTCAGCCGGACGATCACCTTGCCCTTCGATCGCCCCTGTTCTACATAGCTCAACGCATCGGCGGTCGCGTCGAAGGCAAACACGCGGTCGATTACCGGGGTGATGACGCCGGCTTCCACCAGCGTTTTGATCTGGCTCAGTTGAGCACCGCTGTCACGCATGAACACGAAGTCATACTCGACCGATTTTCTACGCGCCTTGCGGCGGATTCCACTGCTCAGCAGGCGCATGACCATGCCGAGCACCCAAGGCAGCTTTTGCGTGTGGGCAAACTGCGGCGTCGGTGGGCCCGAGATGGAAATGAGGCGGCCCCCCGGTTTGAGAATGCCCAGGGATTTTTCCAGTTCATCGGCGCCCAGGCTGTTCAGGACCACGTCGTAGTCCTGCAGAACGCGGTAGACGTCCTGCTGTGTGTAGTCGATGACCACGTCCGCGCCCAACGCCTTGACCCATTGCACATTGGCGGTGCTGGTGCTGGTGGCGACGAAAGCCCCCAGGTGTTTGGCAAGCTGGATAGCGATGCTGCCGACGCCACCGGAGCCGGCCTGGATAAACACCTTCTGGCCTTTTTTCAGCTTGGCGGTGTCCACCAGCACCTGCCAGGCCGTCAGTGCGACCAAGGGCAGGGCGGCGGCTTGTTCCTGGCTGAGGTTCTCGGGTTTCAACGCCAGCGCGTCTTCCCGCACCGCGATCCGCTCGGCGAAAGTGCCGATGCGGTTATCGGGCACGCGGGCGTACACCTCGTCACCGGGTTTGAAGCCGCTTACCGCAGCGCCCACCTGTACCACCACGCCGGCCAGGTCATTGCCCAATACCAGTGGGAAGGTGTACGGCAAGATCAGCTTGAACGCGCCGCTGCGGATTTTCGCATCGAGCAGGTTGACGCTGGCGGCCTGCACCTGGACCAGTACATCACGCTCACCCACCAACGGCGCGGGAACCTCGCCAATGCGTCCGGGGTGCTTGCCGTAACGGTCGATCAAAAATGCCTTCATGGTGATTCAACTCTCAGGACGTCGCGGTGAGGGCGGTGGGGATTACACGTTGACCAGATAACGCTCGGCCACGTCGGATTGCTTGATCTGCGAAAGCAGGCCCTGGCGCGCGCCCTGCAGGGCATCCCAACGGGCGCCGTCCTGCAGTGGTGGAATGGTCACCGGCTCGCGACGGTCGAAGCCGACCAGTGCCGCGTCGACCAGGTCGCCCACTTCCATGACGTCACTGAGGGTATTGATGTCGATGCCCGCGCGGTCCCAGATCTCGGTGCGCGTGGCGGCCGGCAGCACCGCTTGCACATAGACGCCTTTGGGCGCCAGTTCCAGGCTCAAGCCCTGGGACAGGAACAGCACAAATGCCTTGGTCGCGCCGTAGACCGTCATGCCGAACTCCGGCGCCAGGCCCACCACCGAGCCGATGTTGATAATCGCGCCGTCGCCGGCCTGGGCCAGACGTGGGGCAATGGCGCTGGCCAGGCGCACCAGGGCGGTGGTGTTGAGCGCGACCAACTGCGCCACGCTGTCGGTGGATTGCTCGACAAAGCTGCCGGATTGCGCGGCGCCTGCGTTGTTGATCAGGATGCCGATGGCGGCGTCATCGCGCAGGCGGGTTTCCACGGTCTTCAGGTCGCGGGTTTGGGTCAGGTCGGCCTGGATCACATCGACGTTGACGTTGTGTTGCTCGCGTAACCGGGTGGCCAATGCGTCGAGCCGACCTTTGTCGCGAGCCACCAGCACCAGGTTGTGGCCACGCTGGGCAAACCGCGCGGCGTAGGTGGCGCCGATGCCAGTGGAGGCGCCAGTGATAAGAACGGTCTTGGAGCTGCTCATAGAAGTAAACCTCGTTAGGGATGCGGGCGATCTGCGCCGTGCCGGCAAATGATTTGCGTCGACAGTTTTATGATGTCGGTCATAATCAAAACTGTCAACGGTTATGATTATGATCGTAATCAGAGTATGCTCAGGCCTTTGTTTCAAGCGGCAGAGGGACAGTCCATGAAAATCACCAAGGCGCAATCGGCTGCCAACCGCGCGCATATCGTGCACACGGCGGCCGAGCTGTTTCGCGAGCGAGGCTATGACGGGGTGGGGGTAGCCGAGTTGATGGCCACCGCCGGTTTCACCCAGGGCGGCTTTTACAAGCACTTCGGGTCCAAGGCGGATTTGATGGCGGAGGCGGCGCAAAACAGCCTGGCGCACTCCCAGACGCTTGCCGAAGGGGTCGACGCGGAGCAGTTCATCACCCGGTATGTGTCCAGGGAACACCGCGACGACAGGGGCAACGGTTGCACCCTGGCCGCGTTGTGCGCCGACGCGGCGCGCCAGTCCGATGCGTTGAAGGCGACCTTTGCCGACGGCGTGGAAGGCACGCTGGCCAAGCTTGTGGCGAACTGCCCGGCGAGTGCCGATGAGTCCGCGCAAGACGTGCGCGCCAAAATGCTCGACACCCTGGCGCATGCCGTCGGCGCGATCATGCTGTCGCGGGCCTGCCCGGACGATTCGCCGTTGGCCGACGAAATCCTTGACGTGTGCCGCGCAGAGATCCTGACCGCCCTGCGCAGCTAGGGGTCAGCGCATATGCAGGATGATCGGGCTGCTGCTGGCCGGGTCGGTGTGCCCACGCAACGTGCCCACCGCCTTCGCGTCCACCGCGCCAGCTTGATTGCCCCAGGTGCTGCGCACAAACGTCAGCACCTCGGCGATCTCCCGGTCGGACAGTTGCTCACGGAACGCCGGCATGCGATACGCGTCGGGCACACCCGCCGCCACCACGCGCTGGGAGCCGTTGAGGGTGATGTTGATCGCCGACGCGGTTTCCTTGGCCAGGGCCGAGGTGGCGCCGGCCAGCGGTGGCATCCATTCGGGCTGACCCTTGCCGTCCGCGCCATGGCAAGAGGCGCAGCGGGTGGCGTAGGTGTGGGCGCCGGGGCTGTCCTGGCGCACCTCGGCGCTCACGTATTGCCAGGGGGTACCGTCACGCTGCGGGTCGCCGGGCAGTGACTTGAGGTAGCGGGCGATGGCGGCCAGGTCGTCGTCGGCCATGAACTGGGTGGAGTTGTTGAACGCCTCGGTCATCGAGCCGTAGACCACCGCGTGTTTGTTACGCCCGGTCTTGAGGAACTGCGCAATCTCCGGCTCGCTCCAGCGACCCAGGCCAGTGTTGGGGTCCTGGCGCAGGCTGGGTGCATACCAGCCGTCGAGCAGGGCGCCGGCGAGGAACGGCTTGCCGGATTCATCCAGGGCTTTCTCGTTGAACGCCAGGCCGCGCGGCGTATGGCAACTGCCGCAGTGGCCGGGGCCTTGGACGATGTAGGCGCCACGGTTCCACAGCGCGTCTCTGTTGGGGTCGGCGGCGTAAGTGGTGGTCGGCGCGAACACGCCGTTCCACAGCGCGATGGGCCAGCGCATATTCAGCGGCCACGGGATGTCGCTGGGGATGTTGGGCTGGTTGGCCGCCTGCACGCCTTTCATGAAAAACGCGTACATCGCCCGTATATCGTCATCGCTGAGCTTGGCGTAGGACGGGTAGGGCATGGCCGGGTAGAGCCGGCGTCCGCCCGGTGCCACGCCATGGCGCACCGCGCGGTCAAAGTCGGCCAGGCTGTAGGCGCCGATGCCGGTGCTGTGGTCCGGGGTGACGTTGGTGGCGTGGATCGCCCCCAGCGGCGTGGCCATCTCCAGCCCGCCGGCAAACGGTGCCTTGCCTGGCAGGCTGTGACAGGCCACGCAGTCGCTGAGGCGCGCGACGTATTCGCCGCGACTGACCAGGGCCGGGTCGAAAGCGGCCTGTTGCTGTTCGAACGGTGTGCCGGGTTGACGGGTGACGTACCAGGCCAGCAGGCCTGCGGCGACCACGCAGGGCAGCGCGAGCCAGCCTGCGGTTCTTGCGAATCGACGGGTGTTCATGGGCGGTCTCGCTCGGTTAGCTGAAAGTGTGTCGGCTCAGGGGCAGGCTACGAATACGCTGGCCGGTCAACTGCGCCACTGCATTGACCACCGCCGGCGCCACGGCGGGCAGCGGCGGCTCACCAATACCGCCCATCTTTTCGCCACTCTCGACGATTTTTACGTGCACCTGTGCCATGCGTGATGGCGGCAGGATCGGGTAAAGGTCGTAGTTGCGCGCCCTTGGTTTGCCGTCCACGTACACCGCTTCTTCCAACAAGGTTTGCGATAAGCCCAAGGCCACGGCGCCATTGACCTGCGCCTCGACAATCGCCGGGTTGACGATGCTGCCGGGGTCGATGGCCTCCCAGATGTGATGCACCTTGACCTGGCCGTGTTCAATCGACACTTCGGCGATCACCGCCGCGTGGGAGCCGAACGGCGAGGCCATGGCCACGCCACGGGCGCGCCGTGTGCCGTCTTCGGCGGTATAGGGGCCACGCTTCCAGCCGCCGGACAACTCGCCCACCGCCTTGAGCAAGGTGCTCAGGCGCGGGTTGTCGCGCAGCAGGTGCAGGCGCAGCTCGTAGGGATCGCGACCGCCCTTGTCCGCCAACTCGTCGAGGAACGCTTCATAGAAAAAGTCATTGAGCGAATTGCCCACCGAACGCCAGTAACCGAGCATGGCCGGGCCTTTGACGTAGATCTGCGCGATGCGTTTGTTGGGGATCGCGTAGCTCTTGCCTGACAACCCTTCAAGGGCGGTCGGGTCGATTTTATCGCCCTGTTTACCGGCGATGGCTTCGGTGGGGCCTTCGGTGGCGCTCACCGCTTCGATGGCCACCGGCAGGCCGTCGGCATCCAGTGCCGCGCGGAACTTCACCACGGCTACCGGGCGCAGCACGTCGCGCAGGAACTCTTCTTCACGGCTCCAGATCAACTTGACCGGACGCCCCACTGCCTTGGCCAGCGCGATGGCCTGCGGGTACGGACTGGCCGAGTCGTACAGGAAATGCCGGCCGAAAAAACCGCCGAGCAACGGCGAGTGCAGGTTGATGCGCTCAAGGGCCAGGCCGGTGCGTTTGGCGATGTCGGCGCGGAACATGTCCGGGGCCTGGTTGGGTAACCAGATGTCCAGTGTGCCGTCAGGGTTGAAGCGCGCCAGGGCCGACGGCGGCTCCAGTTGCGCATGGTTGACGTATTGGTTGTGGTAGCTGGCTTCGACCTGGGTTTTGGCGCCTTTGAGCGCGGCCGCCACATCGCCTTCGTTTTCGTCGTCACGGGCCGGGCCTTGCTGGGCCGCGAGAAAGTCGCGAAAGCCATCGCTGGAAAAGTCAGCGGGCATGACGCGTACGTTCGAATCGGCGCTGGGCTCCTGCCAGTCGACCTGGATCGCCTCTACCGCGCGCTTGGCATGCCACCAGCGTTCGGCCACCACGGCCACTGCGCCGGGCAATGTGTGCACCGAATGCACGCCTTTCATGGCTTCGACCTGGGCCTGATTGCGCAGGCTGCCCACGGTCATGCCCAGGCGCGGCGCGTGCTGCACGGCGGCGTGGAGCATGTCGTCGACTTTCAGGTCGATGCTGTACAGCGCCTTGCCGGTGGATTTGTCGTAAGCGTCCACACGTTTGACCGGCTTGCCGATCCAGCGGAACTGGCTCGGGTCGCGCAGGGTAATGCTCGCGGCATCCGGCACTGGCATGTCCAGGGCGCGGCCGGCCAGCTCGCCATACCCCAGTGAACGCCCGGACACGGTGTGCACCACGCGACCCGGTTGGGTGGTCAGTTCGCTCACTGGCACGCCGAGCTGTTCGGCACCGGCCTGCAGCAACATGGCGCGGGCGAGGGCGCCCAGGCGGCGCATGGTCGGGTAGCTCATGCGCACCGACATGCTGCCGCCGGTGATGCGCATGCCGTTGTCCATCACCACGTAGGCATCACCCGGCGGCGCGGCTTCGACGATAAACGTGGCGGGGTCGGCATCCAGCTCTTCGCCGACGATCTGCGCCATGGCGGTGTGGGTGCCCTGGCCGCCTTCCATGAAGGGGCTGAGCAGGCGTACGGTGCCGTCGGGGCGGATCTCCAAAAATGCCGGCACTTGGGTGCCGCGCTCTGCGGTGGTGGCCGCCTGTACCCGGCCGGAGCCGAGCGGCAGACCAAAACCGATGACCAGCGCACCCACGGCGGTGCTGGCCAGGAAACGTCGACGGGACAGGTTGATCGGCTCGCCCAACGGCACGCCAGGGATGAGTTCAGGCGTGTTCATCAGGCGGTCTCCTTCCCGGCTGCCAGGTCATACATGGCGGTATGGATGGCGTTGTAGGTGCCGCAACGGCACAGGTTGACCATCGCCGCGTCGATCTGGTCCTTGGTGGGGGCGGGGGTGTGCTTGAGCAGCGCGGTGGCCGCCATCACCTGCCCGGACTGGCAATAACCGCATTGCGCCACTTGGTGCTCGACCCAGGCGCTGACCACGCGTTTGCCCACCTCATCGGCCTCGATGGCTTCAATGGTGGTGATTTCGCGCCCAACCACGCCGGCTACCGGGGTCACGCACGAACGCACCACATTGCCGTCCACCAGCACGGAACACGCGCCGCACTGGGCCAGGCCACAGCCGTACTTGGTGCCGGTCAGGCCCAGATCATCGCGAATCACCCACAGCAAGGGCGTGTCCGCGTCGGCATCGACCTGATAGGCCTTATTGTTGATACGTAATTCCATGGGAGGCTTACCTGCTGATCATCGGTGGGTGGTGCACGTTTCTTATAGGGGGTGCGACCGCAGGTCGCCCATCGTCGAACTCTAGACCACCGCGCAAGGGGTATCTATCCGATTGGCCTCAAGTCCAGAGGATCAGGCAAGGATTCGACAGGATTGGGTGACTGCATCGGGGCTTTGGTGCTCCGCTGCCAGTGTGGTGGGCGGGCTTGCTTGCGCGTATCTGGCTGATGGCTCGCGATCCAAATGTGGGAGGGGCGGTGCGACGATTCGACTTGCCCCCGATGGGGCAGCCACAGAGGTATTAACTGACCCCCCTCGGGAACAAGCCCCTCCCACCGTTTTGAGCTCGTTCAGGCAGTGACGTTTGAAGTGTTCCTACACTCGATGGAGCGATCCACCGTGGTCTTGGCGATTTCCAGCAAATGCCACACCGCCAGGATCTTCGCCCGCTCGGGGCTTGCCAAGTGCTCACCGCAATCGAGCGCGGTGGCCGAAGCACTTTCCAGCAAGCTGGCGGTGTAGAGCAGCGCGTCTTCGAAGCTCAGGTCTTCGTTGACGGTGTGAAAGCCTTGGGTGGGCAGGTAATGGTCGATGGCGCGGTTGAAGGCGGCGCGGTCTTTGGCGGGATCGATAGGTGGGTCGGGTAGGACTTTGTTCATGGTGTAGCTCCTGTCTGAATATCAAGGAGCCGACACTTTTCGCGACTAAACGAAGGTGGCGGCTGTACGCAGGTTAGTCGACCGGTCAGAACAGGAACCCGGCGCGCCCGAGGGCGCCCTGCGCACAGCTACCATAAAGCCTCATGGGAGCATGCGCCTGTTCAGAATACGGGCGACTAAACCCGATCACCGATAAGCAGTGACGGGCCGCAGACTAGCCACCGATTTCAGCAGGCGCAAGGCGGCGGGGATTGTCTCGGAAACGTCCTGCAATTAAAAGGGACGCGCCTTGCTGGCCCTTTACAAATCATGACCAAGTGCCAGCAATGATCGCCATGGCGTGTCGGTCATCGCCACTCAACCCCACCCCTCGCGCACCGCATTGCGAATCCCCTCCAGCAACATCCCAAACGCCGGATTGTCATTGTCTTCGCGCCAGATCAGGTGCAACTCGCTCTGCGCGCCTTCGCCCAGGTCGATGTCGCGGAACACCACGTTCTTGAACACCACACTGCTGGCGCAGCGGGGCACCAGGGCCAGGCCCATGCCGGCGTTGACCAGCGCCAGGATGGTCAGAGACGAACCCAGCCACTGCACGTATTCCGGGGCTACGCGGGCTGAGCGCAGCAGGCCGGTGAGCAGCTCATTGAACGGCGGGTAGGCGGCGTGGGCGTACATCAGGAAGGGCTGGGCATCCAGGTCGTGCACGCTGACCGTTTGTGCATGGGCCAGTCGATGCCCGCTCGGCACCGCCAGCACAAACGGCTCGCGCACCAGGCATTCGGTGGCGTAACCCGGTTCCAGCAGCGGCGCGCGGACGATGCCGAGGTCGATGCGCCGGGCGCGCAGGGCTTCGTATTGCTGGTAGGTGTTCATCTCTGACAGGTCGATCTTGACGTGGGGTTGTTTGAGCCGTGCCTCGGCGATGACCTTGGGCAAGAACTCATACACCGCGCTGCCGACGAAGCTGATATTGACCGTGCCGATATCGCCTTCGGCAAAGCGCCTCGCAGTGACGGCCGCTTGCTGGGCGCGCTCCAGCAGGTTCTGGGCTTCGATGAAAAAGGCGCGCCCGGCGGCGGTGAGCGCGACGCTGCGGGTGGTGCGCGTAAACAGCTCCACCCCCAAGTGATGCTCGAGCAACTGGATCTGCCGACTCAGCGGTGGCTGGGTCATGTTCAAACGTTCGGCGGCGCGACGAAAATTCAGCTCGGTGGCCACGGTGGTAAAGCAACGCAGTTGGGTGAGTTCGAACATTGATCTAATCCAGGTATCAATCGAATGCCTAGTTAGATTAGACGGGAACAATACACGGCGTCCATCATCGGTCAGTCCCTTAAAAAAACAATCAATGGGAGTTGCCCGTGGATACCCTCCAGAGTCCGCCAGACCCGACTGTGCTCGCTCGCGCAGCGGCCAAGGTCAAGCGCCATGTCCTGCCGCTGTTTGTGGTGATGTTCATCGTCAACTACATCGACCGGGTCAATATCGGCTTTGTACGCAGCCATTTGGAAACCGATCTGGGCATCGGCGCGGCGGCCTATGGCTTGGGCGCCGGGCTGTTCTTTATCGGCTATGCGATCTTCGAAGTGCCCTCCAACCTGCTGCTGCAGCGCTACGGCGCGCGGGCCTGGCTGACGCGCATCATGTTCACCTGGGGCACGGCGGCGATGGCCATGGCCTTTGTGCAGGGTGAAACCAGCTTCTACGTGCTGCGCTTTATCCTCGGTGCCGCCGAAGCCGGGTTTTTCCCCGGCATCATTTACTACTTCACCCAATGGTTGCCGGCCAGCGAGCGCGGCAAGGCCATGGCGATTTTCCTCAGCGGTTCGGCCATCGCCTCGGTGATCTCCGGGCCGGTGTCGGGCGCGTTGCTCAATGTCAGCGGGTTGAGCCTGCATGGCTGGCAGTGGATGTTCCTGATCGAAGGCTTTGCCTCCATCGTGCTCTGCGGGTTCGTGTGGTTCTGGTTGCAGTCCCATCCGCGCCAGGCCGCATGGCTCAGCGAGGAGGAAAAACACGCGCTGGTCAGTGCCATTGCGCTTGAGCAGCAGGCGCGCGAGGCGAGCCAGAGCGTGCGGCCGTCAATGTTCAAATTGCTCGCCGACAAACAGATCGCGCTGTTCTGCTTTATCTACTTCTCGATCGCGCTGACCATTTATGGCGCCACGTTCTGGCTGCCGAGCATGATCAAGAAGATGGGCAATCTGGGCGATTTCCAGGTGGGCTTGTTCAACTCCATTCCGTGGTTGATTTCCATCGTGGCCATGTACGGCTTTGCGTCCCTGGCCAGCAAGTGGAAACACCAGCAGGCGTGGGTCTCGCTGATGCTGGTGATCGCCGCATTCGGCATGTTCATGTCCACCACCGGCGGGCCGGTGTTTGCCTTCGTCGCCATTTGTTTTGCCGCGATCGGCTTCAAGGCGGCGTCGGCGCTGTTCTGGCCGATCCCCCAGGGTTACCTGGATGCGCGGATTGCGGCGGCGGTGATTGCGTTGATCAATTCGGTGGGCAACCTGGGCGGTTTCGTCGCGCCCACCACCTTTGGGTTGCTGGAACAGAGCACCGGCTCCATCGAGGGCGGGTTGTACGGCCTGGCCGCGACTTCGTTAGTCGCGGCGGTGGTGGTGTTTTTTGCCCGCACCGCGCCACGAGGCGGTGTGCCGCCCACCTCGACACCTTCCACTCATCAACCCACCTTGCGTCCAGGTCCACAAGGAGCCGCCTCTTGAAAATCGTCCGCGTCACCGTCACCCCGATTGCCTTCCGTGATCCGCCATTGCTCAACGCCAGCGGCATCCATGAGCCTTTTGCACTGCGCTCGATCATCGAGATCGAAAGCGACACCGGCTACATCGGCCTCGGCGAAAGCTACGGCGATGCCCCGGCGCTGGCGATCCAGCAGCAGGTGCAGTCACAACTGATCGGGCTCGATCCGTTCAACCTCAACCAACTGCGCGCCATCGTGCAAGCCACGGTTGCCGCCCATAAACCGGCGAGCATTGCCGGCGCGGAACTGGCGCCGGGCTCCCACGCCAGTAAAGCGGTGAGCAACGCTTATTCGGCGTTCGAAGTGGCGTTTCTTGACCTGCAGGCACACGCCTTGAATGTGCCGCTGGTGGACCTGCTCGGCGGCGCGGTTCGCGACCGGATCCCGTTCAGCGCCTACTTGTTTTTCAAATACGCCGAGCACATCGATTCACCCTATAAGCCCGACAGCTGGGGCGAAGCCCTCAACGAAGAACAGATCGTCGCCCAGGCCCGGCGGATGCTCGAGACCTACGGTTTCAAAAGCATCAAGCTCAAGGCCGGTGCGCTGCAACCCGAACATGAGGTGGCGTGCATCAAAGCCTTGAAAAAAGCCTTCCCCGACGTGCCGCTGCGCATCGATCCGAACGGTAACTGGTCCTTGGAAACCTCGATCCGCATGGCCGAATTGCTCGGCGATGACCTGCAATACTACGAAGACCCGACCCCTGGCCTGGCCGGCATGGCCGAGCTGCACACACGCACCGGCTTACCCCTGGCAACCAATATGGTCGTCACCGATTTTGACGAGTTTCGTCGCAGCGTGGCCTTGAACAGCGTGCAGATCGTGCTCGCCGACCACCACTACTGGGGCGGCCTGCGTGACACCCAAGTGCTGGCGAAAATGTGCCAGACCTTTGGCCTGGGCGTGTCGATGCACTCCAACTCACACTTGGGCATCAGCCTGATGGCCATGGCCCATGTGGCCGCCTCGGTGCCCAACCTCGACTACGCCTGCGACACCCACTACCCGTGGCAAGAACCGGATGAAGAAGTGATCAAGGGCGGCAAGTTACCGATCGTCGACGGCTGCGTGCAGATAACCCGCGCGCCAGGGCTGGGCCTGGAGCTGGACCATGACCAACTGGGCAAGCTGCACGATCAATACCTCAGTTGCGGCATTCGCCAGCGCGACGACGTAAAACAAATGCAGCGTTATCAACCGGATTGGAAAACCGTCAAACCGCGTTTCTGAAGCGAGGTGCTTCGTTTTGCCCGGTGGCGCACAGGTGTGCGCACCGGGTTTTTTTTGTAGGTCTTAATTCCTCGCGATGTAGGCAACTTCCCAAATGTAATTCAGGCCACCCGGGCTTGTGTCCGGGGCCGGCTCGCGTGCTTATAGTCCGACGCCATCTTCATTGCATCCAGGGATGTGAGGCATGGCGCAAAGCTATATCAACGACCGCACCACGGATTATCACAGCTTGAAATCCCGCTTGATGGGCGGCGATTCCAGCCGGCAACGTTCGGATCATTTCGATGTGTTGAACCGTCATCTGCGCCCTGGGCTGGTGACGCCTGGCCAGTTGGTGGTTATTCCCGATGCCTATAGCGCCACCTGTTCGATGGAGGAGGCCTGGCTGATGCGTCACGCGCAGGCGATTCGCCGGCAACTGGATAATGCGGTTGCAGCCCAGGTGGTCAATGACTACGACCTGCTGCAAAGCCTGTTGGGGTACAGCTCGCTGGGCATAGGCAGCACTACATCGGCGTGGTCGCGGCATCTCAATGAGGTGGCGCATACGCTGGAGGAGATCGAGCGATTGCATCAGCGCCTGAGGTTTGGATCGAGAAGCGTTTTTTCGCCAGCGCCAGGTGCTGTTCGAGCTGCTGGAAACCCAGCTGCAAGGCGCGGCGCGATTCGGCACGGGGTTGAGGGGCAACCAGGCGTTGAAGAAGATGCTGGGGGTTTCCACCAAAAGCTATCTGCACAAGGGCGAGATTGCCGGGTATGCGCAGCGGATGCGCGCGATTGCGCAGACGTCGAAGTGGTTGGGGGCGGGAACCTACGTGGGATTGGCGCTGGATGTGGGCGTGGCGGGGTTGGAGATCAAGGAGGCGTGTGTCGACGGGCGCGAGGCCCAGTGTCGGCGGGCCAAGTATGTGGAGACCGGGAAGTTGGTGGGTGGCGTGGCGGGGGCGTATTGGGGAGGGAAGGTGGGGGCAAAGCTGGCACGTAGCGCCTGTTCGATTTTTTTGGGGGTTGCGGCTAAAGGAAACGGTGCGCTTGCCTGCGCAGTTATTGGCGGCTCTGCGGGAGGGTATGCAGGAGGTAACACAGCCGGCGCTGGCGGTGCGTTTCTGGGAGGGCAAATCTTGGAGATCGAGGGTGATTTGGTCTTTCAACCAGAAGGCGCCTGACCGTGGATTTCTTTCTCATCTTTACGATCTTTATATGTGCAGGGGCGCTGATTGGCTCGGGGCTGTCTTTCTACGCCGAATACACAAAGCTCGAAGCGTTGGAAAGCTACTTCAGCGAGAACAAGGTGGTCTGCGATAACAAACGTTTTTGGGGCAGAAATACCCATATCGACAGGTTTCACCGCATGTGCCTGATCAATCAGTTGCTGGCGATGCCCAAAACGCATATCAAGCGAGGGGAGGTGACCGAAGCCGAACTGGCCGCCATCCCCCTGTCCCTTAGGCGTTGGGCGTTGTGGCCCTATAGTTTTGGAGCGATATGGTTCTGCGCCTCAATTATCTGGAGCATTTGGTACCACTGGTAGCCTGCCAGCACCGGCTTTGCCCTCAGGAAAAATCCTCCTCGAAATGCTCGTGCTCACCGCGCGCCTGCCCCTGGCGCCGCAGCACCTCCATCTGCCGCAGCTCCACCCGGCGGATCTTCCCGGAAATGGTCTTGGGCAGTTCACTCACAAACTCGATGCGCCGCACCCGTTTGTATGGCGCCAGATGCTCACGGGCAAAGGCGAGGATGTGCGCGGCCAGCTCCGCACTGCCGGGGGCGTCGTGGGCCAGGATCAGGAATGCTTTGGGCACCGCCAGACGCAGCGGATCCGGGCTGGGCACCACGGCCACTTCCATCACCGCCGGGTGTTCGATCAGCGCGCTCTCCAGTTCGAACGGGCTGATGCGGTAGTCGGAGGCTTTGAACACATCATCGGCACGGCCGACAAAAGTGATGTAGCCGTCGCTGTCGATCTGCGCGGTATCGCCGGTGCGGTAATAGCCGTCGCGCATCACTTCGGCGGTTTTTTCCGGGCTGTCTTCGTAGCACAGCATCAGGCCAAGCGGACGCACCTCCAGGGGCAGGGCCACTTCGCCTTCGCTGGCGGGCAGGCCGTCGGGGTCGAGCAGCGCGACCTGGTAGCCCGGCAGCGGACGGCCCATGGAGCCCGGCTTGAGCCACTGGCCGGGGGTGTTGCCGACCAGCGCGGTGGTTTCCGATTGGCCGAAGCCATCGCGCAGCGGCAAGCCCCAGGCCTGCTGGATCTGCTCGATGATTTCCGGGTTCAGCGGCTCGCCGGCCCCCACCAGCTCGCGCAGGCTCAGGCGCGCCTTGTGGCTGCCCAGGTCTTCCTGGATCAGCATGCGCCACACGGTAGGCGGGGCGCACAGGCTGGTCACGCCGTAACGCGCCAGTGCGCCAAGCAGTGCCGGCGCGCTGAACCGCGCGACGTTATGGATAAAGATGCACGCACCGGCATTCCACGGCGCGAACAGGCAGCTCCAGGCATGCTTGGCCCAGCCGGGAGAGGAAATATTGAGGTGCAGATCGCCGGGCTGCAGGCCGATCCAGTACATCGTCGACAGATGCCCCACCGGGTAGCTCTGGTGGCTGTGCAGGACCATTTTTGGTTTGGAGGTGGTGCCGGAGGTGAAGTACAGCAGCATCGGGTCGGTGGCCAGGGTGCGGCCATCTGCCTCGAACTGCTGGGGGTGTTCGAAGGCGGCGTGGTGCGCGACCCAACCGGCAGGCGCCGCGCCCACGCAGACGCGCGTGCAGCCATCGCCCAGGCCGGCGAACTTGTCGACATGCGCCGCGCCGACCACCAGATGGCGCACCTGGCCGCGCTCGATACGGTCGCGCAAATCATCCGGGTTGAGCAGCGCCGTGGCGGGAATCACCACCGCCCCCAGCTTGAACGCGGCGAGCATGGTTTCCCACAGTGCCACATCATTGCCGAGCATCAACAACACCCGTTCGCCACGGCGTACCCCAAGGGCGCGCAGATGGTTGGCCACCTGATTGGAGCGCGCCGCCAGTTGCTGGAAGCTGTAGCGCTGCTCGCTGCCGTCCTCTTCGACGATCCACAACGCGTTGGCCGAATTGCCCTCGGCCATCACATCGAAATAGTCCAGCGCCCAGTTGAACGTCTCCAGCTGTGGCCAGCGGAAGTCGCGAACGGCGGTGGTGTAGTCGGTACGGTGCGTGAGCAGAAAATCCCGGGCGGCCAGGAAGGGATGCGTCATGGTCGGTGTCCTTGATTATTGTTGTAGGGACAGTGTTGTCTTCGGTATGGGCCGAGTATAGGCACGCATAAATCTGAAGATGAACGCTCAAAAACACCGGTACGTTGTGCAAAAAAGTCAGGGGTGAGCCGTTGGCTTGATGATAAGCACGAGAAGCGTGCTGCATTTTTTCTTCACGCTTGCTCGCGGGGCTATTCGGTCTGCAGCAACAAATGCACCTCAATGACGGGGTCGCCCATCAGCTTCAGCGGGACGCGTTCGCCGATCACGTCTTTGTTGGCCGGCTCCACCCACACGCTCAACGGGCCGCCGAGTACGTCGGCCAGGGGCAGTTCGAAATCGAACTGGGTCATGGCATTGCTGACGCAGTTGGCGCAGGTCTGGACTTCCACGGGTTGAAACAGCGCGCGGGTGGCGATGGTCTTGCCGTCCTTTTGCAAGTGCACCGAAAAGGTCCCCGGGATTTTCAACCGATTGATACCACTGACCCGCACGTTGACGCGGTCGGCCGCCACCGTGAACGCTTTGGAAGCGGCGAGCGTGCGCGAGGTCTTGACCGTGAAGGCGACACGCGCAGCGGCGGCAGGGGGGGCATAGTCGACGTCGAGCTGGGTCACCGAGTTGATGACCCCCAGGGTGTCCAGCTCAGGCGGGTTGCGGGTGAAGGGGTTCAGGGCCTGCAACGCGGGGTCGTTAAAGAGCTGGTAGCTGAACGAGTCGCCGACCTCATTGATGGTGGTGAGCAAACCGTGCAGGTCGGTGGCCTGCATGCTCTTCTGCCATTCCCAGAACAATCGGTCCCAATTGCAATGGAAGAACCAGAACACCGGGTCGAACGCAGCCACTTCCTGGGCCTGCATGGTCGTGCCGATCGAGTTGTGGCCGCCATCGTGGGCGCTGATGATGGTGTTATGGGCAGCGCCGGACCACCAGCCATGAAAATCTTCCCAGTCGGTTTTGCCCATGGCGCGGTTGATGTCGCCTGTCACATCGTTATCGAGCAGGTTTTGAGCGATCTGCTCATAGGGAAAGCGCGTGGTGGTGTAGCCCTGCGGATAACCCGGTCCGACGGCGTGGGGCAGCGTGTAGTGATCGAAAGGCGCGCTTTTGAGCACTTCGGGAAACGGCGCGGTAAGGTCCCAGTAGGGCAGGGTCACGTTTTCGCAGCCGGGTACCGCGCGCAAGGCATTCTCAAAGCTGACCAGGTAGGCGCGGTGCCAAGGGTTGTAGCCGGGCACATGGTGCATGCAGTAGGTGTTTGGCGCGGGAAACCAGTGATACCCCGCCTGCACGAAAAAGCTGTTGGGCTCGCTCGGGTCCATGGCCATGATCGTCGCGAACGCGTGCTTGAGCAGCGCCAGTTCTTGATCGGACAAGGTGGTGATGTCCTTGCGCAGCCGGGAGGCGGGCACGTTCGCGGTGAGCAGGGTGCGCGCGCTGAACTCGAGCGCGCCGCTGGCCGGCACGCCCTTTGGGTAGCCGGCGTTCATCCAGTTGAGAAAGGTGGCAACCCAGTCGGGCGCCCAGGGCCGCCCCATCGGCATGTTGCCCGCCGCGACCTGTTGGTAGATGTTGCCAGCGTGGTTCATCACGGTTTCGTAGCTGGCAAGGTCAAGGCCCTGGGCGGCCATGCACTGACGGTCCGGGGTGCTGAACATGTCGCGGATGTGTCCATACCAGGTTGGCTGGGTCACGGCGGTGGGGGTGGTCATGTCCGACTCCTTGTCGTCAGTGTGTGTGGCTGTCCGCCGGCTCATCGGCTGTGTGTTTCATGCCGGCCATGCCAATCCCGCCGCCCTTGGCCGTCAGGTCGGGGACGATCTGGATATTGGTCATCATGCCGGCGTCCTCGTGGTCGAGGATGTGGCAGTGAATGACAAACTCGCCGATGTAGCGGTCGTAGTGGGTACGTACCAGCACCTGGTAGTCGTTCTGCACGAAGACGGTGTCCTTGAACTGGTGCCACATCCCGCAATACTGGTTCTGCAGCCCACGTTCGTCGGGCGGCATCAAGCATTCGCCATTGGGGCCGAAGATACTTTTGGCAGGTTCGCCAGGCTTGGTGTAGAGCACATCCATGATCTGGAACGGGTTGACGTGGATATGAAAAATATGAGGTTCGACTTGTGAGGTCAGCACCCAGTCGTCCGTCGTGTTGACCTGGCGGGTAAAGTCGATGCGGTCCGGGTCGTAGACCTTGTAGTTGATATAGAAGCCAAACTTGCCGCCCGCCGTCGGCGGTGCATTGCCGATGAAGAAGTCGGCTTTCTGGATGTCGCTGTTGACCACGGCGTCTTGCAGGGTGTCCATCCCGCGCCAGGGCGTCAGGTCACCGGTGCGCAGGCCTTCGAGGGCGGCGGCGGGCAGTGCCGGGTTGGCTTTGTTCGCGTCGTAGAGGGCTTGTTGGATGTACTGTTGAGGGTCGTCGGTGACCACGTTGCCGCCCGAGACAATCACGGTGGCGAGCAATTGGGTTTCATTCGGGCCCTGGCCGCCGCCGCCCGCGTTGGCGCGTTCGGCCGGGGTCGCGGCCTGGTTGAGGATGCAATAGGTGCCGTCGCGCGGGAACATCAGCAGGACGTCGCTGCGATAGCCGGGCTGCAGGAAGTTGCTGCCGATACCGCCGCTGACACTCTTTTTATTCAGGCCAATAGGACGGATGGCCGTGCGTGTGAGGCCATCGGCGGCGATTTCGAATTGCGGTACCAGCTCAACCGGTTCAGTGGAGTCGGGCAGGGTGCTCGGGCACAGCTCAGTCAGCATGGCGGCTTGTTGTTTAGGCGTGCCGCCGAGCACGCCTTTGAGGGCCTGGAGCGCCTTGGGGCTCTGGGTGTTCATCGGCACGATCTGCAAGTTGACGGTGTCGTGGATACCGCCGTGAATAAAGCGCCAGCGCTGAATCTCGCCGGCGGCGATGCCCTGCAAGGTCGGTTGCACCGCCCCGTTGATGCTGGTGAAGCGACCGCTCTCGTCCCATACCGTGGCTGAGGCAAGCTGTTTGCCGAAGTCCTCCACGACACCGGTCTTGCCCGTGGGGCAGGTCCAGGTGCCGTCCGGTTGTTTGATGATGGCGCCCTGGTCGTCAAAGCATGCATAAGGGATCTGCTGGAACAAAAACACTTGCTCGGTCAGCGGCGTGCCGGTGGCGGTCTTGAGAACGGTGTCAATGTCGCCAGGCTTACCGCCGGTATAGGGACGGTCGCCGCGTACGATCAACGCACCGGCTGCGCCGCTGGCCACCTGCAATGCGGTGGAGCCATGGCGGTGTGCGTGGTACCAGAAGGTGCCCGACGGGTGATCGGTGGGGATGTTCACCTCGTACTCGAATTTCGTCTGCGGCGCGATGTTCAACAGCACGTTGTCGCTATTGCCCGAAGGCGAAACGTGCAGGCCGTGGTAGTGCAGGTTGATCGTGTTGAAGCAGCCCGGCTTGCCATCGGCCGGGTCGGTGCCGCCCGGGCAGCTCGGATCGTTTTTATCCAGTTGGTTGTCCAGGTGCACGCGCAGGGTATTGCCCGGTTTCACATCGATAAGCGGCCCCGACAGGCAACCGCCATAGGCGCGCAGGCGGACCTTGTCCTTGGCACCGTCGGCGTTGCCAGGGTTGGCGATCTCATTGTCGCGCTGCTGCACTTGCAGATTGAGTTCCACGGTCTGGCCGTCACGCGTGATGTCACCCGCAGGGTTGCAGCCGGTTTCGGGGACGGCGAGGGCGGTGGATTTCAAGGTGCCGGGCGGCGCTTTCTCCGTGAGCCTGGGCGGTGCCAGGAACGGCTGGGCCGTGAGCTCGGCGAAGGCGGCCGGAACCGTCGTGCAGGCCATCAGCCCGGCCAGGACGATACGAAACGAAGTCATGGTGCTCTCCCTGCGCCATTGCGCAAATACTGCCCGCAGCCGGACGGCCGCGTGTCCTTTGATCAGCAACATCGAGTGACGGTGGTAACGCCTGCGGGTCAGCCAGACCCTGCGTTGCTGGCAAAGTGCCTGCCTGCCAGGTGCTGGGAGCGTAGTTGGCGTTTGGCGTTCTGCAAGGTGCTTTTATAAAGAGCGGGGTACGCCAGTCATCCGGTGAACCTGAAACCTCCCGACAGCGCGTCCTTCAAATACCCCACCAACACACTCACCGACTTCGGCACATGGGGCGAATACGGCCGGATCAGGTAGATCTCATCGGCAAACGCGCCCTTGAGCGTCCAGCCCTTGAGCACCTGCACCAGCGTGCCGCTGGCCAGCGCGGCATGGGCGCTGAAGTCCGGGAGCAGGGCGATGCCCAAGTGGTTGAGCGCCGCGTCGCGCAGGGCTTCGCTGTTGTTGGTGGCGAAGCTGCCGGCGATGGGCACGGTGAGGCGCTCTACCTGTTTGCCGCCGCGCTCGAAGGTCCAGGCAGGTTGATCGGTGCCCCGTGGGTAGAACAGGCAGTTGTGCGCCGACAGGTCCGCCGGTTCGCGGGGTTCGCCGTGGCGTTGCAGGTAATCGCGGGTGGCCACCAGCACTGAGCCGGTGTCGCACAGCTTCCAGGCCACGTGTGTTTCCGGCACCTGGAAGCCGTGGCGCACCGCCAGGTCATAGCCCTCGGCGGCCAGCGAACTCAAGGCATCCGACACATCAAGTTGGATCCGCACCTGGGGGTACTGCTGCAAAAACACCGACAGGTGCGGCACCAGTTGCTGCCTGGCGAACGCCACCGGCGCGGTCAGGCGCACCAGCCCGCGAATCTCACCGACCGCATCACGCACCGAAGAGAAGCTGCGGGCGATCTGCGCGTAGGCGCTGCGCACTTCACGGGTCAACGACAGCCCGGCGTCCGTCAGCCGCACACTGCGCGTGGTGCGGGTGACCAACTGCGTGCCGGTGGCCTTCTCCAGATCAGAGATACGCTGGCTCACCGCCGATTTGCTCACCCCAAGGCGCGCGGCGGCGGCGGTGTAGGTGCCGTGTTCTTCCAGTACTGAAAGCCAGTGGATATGGGTCCACAGGCTTTCGATCTCAGATTTTTCCATGTGCCGATTGTTCGCTGTTATGGACAATAAGTTCAGGATTCTGCTCTGGTTTGGAACAAAGCGAAAGCCTATCGTGGGCCCCAACGCTACCCACCTGGATCGACTGCCATGACGACAACAATCGAGCACTACATCAACGACCAGCGCGTGTCCCGCGATGATCGCTATCAGGACGTCTACAACCCGGCCACCGGCGAAAAAACCGCGCGCGTCGCGCTGGCCAGCCGCCAGACCGTGGCCGAAGCCGTCGCCGCCGCCCAGGCCGCGTTCGCCGATTGGGCCGACACGCCGCCGATCCGCCGCGCCCGCGTGCTGTTCCAATACCTGCACCTGCTGCGCGAGCGCAAGGATGACCTGGCGCGCATCATCGTCGCCGAGCACGGCAAGGTATTCACCGATGCCCAGGGCGAAGTCGACCGAGGCATCGACATTCTCGAGTTCGCCTGCGGCATTCCCAACCTGCTCAAGGGCGAGCACTCCGACCAGGTTTCCCGTGGCATGGACAACTGGACCCTGCGCCAGCCCCTGGGCGTGGTGGCCGGCGTGACCCCGTTCAACTTCCCGGTGATGGTGCCGATGTGGATGTACCCGATCGCCATCGCGGCGGGCAACACCTTCATCCTCAAACCAAGCCCCACCGACCCGAGCGCTTCGCTGTTCATGGCCGAGCTGCTGCGTGAAGCCGGCCTGCCCAAAGGCGTGTTCAACGTGGTGCAGGGCGATAAGGAGTCGGTGGACGCACTGATCGAACACCCGGACGTCAAGGCCGTGAGCTTTGTCGGCTCGACGCCGATTGCCCAATACATCTACGAAACCGGTGCCCGTCACGGCAAGCGCGTGCAAGGCCTGGGCGGCGCAAAAAACCACATGGTGGTGATGCCCGACGCGGATATCGAGAAGACCGTCGACGCGCTGATGGGCGCCGCGTACGGCAGCGCCGGCGAGCGCTGCATGGCCATCTCGGTGGCAGTACTGGTGGGCGACGTGGGTGACAAAGTCATCGCTGCGTTGACCGAACGCGCCAAGCACCTGCGCATCACCGACGGCCGCGATCTGAAAGCCGAAATGGGCCCGATTGTGTCCCGCGCCGCGCTGGAGCGCATCAGCGGCTACATCGAACAAGGCGTGCAGGCCGGCGCGCACCTGCTGCTCGATGGCCGTGACTACGTGCCTTCAGAAGCGGGCCTGGAGAACGGCTTCTGGCTCGGCGCGACGTTGTTCGACCACGTGACCCAAGAGATGAGCATCTACCGCGAAGAAATCTTCGGCCCGGTGCTGGCATGCGTGCGGGTGAACGACTTCGGCGAGGCGATAAAACTGGTCAACGAGCATGAGTTCGGCAACGGCGTCAGTTGCTTCACCCGCGACGGCAACATTGCCCGTGAATTTGCCCGGCGTATCCAGGTGGGCATGGTCGGCATCAACGTGCCGATCCCGGTGCCGATGGCCTGGCACGGGTTTGGCGGCTGGAAGAAGAGCCTGTTCGGCGACATGCACGCGTACGGCACTGAGGGTGTGCGGTTCTACACCAAGCAGAAGTCGATCATGCAGCGCTGGTCGGAGAGCATCGAGCAGGGCGCAGAGTTTGCGATGCCGGTCTCCAAATAACGCACGACGGCAGAAGGCCCACGGTGGAAGGGGGAGAGCCCCGCCCGCCGTGGGCCTTTTTTTCATGAGGGTTGACGGCAAAGCGAATGCCGAATACTGTATATAAACACAGTGTTTAAGTGACGGTCACCCAGGATGGGTCACGTCAGTCACACCAGCCACTGTGTACAGGTAATGAATTGACTCACCGGTATTATTAAAAGGACTTAATTATGAAACACGCCACGATTATCCCCACTCGCTGGACGCGCGCTGATGCGCTCAAAGTGAATGAAAACGACCCGACCACGACCCAGCCTTTGGTGCCTGCTGACTTTCCAGTGATGAGCGACACACTGTTTATCTGGGACACCATGCCGTTGCGTACGCTCGATGGCACGGTGGTTTCGGTCAACGGCTGGTCCGTCATCTTCACCCTCACGGCTGACCGTCGCCCCCACGATCCACAGTTCATCAATGCCGATGGCCGTTACGACATCAAGCGCGATTGGGAAGATCGCCATGGCCATGCGCGCATCTGCTACTGGTACTCGCGCACCGGCAAGGACTGGATCTTCGGCGGCCGGGTCATGGCCGAAGGGGTTTCACCGACCACCCGTGAATGGGCCGGCACGCCGATCCTGCTCAATAACAACGGCGACATCGACCTGTATTACACCTGCGTCACCCCGGGTGCGACGATCGCCAAGGTCAGAGGCCAGGTGGTTACGTCCGACAGCGGTGTCGAGCTGCACGGCTTTACCCAGGTCAAGGCGCTTTTCGAAGCCGACGGCACCTATTACCAAACCGAAGCGCAGAACGCGACCTGGAATTTTCGTGATCCCAGCCCGTTCATCGACCCGGTGGATGGCAAGTTGTACATGGTGTTTGAAGGCAACGTGGCCGGCGAGCGCGGCACTCACGAAGTGGGTCCGAATGAGCTGGGGCTGGTGCCGCCGGGGCATGAAGACGTGGGCGGTGCGCGCTATCAGGTCGGTTGCATCGGCATCGCCGTCGCCAAGGACCTTGAGGGTGACGAGTGGGAAATCCTCCCGCCGCTGGTCACTGCCGTGGGGGTGAACGATCAAACCGAGCGGCCGCATTATGTGTTCCAGGACGGCAAGTATTACCTGTTCACCATCAGTCATAAATTCACCTACGCCGATAGGGTGACCGGCCCTGATGGTGTTTACGGTTTTGTCGGCGACCGTCTGTTTGGCCCTTACACCCCGATGAACGCCTCCGGGCTGGTACTCGGCAATCCGCCTTCGCAGCCGTTCCAGACCTATTCGCACTGCGTGATGCCCAATGGCCTGGTAACGTCCTTTATCGACAGCGTGCCCACCCAGGGTGATGACTACCGCATCGGCGGTACCGAAGCGCCCACGGTCAGGATTGTATTGAAGGGTGATCGCTCGTTTGTGCAGGAGTCTTATGACTACGGTTACATCCCGGCGATGCGCGATGTGGTGTTGAGTCAGTGACTGTCAGCCTGATTCATCCGGCGTAAACCGATCCCACTGTGGGAGGGGGCTTGCTCCCGATGGCGGTGGGTCAGTCACTGTAAATAGCGACTGACCCGCCGTTATCGGGGGAGAGCCCCTTCGCGTTTTATCAGCCGCGTTTGAGGCCATCTCCAACGCGCAGGCGTTCGTTGACGCAGTGCGCTGCGCGCCCTCAAGTCCCCGCCCCGCGAGCCGATACAGGCACTAGCACCCCAAGCGCTCCCGAGCTCGGACGTGCACGCCTGGTCGTCGCTCAGGTCAACGAATAAAAATCAAAAGGGGTCGCCATGACCATATTGCAGCGTGTGATCGGCGGATTTGCGGTGTTGGTGCTGTTGCTGCTGATCATGGCCGGGATCAGCTATCAGAACACCCAGTCCATCAGCGGTCGCCTGGCCATTATCACCGGTCAGTCGGCGCCCTTGAGCCGGGCCGCCAGTGAGTTGTACGTGCACTTGCTGCGCGCCAACCAGGCGTTGCTGGCCATTCAGATCAGCACCGACCCCAAGCAGATCGAGGACGGTAAACGCCCGTTCACCGAGAGCATCGCCCAGTTCAATCAATTGCTCGACAGCACCCTTGCCTACACCGGCGAGCATGACGCGCTGCGGGCGAACCTGGCGCAGCAGCGTCAACAGGTCGCGGCCTACGCCGAACAGGCGCAAGCGTTGATGACCTCTCACTTGCAGCATGTGCAGCAAGTGGTGCTGACGCGCAAATTGCAAGGCTACAGCAGCGCGCAGGCGATGCAACTGACCAGCTATTTGCGTGATTACGTCGCGCAGGCCCGAAGTGCCGGCGAGCCGCAGCAGGTGGCCGCCGCCGAAAAACTGCTGTTGGAAGTCAACAAATCCTACGATGGCTTCGCGGCCCATGCCGTCACGCCGGCCATTGATAAATTGCAGCGTGTGCTTAACCTTCAGGACGAAGTGATCAGCACGCGCGCCCAGGCCCTGACGGAGATTGACCCGAGGGTCGGGCGGATCGCCGGCATTATGGTCAACCGCCTGCTCACCGACCTGACCGCGCCTGACGGTCTGTTCCAGGCCTACCAGGCCGAGGCGAAGCTCGCCGCACAGGTGCAGCAACAACGCGATGCGGTTGACGCGACGCTCAAAGCCACCCTGGCGCGGATTGGCGAGTTTGGCAGCCAGTCCCTGGAGGTCGCCAACCAGGCCAGTCACTCGGCCAATGCCACCATCGGCACCAGCCGCAGCCTGCTGTTGATCGCGTGCGTGCTGGCGGTACTGGCGGCGGTGGCGATTGGCACATGGGTCGCCTTCAGCCTGCGACGTCCGTTGGCGGCATTTCGCGAAGTGCTCAAAACGCTCACCGCCGGGGACATGCGGGTCAGTTTCGATGTCAGCCGCAAAGATGAGTTCGGGGAGTTGGGCGGTTACCTGAACGAATTGACCAAGGCCCTGCAGACAACCTTCCGTGAATTAATCAGCTCTGCCGATGCGCTTGCCGTGACCGCGGGGAGCAACGCCTTGAACAGCGAGCAGACCACCCGCGTGGTTGATGAGCAGAAGGACCGCCTGCAATCGGCGGCCTCGGCCATGACGCAGATGGAAAGCACGGTCGAAGAGGTGGCGCGGCGCGCGCAGGACACGCGCCAGGCGGTGGACGATACCAGTGAGCTCACGCACAAGGTGCAGGAGCGCGTGGCCGAGACCATCGTCAATATCCGCCAGCAGGCCGACCAGGTGAACAAAGCCACGCAAGTCACCGACGAGCTGCAGAAATACGGACAGAACATCGAGGGCATTGTGGTCGCCATTCGCACCATTGCCGAACAGACCAACCTGCTGGCCCTGAATGCGGCGATCGAAGCGGCCCGTGCCGGCGAGCAAGGACGCGGCTTTGCCGTCGTGGCCGATGAAGTGCGCTCCCTGGCCAGCCGTACCCAGGCCTCCACCAGCGAAATCCAGGACATGATCGGGCTCATGCAGGAAAAAATTCATTCGGTGGTGCACGTCATGAACGAAAGCCAGGCGCAGTCCAGCCAATGTGTGTCGCTGGCCTCGGGCGCCGGTGATCTGTTGCTGTCCATGAGTGGCGCGGTCGACAGTATCCGCGACATGAATATCCAGATCGCCGCCGCCACCGAACAGCAAAGCGCCACGGTGCAGGAAACCAGTCGGATGGTCATCCAGATCAACGATTCGGCGCAACTGACGGCAAACGGCGCCGAGCAGTCCGCCGTCAGCAGCCAGGCGCTGTCAGACATGGCCAAAGTGCAGCGTGAGCTGCTCCATCATTTCAGCGTTTGAGCCGCAGGAGTCAGAACATGAAAGCATGGTTAATGCTCGCGCTGGGGGCGACGCTGTTCGTTCCGGGCCCCACCCAGGCCGCCACGCCCTTGCTGGGGGTGGCGATGGCAAAGTACGACGATAATTTCCAGACCCTGCTGCGCAATGGCGTGCAGCAGCAGGCCGGCGTCATGAACGCCGACATTTTTATGGAAAACGGCAAGGACAGCGTCGATTTGCAGATGCGTCAGTTCCGCAACCTGGTCAATTCCAAGGTGGACGCGATTATTGTCGCGATGGTGGACGGCAAGAGTGCGGCGCAAATGATACAACTGGCCTCGCAGGCCAAGATCCCGCTGGTGTTCGTCAACCGTAACCCGAACCCGCAAACCTGGCCGGCGCAGACCGCGTTTGTCGGCTCCAATGAGCTGGAGTCCGGTACGTTGCAGATGGAAGAACTGGCGCGGCGTGCCGGTTATAAAGGCAACGTGGTGATTCTGGTGGGTGACCCGGCTAACGCTTCCTCTTTGATGCGCACCGAGGACGTGGAAAAAGTGGTCGCCAAGTACCCGGATATGAAAGTCGTACAGAAAAAGGTCGGGAACTGGGAGCGAAGCCAGGCCGCCACGATTGTCATTGACTGGGTCAAGCAGGGCGTGGATTTTTCGATCATCGCCGCCAATAACGACGAGATGGCGATCGGCGCGATCATGGGGCTGGAAAAGGCCGGCAAGCAGGCCAAGGACTATTGGGTCGGCGGCATCGACGGCACACCGGACGGTTTGAAATTGATGGCGGAGGGCAAGATGGCGGTCAGCGTGTTCCAGGATGCCGCCGGCCAGGCCAGCGGCGCCGTGGACACCGCGCTGCGTCTGGTGCGTGGCGAAGCGCTGGAGTCGACGGTGGTGTGGGTGCCGTTCAAGCTGATCACGCCGGAGAATCGCCAGGCGTTTGAATAAGCCTGGCCACCTCGATCCAACGTTGGAATGCAATCAGCTGTGGGAGGGGCAAGGCCCCTCACACATTTCTAACCGCGTTTAGGGCGAGGGCTTCATGCACTCTATGGAGCGATCCGCCGTGCTCTTGGCCATCTCCAGCAAATGCCACACCGCCAGAATCTTCGCCCGTTCCGGGCTTTCCAGTTGCTCCCCACAATCAAGCGCAGTCGCCGACGCGCTGTCCAGCAAACTGGCGGTGTAGAGCAGGGCGTCTTCGAAGCTCAGGTCTTCGTTGATCGAGTGGAAACCTTGGGTAGGCAGGTAATGGTCGATGGCGCGGTTGAAGGCGGCGCGGTCTTTGGCGTGGGCAAACGGGGGATCTGGCAGGACTTTATTCATGGTGCAATTCCTTGTGTGATTAGGTACCGACTCCCGTCGCGACTAAACGATGGGTGGCGGCTGTACGCAGGTTAGTCGACCGGCCACAAGGAGAATCCGGCGCACCCGAAGGTGCCCTGCGCACAGCCACCATAAAACTTGATGGACCATGCGCCTTGTGACATTCCGGGCGACTAAACCCGATCACTGAATTGGCAGTGACGGACCGCAGACTCGCCACCGATTCCAAGAGGCACAAGGCGGCAGGGATTGTCTAGGAAACGTCCTGCAATTAAAAGGGATGCGCCTTGCTGGCCCTTTACAAACCATGACCAAATGCCACTAACCAACAGTGGAGCGCGGTCAATGTGGGGGGGAGCAAGCTCCTCCCACAGGGTTATGTGGTGTAAGTGAGAATGGGGTTTACCGCCGGCCCGCCCGCGTACTCACATCCACCCACACCGCCAGCACCAGAATGCTGCCCTTCACGATCATCTGCCAGTAGCTGTCCACGTCCAGCATTGACATGCCGTTGTCCAGACTGGTGATCACCAACGCCCCCAGCAACGCGCCATACACCGTGCCCGAGCCGCCGCGCATCGACGTCCCGCCGATAAAGCACGCGGCAATGGCATCCAGCTCGCCCATGTTGCCAGCCGACGGTGAGCCGGCCGCCAGGCGCGCGGTGTTGACCAGGCCGGCGAGGGCGCACATCACGCCCATGATGCCGAAGATCCACAGTTTTACCGCCTGCACGTTGATACCCGACAAGCGCGTGGCTTCCATGTTGCTGCCCACTGCGTACACGCGGCGGCCGAACACGGTCTGGCTGGTGACGTAGCTGAACACGCCGAGCAGCACCAGCAACAGCAGCACGGGCACGGGGATGCCGTCGTAGCTGTTGAGGGTGGTGACGAACCCGGCGAGCACCGCGCCGATCACTGCCACGCGCATCACGTCGCGCACCAGGGAGTGCGCCGATAAGCCATGCAAGGCGCGGTTGCGCCGCTGTTTCCAGGTGAGGAACAGGGTCAGCGCAAACAGCAACAGCCCCAGGCCGACGCCCACCGTGTGCGGCAAATACCCCTGACCCACGTACACCAGCGACGGCGATACCGGCGCAATGGTCGTGCCGCCGGTGATCCCAAGCAGAATCCCGCGAAACGCCAACATGCCGCCCAGGCCGACGATGAACGACGGAATGCGCAGATAGGCGGTCATGTAGCCGTTGGCCAGGCCGATCATCAGCCCGCACAGCGCCACCAGGCTGAGGTTGGCCAGCAGCGGGATGTGATAGACCACATCCAGAATCGCCGCCAGGCCACCCAGTAAGCCCAGCAACGAGCCGACCGACAAATCGATCTCGCCGCTGATGATCACCAGCACCATGCCGCACGCCAGAATCCCGGTGATCGACATCTGCCGCAGCAGGTTCGACAGGTTACGCGGCGTGAGAAAACCGCCTTCGGTTTGCCAGCTGAAAAACAGCCAGATCACCGCCACGGCGATCACCAGGGCGAGCATTTTGTAGCGGGTAAACAGCTGTTTGAGCTGAGTCATCTACGCGGTCTTCCGATCGTTATTGTTTTGGCTGAGCGCGGCGGCGAGCACCTGTTCCTGGGTGAGGCCCTCGTTGATAAAGTCGCCGCGCAACTGGCCGTCACCGATCACCAGCACGCGGTTGGACACGCCGAGCACTTCGGCCAGTTCCGAGGACACCATGATGATCGACACACCCTCGGCCGCCAGCGCGCCCATCAGTTTGTAGATCTCGTACTTGGCGCCTACGTCCACCCCGCGCGTGGGTTCGTCGAGGATCAATACCTTGGGCCTGGCCATGAGCATTTTCGCCAGCACGGCCTTTTGCTGATTGCCGCCGGACAGGCTGGTGATCGGTAAAAACGGGCTGGAGGTCTTCAGGTGCATGCGCGCGATCTGCTGGTCGATGCTGCCCAATTCGGCTTCTGCATCGATGCGGCTCAGGTGTGCATAGCTCTCCAGCACGGTCAGAGTGATGTTATGGCCGACGCCCAGGTCGGGGATGATGCCCTGGCGCTTGCGGTCTTCGGGCACCATGCACAACCCGGCGCGGATCGATTTGAGCGGCGTGCGGGTGTCGATTACTTGGCCGTCCAGCCACACCTCGGCGCTGTAGCGACCGGGGTAGGCTCCGAACAGCGCCGAGACCAGCTCCGTGCGCCCGGCGCCCACCAGCCCGGCAATACCGAGGATCTCACCGCGCTTGAGCACAAAGGAAATATCGTCGACGCGCTTGCGCCGGGGGTTGTCGACGTCATAGCAGGTGACGTTGCGCGCCTCGAAAATCACCTCGCCCACCGCATGGGGTTCGGTGGGGTAGAGGTTACTCATCTCGCGGCCCACCATTTGCGTGATGATGCGGGGGATGTCCATGTCGGCCATGGCCGTGGTCGCGATGTGCTTGCCGTCGCGGATCACCGCAATGGTGTCGCACACCGCCGCCACTTCATCGAGCTTGTGGGAGATGTACACGCAGGCCACGCCCTTGGCTTTGAGGTCACGGATGATGTCCAGCAGCACCTCGATTTCCGAGCGGGTCAGGGCTGAGGAGGGTTCGTCGAGGATCAACAGGCGCGCGTGTTTGTTGAGGGCCTTGGCGATTTCCACCAATTGCTGGTAGCCCCCGCCGTACTGCGACACCGGCAACGCGACGTTCATGTCCGGCACCTTGAGTTCACGCATCAGCGCTTCGGCACGGTGGATCATCGCCGGGTAATTCATGCGTCCACCGGGCAGGGTCAGTTCGTGGCCCATAAAGATGTTTTCGGCCACCGACAGGTCGGGCACCAGGGTCAGTTCCTGGTGGATGATAACGATGCCAGCGGCCTCGGTTTCGCTGATCGACTGCGCCTTGAGCGGCTGCCCGTCCCAGAGGATCTCGCCCTCCCAGGTGCCGTACGGATACACCGCCGACAGCACCTTCATCAGGGTGGATTTACCGGCACCGTTTTCACCGCACAGGCCGACGCATTCCCCCGGCCGCACCTTGATATCGATGCCGTTCAGCGCATTGACACCGCCAAAGGTTTTGACGATGCCGTTCATTTGCAACAGATAGTCTGCGGTCATGGCGCTCACTGCCCGCCGATCTGCTCTTTGGTATAAAACCCGTCCTTTTCCAACAGGTCGATGTTGGCTTTGGTCAGCGGCGTCGGGGTGAGCAGGATGGTGTCGACTTTTTTGCTGCCGTTGTCGTATTGCGAGCTGTAGGTGGGCTTTTCGTTACGCGCCAACTGTACCGACAGCTTGGCGGCTTCGGTCGCGATCAGCTTGAGGGGCTTGTACACGGTCATGGTCTGGGTGCCGTCGATCACGCGCTTGACGGCTGCCAGGTCGGCGTCTTGCCCGGAGATCGGCACCTTGCCCGCCAGTTTCTGCGCGGCCAGGGCCTGGATCGCACCGCCGGCGGTGGCGTCGTTGGAGGCGACGATGGCGTCGATCTTGTTGTTGTTACGGGTCAGGGCGTTTTCGACGATGCTCAGCGCTTCGGTAGGGTTCCATTCCTTGACCCACTGCTGGCCGACCACCTTGATGTCGCCCTTGTCGATGGCCGGTTGCAGCACTTTCATCTGGCCTTCGCGCAGCACCTTGGCATTGTTGTCGGTGGGCGCGCCGCCGAGCAGGAAATAATTGCCCTTGGGCGCGGCTTGCAGCACACCACTGGCCTGCATTTCGCCGACTTTTTCGTTATCGAAGGAGATGTAGGCGTCGATGTCGGCATTGAGGATCAGCCGGTCATAGGACACCACCTTGATCCCGGCTTTCTTGGCTTCGGCCACCGCGTTGGTCAGCACCGTGGCGTTGAACGGCACGATCACGATCACATCGACACCGCGGGAGATCAGGTTTTCGATCTGGGAGATCTGCTTTTGCTCATTGGCGTCGGCCGATTGCACGAAGACCTTGGCGTCGAGTTTTTCAGCGGCCGCCACGAAGTAATCGCGGTCGCGCGACCAGCGCTCCAGACGCAGGTCGTCGATGGAAAAGCCGATTTTCGGGTGGGCGGGGTCGGCCATGACCGGCAGGGTCAGCAGGGCCAGGGTGGTGGCGAGCAGGGTACGTTTGAATGACTTCATGGTGGCGCGTCCTTTTATTGTTGTTGGAAAAGACACAGCGTGATGCGGGTAGAACTGTAGAGCGTCCCTCGACGCTCTGTGCATGGTTTTTGTCGTGCAAATGTCACCGATAGATGAACCGATTGACCACCCCTTCAAGCATCTCCTGCCGCCCACTCACGGCCTGCGGGTTCAGCTCATGGGCAAACGCGTGCTCGGCCAGCGACGCCAGGCTGAACTCGCCCGCCAGCACCGCCTTGCCCAGCGGCTGCTGCCAGCCGGCATAACGCTGGTCCTTGAATTGCTGCAACTGGTCGTTTTGTACCATGGCTGCCGCGCGTTCCAGGGCCAAGGCCAGGGTGTCCATGGCGGCGACGTGACCGTAGAACAGGTCGATCTCGTCCAGGCTCTGGCGGCGCACCTTGGAGTCGAAGTTATAGCCGCCATTCTTGAAGCCGCCAGCCTTGAGGATTTCATAGGTGGCCAGGGTCATCTCTTCGACGCTGTTGGGGAACTGGTCGGTGTCCCAGCCGTTCTGCGGGTCGCCGCGGTTGGCGTCAATGCTGCCGAAGATCCCCAGGGACACAGCGGTGGCAATCTCATGCTGAAAACTGTGCCCGGCCAGGGTGGCGTGGTTGGCCTCGATATTCACCTTGATCTCGTGTTCCAGGCCGTACTCATGCAGGAAGCCGAACACCGTGGCGCTGTCGTAATCGTATTGGTGCTTGGTCGGCTCCTGGGGCTTGGGTTCGATCAGCAGGTCACCCTTGAAGCCGATCTTGTGCTTGTGCTCCACCACCATGCGCATAAAGCGCCCAAGCTGTTCGCGCTCGCGCTTGAGGTCGGTGTTGAGCAGGGTTTCATACCCTTCGCGACCGCCCCATAGCACGTAGTTGGAACCCTTGAGTCGCAGGGTGGCGTTCATCGCGCTGAACACCTGGGCGGCGGCGTAGGCAAACACCTCCGGGTCCGGGTTGCTCGCGGCGCCGGCGGCAAAGCGCGGGTTGCTGAAGCAGTTGGCGGTGCCCCACAACAGCTTGATGCCGGTCTGTTCCTGATGGCGCTCCAGGTGGTCGACCATCTGCGCAAAGTGGTTGCGGTACTCCTTGAGCGAGCTGCCTTCGGGGGCGACGTCGGTGTCGTGAAAACTGTAGTAGTCGATGCCCAGCTTGGAAAAAAACTCAAAGGCCGCGTCTGCCTTGCCGATGGCCAGCTCCATAGGGTCGCCGCTGCGCTGCCAGGGCCGCTTGAAGGTGCCCGAACCAAACACATCCGCCCCTGGCCACACGAAGGTGTGCCAGTAACAGACCGCCATGCGCAGGTGCTCGCGCATGGGTTTGCCGAGGATCAGCTTGTCGGCATCGTAATGGCGAAAGGCGAGGGGGGCGTCGCTGCCGGGGCCTTCGAAGCGAACCTTCTCGACACCTGGGAAGTACGGCATGGCGTTTTCCTTATTGTTCTTGGCGGTGTCTGGATACTAGCAACGGCGTTGGAGGGGCTGATTATGAAAATCACCAAAGGAGGGTGCGATTTTGAGTGGCGCGCTCAGAACGGCTCAAGGAGTACATGATTTAGGGAAACATCTGACTTTACGGTGAGTAAATGCCTCCTCAGAGTTTTGTGTGCCAGCCAACTAAACCTGAATTAAGGAAAGAGATATGAGTGCATCGCTCCCGTTGCGATATACCAATGACGTATCCGCGGAGTTTCTTAATCAATTAAATAAATCGCCCTTCACCGAACAGCAATTATCCAACTTTAATGAGCGCGCTTTGGCGCGGTTCAAAGAACAGCGGGCCTATCAGAACGCTCATCTCGCTTGGTGGAGGACTTTCTCCCGCCCAATGAACGACGAAACAACAGGCGCGGCGCTGCATGACCCCGTGCAGTGACGTGTGAACGTTCTCGGACCGTAAGTCCATTGCAGACTGCAAACAGATAAGGGGGCGGTGAGTCGGGCTACCAAATATATGAAAGCGGGCGGTTATATTGGGATTGGTCTTGGTGGGGTGTCTTCGTTGTTGGCTATCGAGCAGGTGTGCAGCGATGACCCGGGAGCGGCCTGTGAGAAGATCAAGTTTACTGAAGGCGGAAAGTTCACTGGGTCTACCTTCGCTGGAACGCTAGGTGGTGCGATAGCCGGTTCTGCCAGTGGCCCAGTCTGCGTGGGAATTGGTGCAGTTACAGGAGGTCTCGGAGGTGTTGTCTGTGTCGCGGCCAGAGTGGGAACTGGTGCATGGGCGGGCACGACTGTCGGAGGAAAGGCTGGCGAAACTATCGGTGAGAAACTTTACGAAGTTACTCAACCGCGTGGCCAAGGGCTTCGGTCCAAATCGGAGAACTGGATCCGCTTGATCTTGAGAACTTCCCACCCCACCTGAAACGTCGCTTGATCATCAACTTGACGGTGAAGGTTATCGCCTTTATTTGGATGATAGTTATAGCAATGCTATTGGAGTTCAGATAATTCGGGCGGGCCTCACTCGAGGCCCGCTTTCCTCAAGAATCAACGCCCTGCATGCTAACCTGCACCCACCGGCCCCAGGACAAAAACAATGAAAACCCTACCGCCCGTGCACCGCATCGCCTTGCTCTTCAACGGCAGCAAAATCTACGACCGCGGCATCATCGCCGGTATCGGCAATTACCTGAGCAGTACCCGCGCCTCGTGGGACTTGTTTCTGGAGGAAGATTTTCTGTGCCGCCTTCGGGGGATCGAGCGCTGGCAGGGCGACGGCATCATTGCCGACTTCGACGACCCGTTGATCGGTGAGGCGCTGGCCGGCAGCCACTTGCCGGTGGTGGCGGTGGGCGGCTCCTATGACGATGTGCGCGCCTATCCCAAGGGCATTCCCTACGTGGCGACCGACAATTACGGGTTGATGCAGCTGGCCTACGAGCACCTGATCGAGGCCGGGCTGACGCGTTTTGCCTGTTTCAGCCTGCCCGAAGCCCAGGCCAATCGCTGGGCCCAGGAGCGCGAAAAAGCCTTTCGCCGCCTGATGCAGCGCGATGGCCTGCAGGTGCAGATCTATCGCGGCCTGGGCACCAGCGCGCCGATGTGGGACAGCGCGGTGGAGCAGCAGATCGCCTGGCTGGAAAGTCTGCCCAAACCGATCGGCATCATCGCCGTCACCGACGCCCGCGCCCGACAGTTGCTGCAGGCCTGCCTTACTGCTGGTATCGCGGTGCCGGAGCAGGTGGCTTTGATCGGCATCGACAACGATCCGCTGACCCGCACCCTCACGCGCGTGCCGCTCAGCTCGGTGATCCAGGGCACCGAAACCATGGGCCGCACCGCCGCCGCGCTGTTGCATCAGATGCTGCACGGCAAGCCTTGCGCGGGCACGCAGATCCTGGTGCCGCCAGAGGCCATCAATGTGCAGGCTTCCAGCTTGCATCAGCCGTTGGGCAACCCGTATGTGATGCAGGCCCTGCTGTTTATCCGCCAATACGCCTGCCAGGGCATCAAGACCGCGCAGGTGGCGGCGTATGTCGGGGTGTCGCGTTCATCCCTGGAAGCGCATTTTCGCAAGGTACGCGGTTGCAGCGTGCACGACGAGATTCTGCGCTTCAAACTCGCCGCTGCAGCCAAGGGCCTGGAAAGCCGGGGCCTGGCGATTGCCGAGATTGCGGCCAAGTGCGGCTTCAAGTCGGCGCAGTACCTGCACACGGTGTTTCGTCGCGAGTTTGGCTGCACGCCAAGGGAGTATCAGCAGGGCGTGGCGTGTGAGTGAGGGCGGCGCGATGCCGAAGCATCGCGCCGACCCAGGTCAAGGCAGGGCGTAGGCGATCACGTAGTCGCCACGGTCGGTGGATTGGCGGGCACCGCCGGCGGTGACCACTACATATTGTTTGCCGGTTTTCGGCGACACGTAGGTCATCGGGCCACCTTGGCTGCCGACCGGCAGGCGGGCTTTCCAGATTTCTTCACCGTTGCCGCTGTTGAAAGCGCGCAGGTAGAAGTCCTGGGTGCCGGCGATGAAAATCAGGCCGCCCTGGGTCGACAGGGTGCCGCCAAGCGTAGGCAGGCCAATCTTGATCGGCAGGTGCATGCGGATGCCCAGGGGGCCGGTGTCTTCGACGGTACCGACCGGTACTTGCCAGGCGATCTTTTGGGTCTTCATGTCGATGGCGGTCAGGGTGCCGAACGGCGGCGCCTGGCACGGGATGCCGGCTACCGACAGGAAGCGGTTTTTGTTCACCGCATACGGCGTGCCCTTGAGCGGTACGGCGCCCATGCCGGTGTTCAGCGCCTCACCACCGGACGCCGCCAGGGCCTTGTTCTGCGAAGGGATCATCTGGATCCACAGGCCCAGGCGCATGTCGTTGACGAAGATAAAACCGTGCACCGGGTCGGTGGAGAGGCTGCCCCAGTTCATGCCACCCAGGGAACCGGGGAAGCTCAGGGACTTATCGGTGCCCGGCGCGGTGTACAGGCCGTCGTAGCGCATACCTTTGAAGTCGATACGGCATAGCAGCTGGTCATACGGCGTGGCGCCCCACATGTCCGACTCGCTCAAGGTTTGCGCGCCGATCTGTGGCATGCCCACCGATTTTGGCTGGGTGGGTGAGTAAGGTTCGTTGGGGATGTTGGCGGCCTTGACCGGGACGTCCTTGACGTCAGTCAGCGGCTTGCCGGTGGCACGGTCGAGCACATAGATCTGCCCGGCCTTGGTGCCGATCACCACTGCCGGTACGGCGCTGTCGCTGCCCGGCGGGGTGAAGTCGATCAGGCTTGGTTGCATCGGCAGATCGAAGTCCCACAGGTCGTTGTGGACGGTCTGGTACACCCATTTTTCGGCGCCGGTGGAGGCGTCCAGCGCCAGCACCGAGGCGCCGTACTTGTGGTCGAGTGCGGTGCGTTCCACACCGTAGATGTCGGTGGACGAGCTGCCCATCGGCAGGAACACCGTGTTCATCAGCGGATCGTAGGACATCGGCGCCCAGCTGTTCGGCGTGCTGCGCACATAAGTGCGGTCACCGGCCGGGGCCTGCTTGTCTTCAGGGTTGCCCGGGTCAAAGGCCCAGCGCATTTTGCCGCTGATCACGTCAAAACCACGAATCACGCCGCCCGGCATGTCGGTTTGCACGTTATCCGCGACGCGGCCGCCCACCACCACGGTAGTGCCGGCGATCAGTGGCGCGGAGGACAGCTGGTAGTAGCTGTCCGGCACATTGCCCAGGCCGGCTTTCAAATCCACCTGGCCGTGGGTGCCGAAGTCTTCGCAGAATTGGCCGGTGTCGGCATCGACTGCAATCAGCCGCGCATCGATGGTGTTGGTCAGCAAGCGACGCTGGCATTGCGCACCGGGCGCAACGCTGGCGGCAATGATTGGCGAGCTGTTCGGCCGGGTCGGCTGGGCGATCGGTGCGGTCGCGTCGAAGTACGCCATGCCCCGGCAACGCTGCCAGACCGCCGACTTGGCGTTGACCTCGTTTTTCCACAGCTCTTTGCCGGTGTCGGCGTCGAGGGCGATCAGGTTGTTGTGCGGGGTGCAGATGAACACTTTGTTGCCAATCTGCAGGGGCGTCAGTTGGTCTTCGGCACCGTTGCCGTCGCTGATTGCCACGTCGCCGGTGCGATAGGTCCAGGCGACTTTGAGTGAGTTCACGGTGTCGCGGTTGATCTGGTCGAGGGCGGCGAAGCGGCTTCCGCCTTCGGTATTACCGTAGTGCGCCCAGTCTTTCTGCGCGTAGGCCGGGGCCACCGGGGTCACCCCTGGGCCGGCGCCGGTCGGGGCAACGCTTGGGTGGGCGACAAACATATTACCTGCCGCCACCGCCACGCCCACCGCCAATACGGCGGCCACCCCATAGGCACCGCGTGCCGGTTTACCCGCCAGCAGCGGGTACACCATCGCCACCACCAGGCCAATCACGGCAAACATGAATAGCCGCGAGAACAGCGGCCAGAACACTAGACCCACATCCGCCACCGCCCAAATGGCCGTGCCGATCAGGAACGCGGCGAACAGCCAGGCGCCGGCGGGTTTGCGTCGGGCAATCAGCAGGCCGGAAACCGCCATGGCCACGCCGCCGATCAGGAAGTACCAGGAACCTCCAAGACTGATCAGTTTGGCGCCGCCGACGGCCAGCGCAAGGCCGAGCAGGGCGATGACAACGCCCAGGCCCAGCAGTAAGAATCTAGAGACGCCAGCGGCGCGCGATGCTCGTTTCATGTCGAAAGGACTCGAGTGATAGAGGGCAAAGACGCCATGTTAGCAATATAAGTAACCAGTTAGTACATTGTGGCCCGGTAATAGATTATTGCAGCGACTGCGATGATGCGCTGAGGTCACGCGGGCGTGAAGACTCCAGAAATGCAAAGGCCCCCGACGCGGAGGTCGAGGGCCTGAGGTTGAAGCTGACGCTGTGCTAGAACTTAAAGCGACCCACCAACCCCTTGAGCTGACCGGAAATATCGGTCAAGCGGCCTGAACCGGTCTGTGCCGAATGGGCAAAACCTTCGACCAGTTGCGCATCGGCATGGATCTGCGCGATGTGCCGGTTGATCTCCTCGGCCACCTGATGCTGTTCTTCGGCAGCGGTGGCGATCTGGGTGTTCTGGTCGCGGATCGAGTCCACCGAGCCTTGGATCTTATCGAAGCTGTCGCGGGCCTGCTGGATGCGTTCCACGCTGGTTTGCGATACCAACAGGCTGCCTTGCATCTGCTGCGTGACTTCCTGGGTACGGCGGGCGAGGTTGCCGAGCAGGCTGTCGATTTCACCGGTGGAGTCGGCAGTGCGGCGCGCCAGGGCGCGGACTTCGTCGGCGACCACGGCAAAGCCACGGCCCTGATCACCGGCGCGGGCGGCTTCAATCGCCGCGTTGAGCGCCAGCAGGTTGGTCTGCTCGGCAATCGAGCGGATGGTGTCGAGGATGGTGTTGATGTTCTGGCTGTCCTGCTCCAGCAACTGCATGGTCTGGGTCGACTTCTGCAGGTCTTCGCTGAGCTTGAGCACGCTGCCGGTGGCTTCGCCGATATGCTGCTGGCCGTCGTGGACATCACGGTAGCCTGCGTCGGCACTCGAGGCGGCGGCGCTGCACGAGCGGGCGACTTCGTTGGCGGTGGCCACCATTTCGTTGAACGCAGTGCTTACCAGTTCCACGGCTTCACGCTGGCGACCGGCGGCCTGGTTCATGTTGTTGGCCACCTCGCTGGTGTCGGCGGCGGCGCTTTGCAGATCGGATGATGCGTTGCCGATGCGCTGTACCAACTGCGCGATCATGCTCAGGAACTGGTTGAACCAACCTGCCAGGCTGGCGGTTTCGTCTTTGCCCTGCACCTTGAGCTGGCGTGTGAGGTCGCCTTCACCTTCGGCGATTTCCTGCAGGCCGTCGGCCACGCCACGGATCGGCCGCACGATGACACTGGCGAAGCTGGCGCCGACGATGGCGAAGACCACGGCCAGGGCCGCCGCGATGGCGGCGATCAGCCAAGTGAGGCTGGTGGCGCCGGCCATCACTTCATCGCGTTTGATCAGGCCGATAAAGCGCCAGCCCAAGTCTTTGGAGCTGACCACGTTGGCCATGTAGGCCACGCCGTCGATGTCGATCTGGGTAACGCCGTCGCCGCGCTTGGCCAGTTCGGCGTAGTTGGGTCCCAGGTCGGCCAGGGGCTTGAAGTTGTGCGTGGCATCGCTGGGGTCGACCAGCACGTTGCCGTTGCCTTCCACAAGCATCAGGTAACCGCTGTCGCCCAGCTTGATGTTGCGCACCAACTCGGTGAGCTGCTTGAGCGACACGTCCAACCCGATCACGCCGAGGATGTTGCCGCTGGCATCGGCGACGGTGTGCACGGTGCCGATCAGCACCACATCGTCCGGTGCCCAGTAGTAAGCGCCAGTGCGCACGGTGGCACCTGGCGCGGCGATGGCGGCCTTGTACCAAGGGCGCACGCGGGGGTCGTAGTTGTTGAGTTTGGTGTCGTCCGGCCAACTGGCGTAGCCGCCGTCGCTCAAGCCCAGGGACAGGTAAGCGGTGCTCGGATGGCTTTTGGCGAACTGGTCGAAAATCGCCAGCAGCTCTTTGTTGGTCTGGGTCAGGGGGATTTGCGCCGCATCGGCCCCTGCATAGCTCTTGAGGTCCTTGGCCGCGACAACGCGCGGGTCCTTGGCCACGAAGTCGACGTTCTGGCTGATGCCGTCGAAAAACTGCTTCATGCCATTGTCGATCTGGCGTATTTCGCGACCGCTGCTGTCGAGGAAATTGGCCAGGGCCCCCTCGCGCAGATTCAGCACTACCAACACGGCCACCAGGATGACCGGGAGGCACGCGATAGCCGCGAACGCCCAGGTCAACTTCTGCTTGATATTCATAACTTCACCTGCGGGTATTTATAGTTTTGGCAAGGAGAAACGCGAGTGCTGAATGCCGCATGTGTTGTTATGAGGGAAGATTGCCCATGCGTACCCTTGGTTTATCGACCGAAGGGGCACGCACTTGAGGGCGAGGCGGGTGATCAGCCGATTTGGTCGTCGGCCAGGGCGTCGCGGCGCATCGACTGCAGGTTCTTTTCGATGGTTTCGCAGATAGCTTCCATCTGGATCTGGTGTTCGCTGGAGCGGAACGGGCTCTGCAAGTCGGTGCCGATGCGTTCGATGGCCAGCAGCATAAAACCCACCACCGTCGAGGCCAGCGGGGTAAACCAGCCCAGAGATTCCACCAAGCCCACTGGCACGATCAGGCAGAACAGCGAGATAAACAGCCGTGGGAAATACACGTAAGGGTAGGGCAGGGGCGTGTTGGCGATGCGCTCCATGCCGCCCTGGGCGTTGGACAGGTCCACCAGCGTCGACTCCAGCCGCGCCAGGCGGATGCTGTCCAGGTGCCCGGCCTTGTATTCCCTGGCCAGCAACGCCGCAGAACCAGTGAGGATATCGTTGGCAAAGTTGTTGGTGGCGCCATTGCGTGCGAACTCCTCGGTGGGGATAAACGCGCGCACCTCGTCCGGGCACGGCTCACCCTTGAGGTGGGCGGCCAGGCAGTTTACATAGGCCACATGGCGACGCAGCAGGGTGGATTTGACCGGGTTCACTTCGCTGCCGGGGTCGTCCAGCAGGGTCAGCACCTGGCGCGCAAAGCTGCGCGAGTTGTTGACCATGGCGCCCCACAGCGTGCGCGCTTCCCACCAGCGGTTGTAGGCGCTGCTGTTGCGAAAGCTGATCAGCACGATCAGCGCCGAACCCAGCAGGGTGAGGGGCATCAGCGGCAGGTTGACCTTGGCGTTGAGAAACAGCATGAAATCGACGGTGACGGCGATGTCCCACAGCAACAGCCAGAACAGCGACCAGCCGACGTAGCCCATGGTCTTGATGATCAGGCGGTATTTTTTGACGATGGCGGCTTTCAAACGACAACCTCGTGGCGAACGGTAAGCAACAGTGCCCTAGCTCGGACGTCCGGTTTCGGGGAAGGTTCGCCTGCGAACTGAAACGGTTAAGCCCCCCGGTTGGGTTGGAACAATTTTGGTAACGACGATGTCCTCTTGCCTAATCGCGATAGATTGCGCCCAAGGCAAAACGCCATTAGTGGTACTGACAGTGACGTGAGTGGTTGTGAGAGCAGGTTGCAGAAGCACTGCAATCGAGATCAGTGGATTTTAGTTGTTTGATCAGGGCTCTTTCTCATGTACGGCAGTTCGTTGAAGTTAAGGTTGGATCAGTCGGCACGGGTGTTTGAACGGCATGTGGATTTTGAGACCTGTATGCGCACCCATTACACCCTTTTACTGGAACCCTATTCGAAGAGGCCTTTTTTCTATAAGACGACGCTGAAGTTCAGTCGCTTGATGGTGTCTTTTACGTTGTTAAGCCACTACTTTTCACGGCCGGTGCCCTTGCTGTCCGACGTAAAAACCTTTTGCGTCGGGCGGCGGTATTGTTCCAAGAACAGCCTTGAATCGATCTTCCTGTTGTTCAGGGCGCTGGGGTTCATGAAAGTGGCCGGGTACACGGAGGACAGTCGGTTCCGGGTGTTCGGCCCCTCGTCCCAGGCGTGCCGGGAAGTCAGGTCGATGCTCGCTTCAATCGTGGAGCCGCTGGGCGTGATGTGCCCCGAGACGGTCGTTGTTGAACAACTGAACCAGTTGGATGATCGAGCGTTCCTGGCCGTTTATTTCAAAGGTTTTTCCACACTGCTGACGCATAACCTGACCATTGATCTATTGTTACCTGAGTGTTATTGGCTGGTAAAACGCGATGCCGGTCATATGTTGATGTTGGCGATTTATAACGATGCGTGTTCGCCGGGTAAAGAGGGCGCAAGTTTCAGGTCATCTTCTTATGTTGCGTTGGCCGCGCAATTAGCCGTGTCCAAGACCCATGTGATTCGGCTGGCCCAGGAAGGTGCGAACAGGGGGTATTTCAAGATTCACTCCAAAACACTGCTCGAAGTGCTACCGCCGTTTGTGCTGCTGGTCAGACGATTCATGGCTTACTCTTTTGCCACGGGCCTGCACTGTCTCCAACTGGGCCATGCCGGCAGGGAGTAGGCGACTCACGATCAAGGAGCGAAGGGATGCCGGCTAATTTGAAACTCAGGCCACGGATGCAAAGACTGTTGTCGCCTGCGGTCGCCCAGGCCGAACTGATCGGGATTGGTGCTTGGCTTGCGGTGTTGCTCACCGATTGCGCGATGATATTTGATCTGCCGAGGGTGTTGTTCACCCTCGGCTTGTTCGCCACGTACCGAATTCACCGCCGGGTGCCCGATTATTTCGTGTGGCGCGCGCTGGGTATCGTCTACATGCTGCTGCTGTCCGCGGGCTTCGCCTACATCATTCAGGCCAACCCGCATTTGCAGGTGTTTGCCTTGCCGTTGGCGGTAACGTTAGTGCTCAGCAGTGCACTGCTGTTCATCGTGGCCCAGGACTTTTTGGTGTCCGCGGTATTGGTGTGGTTAGTGACGTGGCCAACGATTCAGGCAGACCTTTACATGGGGGTCGATATCTACCTGTTCATCTTTTGTGCCTCGTCAGTGGCGATCGGTTTTGTACTGAATTTTTCCTGTTTGAAAAACCTGCGCTCCGTGCTGTTGGTGGAAAGCGAGTTTCGCGAGTTGGCCCAGACCGATTACCTGACCTCTATCCTCAACCGGCGCGCCTTTATGGAAAGCTTTGCCAAGTTGATTGCGGCGGGCGAGAGCGGCTACTTCATCATGTTGGATATCGACAGTTTCAAGCTCAAGAACGATCAGTTCGGCCATGACGTGGGCGACAAGATCTTGTGTGCAATGGCGATGTGCCTGAAAAACACCCACGGCAGCCACAGTGTCGGCCGCATCGGCGGTGAAGAGTTCGGCGTATTGCTGTTGGGCGATGATCCCGCGGTCGCGGCGGACTACGCGATGGGCCTGTTGCAGGCGATTCGTGAAAGTGTCGCGCCGCCGCACCACTACACCTGCAGTGCAGGCATGGCGCGTTTTGGGGCGCAGGCGGACATGTCGACAGTACTCAAGTGCGCCGACAGCAATTTGTATCGGGCCAAGCACAATGGCAAGGATTGTGTGTACCTGGACGGTGACTCAGTGGGCGTCAGTGTTGGCTGAGAACGCTGGCCAGCAGACCCGGAAATCGGCGCTCCAGCTCTTCGCTGCGCAGTGAGTTCATATGGGTGGTGCCCACGCTGCGGGTGTGAACCAGCCCGGCGTCGCGCAATACCCGGAAGTGGTGGGACATGCTCGACTTGGGCCGGCCGCCGTCCAGTTCGCCGCAGCTGGCTTCTGGCACGCCGGCCAGGCAGCGGACGATGTCCAGGCGCACCGGATCGCTCAGGGCGTAAAGCACACGCTCGAGGGTCAGGTCTTGAAGGGCTGGGTGTTTGAAGGCTCGCATGGAGGCGGATCATAACAGGGGGGTATCGCTGAATACCATTGTTCGATTACCATCGAACTATCGAATCAACCACTCGCCCCCGGAGTCTTCCATGGCCGCCTTGTTCGAACCGTTCAAACTCAAAGATGTCACCTTGCGCAATCGCATCGCCATTCCGCCGATGTGCCAGTACCTGGCCGACGACGGCATCGTCAACGACTGGCACCACGTGCACCTGGCGAGCATGGCCCGTGGCGGCGCCGGTTTGCTGGTGGTCGAGGCCACCGCCGTCGCGCCTGAAGGCCGTATCACGCCTGGCTGCGCCGGGATCTGGAGCGATGCCCACGCCCAGGCCTTCGTGCCGATGGTTCAGGCCATCAAGGCCGCAGGCTCGGTCCCCGGCATCCAGATCGCCCACGCCGGGCGTAAAGCCAGTGCCAACCGTCCGTGGGAAGGCGACGACCACATCCCGGCCTCCGATGCGCGCCACTGGGAAACCATCGCGCCCTCGGCCATCGCCTTCGGTGCGAACCTGCCCAATGTGCCGCGCGCCATGACCCTGGACGACATCGCGCGGGTCAAACAAGACTTTGTCGATGCCGCCCGTCGCGCCCGTGAGGCCGGCTTTGAGTGGATCGAACTGCACTTCGCCCACGGCTACCTGGCGCAGACGTTCTTCTCCGAGCATTCCAACCAGCGCACCGACGCCTACGGCGGCAGCTTCGACAACCGCAGCCGTTTCCTCCTGGAAACCCTGGCCGCCGTGCGTGAAGTCTGGCCGGAAAACCTGCCGCTGACGGCGCGTTTCGGTGTGATCGAGTACGACGGCCGCGACGAGCAGACCCTCACCGAATCCATCGAGCTGGCGCGTAACTTCAAGGCCGGTGGCCTCGACCTGTTAAGCGTCAGCGTCGGTTTCACTATTCCCGACACCAACATCCCATGGGCTCCTGCCTTCATGGGGCCTATCGCCGAACGTGTTCGCCGTGAAGCCGGTATCCCGGTGACCTCGGCGTGGGGGTTTGGTACGCCGCAATTGGCCGAAGGTGCGTTGCAAGCTGGCCATCTGGACTTGGTCTCGGTGGGGCGTGCGCATCTGGCCGACCCGCATTGGGCCTACTTTGCCGCCAAGGAACTGGGCGTGGAGAAGTCCTCCTGGACCTTGCCCGCACCGTATGCGCATTGGTTGGAACGCTATCGCTGAGGCGAATGCCGAACCATGAGCCACTCGATCGAGTGGCTTTTTTTTGACGATTTTTAAGTACCGAATCTAATACCAGCTGGATACATAAAAAATAACGAATGAGAACAGATATCAAACAAGAATGCGTTGGTATACCATTCGCCGCGAATTCTTGGCAGGTTTGCCGTCCCATCTGGCTCATTCACTAGGTCCATCATCCATGCGTCGTACCCTGATTTCCATCTGCGTGCTTCAGGCGTTTTCCCCTTTCACTTGGGCCGAAGTCGAACCGGTTGAAAAAAACGCGATTGAGTTGCAGGCAACCAACGTCACCGGCACGGCTGAATACGAGACGGCTCAGGGGCCGGTCAAGGGATACCACGCCACACGTTCAGCGAGTGCGACGCGTACCGACACCTCGATCCATGAAACCCCGCAGTCCATCAGCGTGGTGTCCAAAGATGTGGTCGAGGACATCGGCGCAACCCGTCTGCAAGATGCGCTCGACTACGCCGGCGGCGTGGGCCGGGCGAACAACTTCGGTGGCCAGGGCCTGACCACGTTCACTGTGCGCGGCTTTACCACCGGCGAGTTCTACCGCAACGGTTTCCCGATCAACCGTGGCTACCCGAACATGCCGGACGCCAACACCATCGAACGCCTCGAAGTGCTGCGCGGCCCGGCCACCATGCTCTATGGCCGTGGCGATCCAGGCGGCACCTTCAACGTGGTGTCCAAGCAGCCGCTGGCTGAACGTACCGTGACCCTGGGCAGCCAGTTGAATGACCAGGGCATGAAGCGCGGCACGCTGGATGCCTCCGGCCCGTTGGACGAGGAGGGCCGTCTGGCCTATCGCCTCAATGTGGTGGGCGAGGGCGGCGATACCTTCCGCGACCATGTCGAGACCGAACGCTACGGCGTGACACCGGTGCTCACCTGGCAAGCCACCGACGAGACCAAGGTGATCTTCGAAGGCGATTTCATGCGCAACAATCACCCGCTGGACCGCGGCCTGACGCGCTTTCCCAACCAGAGCGGCACGCCTTCGCGCGATACGTTCTGGGGTGACAAGGATGCGGGCAAGCTGCACAACGACAACAACATGGCACAGCTGCGTTTCGAGCATATGCTCAACGACAGTTGGACACTGGGCGGTGGGTTTCAGTGGTTGGATGGGACGTTGGCGGGCAATGCCATCGAGGCTAACGGTCCGGGAAGCCTGGGCGCCGATGGGCGTACGCTGCAACGCAACTTCAACTACCGCAAGCTGGAGTGGACCGACAAGGACTACCAACTCAACCTGACCGGGCATTTTTCCACTGGCAGCTTCGAACACACGTTGCTGACCGGCATTGAGTACGAAGACTACGACTACAAGTCGATCATCCAGCGCTCCAGCGCTGCTGCGGGCACTTACCCAATCGATATCTTCAACCCGGTCTACGGCCAGACGCGTCCGCCGCTGACCCGTACGCCCACCCACGACAAGGAAAATCTCAAAACCTACGCCGCCTTCGTGCAGGACCAGGTGGCCCTGACAGAGCGCCTGAAAGTGCTGGCCGGTGCGCGTTTCGAGCGTTTTGAACATGAGTACGAAAGCTATGTGCCCGGCGTCAGCCCGTTTCAGGCCGCCGACAACGCGGTCACCCCACGCGTGGGTGTGATCTACGACCTTACCGATACGGTCGCGGTCTATGCCGACGCCGCGCGCTCGTTCAAGCCGAACCCCGGCGCCGCGCGCGAAGGCGGTGCCTTTGAGCCGGAAAAGGGCAAGTCGTACGAAATGGGTATCAAGTGGGAGGCCCTGGATCGCCAACTGAGCGTCGACGCGGCGATCTATCAGATCGAGAAGAAGAACGTCCTGACCACCGATCCGGTGGTCAACACCTTCAGTGTCGCTGCCGGCCAAGTGCGCAGCCGTGGGTTTGACCTGAACGTGGCGGGCAACCTTACGCCGCAGTGGCGCGTGATTGGCGGCTATGCCTACGTGGATGCGCAGGTCACCAAGGACAACACGATCAGTGCCGGTACTCGTCTGCTGAACATACCGCGCAACAGCTTCAGCCTGCTCAACGTGTATGAGTTTCAGGACGGAGCCCTCAAGGGCCTGGGCCTTGGTGCCGGCGGCAAATACGTTGACCAGCGCGCCGGCCAGACCGCCAATGCCGCGTTCTCAATGGACGCCTACACCGTCGTCGACCTGCTCGGCTACTACAAGGTCAACGAACAGGTGCGCGTGAATCTGGATGTGAAGAACCTGTTCAATCGCGAGTACGAAGAGGGCGCCTTCGGCAATATCTACGCCTATCCGGGTGCGCCGCGCACGGTGCAGGTGGGCATTTCCTACACCCTCTGACCTGGCGATGGGCGGCGTGTGCGGGCGAACCCGCGCGCGCCGCGATGCGCCTTCCGCTGGCGGTTATCAGTTCTGCCAGCATTTGGCGTAGCGTTCGCACACGCCAAACTGCTTATCCAGTTCGGCCATCTTCACCCAGTTGTCGGCCATGACTTCTTTCTCCAGCAACCCATTCAGCTGCCGGTAGTACTGCAGCATCGCGCCGTTGACGGCCAATGCCTGGGTCACGTCGGTGGCTGGGGTATCGGGCACCAGCGTTTTCAACGTTGGCGTGTCCAGCCGCGAGAGCCGCGCGCGGTACTCAGCTTTGTACCGTTCGAGCGCCGTGGCCTTTACGCCATACGCTTGAACCAGATAATTGGTGACGTTCTGGCGATACTGAGTCCAATAGGCATCCGGCAAGTCAAGATTCATCTCGCCCTTGCGCTTGTTGACCACCAGCTCAACGGCCTGGGCCCGCGCGCTGTCGTTGAACGGGGAGGTTTGGGGTTTCATTTCCGCGATGATGCTCGGCGCGATAATCTGCTCGGCCAACGCATCACGCTCCGGGGTGGCCGGGAGACCTTTGGGCGCTACGGGAAACAGCGCGTTGGCACCCGCGCAACTGGGCAGGCCTTTGTGGATCAGCGGGACCGGTGACCGCACCACTTGGCCCTGTACCGTGTGCAGGCGTTTAAGCATGGTCACGCACTGGCTGCCGGCGCGATCGAACGTCACTTCGTATTCCGCGCCAGGTTGCGGGGTGAGGGTGAACGCCATGCCACACACCGAGCCGGTGCCCTGGGTGTTCAAGTGCAGGAGTACCTGTTTATCCGGGGCCAGCCGGATCTCCAGATACGGCGTTTTTTCGGAGACCGGCGGCATCGACATGCCCGCCCGCCTGCGGGTGTTGGCCAGAAACAGGTTGTTGAGAATGCCGGTGGTTTGCCCGTCACAATGCTGCGCATCCATCACGCTCAGCGTGGAACTGCTCATGTCGCTGATAAACCGCAGCTTGGCGGCATCCGGTTCGGTGGCATCCGGGTACGTGCCCGTCACACTGCAACCGCTCAACATCACCGCCAGGCACGTCGCGCCGAGCGTACGGCCGGCAAAAAAATTACTCATGGAAAGGGGTCATCCTTAACGCCAAAGGTGGGAAATTGCGCATCATACGGGCAATATCGATTTTTTTTCGATGGACCGAGGATTGAATGCACAAAATAAATCAGTGGTTTGTGATTGGGGTCGCGGCATTGACAAGCGCCTGCTCGACGTTGCCGCCTGACATGGCATTGGACTCAAAAGTCTATTCCGCGGAAAACGCGGGGCTTGTCCTCGGCGCGCTGATCGAGGGCGGCCCCTACGGCACCTGGATGAATTTTCGCAACGTGGACACCGGCAAAGACTACGGCTGGGGACCCAAGGATTATTACTCGGCCTGGCTGCCGGCGGGCACCTATGAAGTCAGTGACCTGGGCTCGCGCCGCGGTGTGATGGGGCCTTATTCAAAACCCCTGCGCTTTACTGTGACTAACGGTCAACTCAACTACCTGGGCGAAATGACCTACGGTTGCCCGCTCGTGGCACGCCCGGCCGCGATTTATGGCGTGAAAAACTGCGGGATCCTGGCGCTCGCGACCTGCACGGTGGATTACCCCAGCATTGGCATCTGCGTGGTGGACCGTCAGGAACAGTCAGTGCGCACCTTCGTCAAGCAGCACCCGCAATTTTCCAAACTTCCGGTCAAGTCGGCCGTCATGTCGACGCGTTGAAGGCGCGATGGCCGGGCTGAGCGCCGACACCGCTTAAAGCGGCGTCAACACATTCATCACCGTATCCAGTGCCACGCGCGTGTCATCCAACTGCACCAGCGAGGCATGCCGCGCGCCCAGGGCATCGCGGTTCTGGATCGCGGTGAGGATCGCCTTGTGCCGGGGCAGGCTCAGGCCCTGGATATCCGGGCGGCGGTTGGTGATGTTGATCGATTCGCGCAATGGCAACGACAGCATGTTGCACATATAGGCGAGCAGATCGTTGCGCGTGGCGTCGGCGATGGCGCGGTGGAAGTCCAGGTCGGCCTGCAGCAAGTCCTCGTGGGTCTTGGCGGTTTCCATGCCTTGGTAGGCTTTTTCGATGATCGCGATGTCTTCATCGGTGGCGGTGGTCGCGGCCATGGCGGCGATCTCCGGTTCCAGAATGCGCCGCACGCCGGCCAGGGTATTGAAGAACTCGCTGTGGGGCGTGGACTGCATCAACCAGGACAGTACGTCCGGGTCGAGCAGGTGCCACTTCAAGCGCGGCCGCACCACCGCACCCACCCGTGGCTTGGAATACACCAGGCCCTTGGCGCTGAGCACCCGTGTGGCCTCGCGCAGCACCGAGCGGCTGACCTTGTACTCCTCGCAGAGCGTGGCCTCCATGGGCAGCCGTTCTTCGGGCTTGAAGCGACCGGAAACGATGTGCATGCCCAAGTCCTGAACGATCTGGGCATGCATGCTCTTGCGCGGCTTGGGCGGCTGGTGATCCATAACGTGCGGGATGCTCTGGCTTAAATTCGCGGCATCATAGCATCCCAATTAGTGGGAATGACGGGGGACTTCCGCGCCACGGCACCCGACAAGGAAGTCAAAGTCGCAACCCTGGTCAGCCTGCAACACATGGTCGATGTACAGCTGGCGGTAGCCGCCGACGATCAGGTTCTGCGGTGGCGCCAGGTCAGCCATGCGCGCCGCCAGTTCTGCGTCGGGGATGTCCAGGTGCAAACGGCCGTTGGCGCAGTCCAGTTCGATCCAGTCACCTTCCTTCACCGTGGCCAACGGCCCGCCCGCCGCGGCTTCCGGTGCCACGTGCAGCACCACCGTGCCGTATGCCGTGCCGCTCATGCGCGCATCGGAAATCCGCACCATATCAGTCACGCCCTGGGCCAGCAGCTTGGCCGGCAGGCCCATGTTGCCGACTTCGGCCATGCCTGGGTAACCCTTGGGCCCGCAGTTCTTCATGACCAGAATCGAGTTGGCGTCCACGTCCAGCTCCGGGTCGTTGATGCGTGCCTTGTACATGTCGAAGTTCTCGAACACCACCGCGCGGCCGCGATGCTGCATCAGCTCGGGGCTGGCCGCCGAAGGCTTGAGCACCGCACCCAATGGCGCCAGGTTGCCACGCAGCACACAAATGCCGCCGTCGGCGCGGATCGGGTTGTCGAGGGTGCGGATCACTTCGTCCTGGCCATAGATCGGCGAGTCCTTGGTATTTTCGCCCAGAGTCTTACCGTTGACGGTCAAGGCGTTGGGGTGCGGGATCAGGTTGGCTTCGCCCAGGCGACGCAGCACGGCCGGCAGGCCGCCGGCGTAGTAGAACTCTTCCATCAGGAAGCGGCCCGACGGTTGCAAGTCGACGATGGTCGGCATGCCCCGGCCGATGCGGGTCCAGTCGTCCAGGTCCAACTCCACGCCGATGCGGCCGGCGATGGCCTTGAGGTGGATCACCGCGTTGGTCGAGCCACCGATGGCGGCGTTCACGCGAATGGCGTTTTCAAATGCCTCCTTGGTGAGGATCTTCGACAGCTTCAAGTCTTCGCGCACCATCTCCACCGCGCGCATGCCGGACATATGCGCCAGCACATAGCGCCGCGCATCCACTGCCGGGATCGCCGCGTTGTGCGGCAGCGAGGTGCCGAGCGCTTCAGCCATGCAGGCCATGGTCGACGCGGTGCCCATGGTGTTGCAGGTGCCCGCCGAGCGCGACATGCCGCCTTCGGCCGCGAGGAAATCATCCAGGGTAATGGTGCCGGCCTTGACCTGCTCGCTCAGCTGCCACACCACCGTGCCCGAGCCGATGTCCTGGCCTTTGTGCTTACCGTTGAGCATCGGGCCGCCGGTGACCACGATCGCCGGCACGTCGCAACTGGCGGCGCCCATCAGCAGGGCAGGGGTGGTCTTGTCGCACCCGGTGAGCAACACCACACCATCAATGGGGTTGCCGCGAATGGCTTCCTCCACGTCCATGCTCGCCAGGTTGCGCGTCAGCATGGCCGTGGGGCGCAGGTTCGATTCGCCGTTGGAGAACACCGGGAATTCCACCGGGAAGCCCCCGGCTTCGATCACGCCGCGTTTGACGTGCTCGGCGATCTGGCGGAAATGCGCGTTGCACGGGGTCAGCTCCGACCAAGTGTTGCAGATACCGATGATCGGCTTGCCGTGGAACTGGTGGTCGGCGATGCCCTGGTTCTTCATCCAGCTGCGGTACATGAAGCCGTTCTTGTCGGCGGTACCAAACCACTGGGCAGAGCGTAGGCCGGGCTTTTTATCAGACATGATCGATTCTCTTATTGTATGACTATATGTTCTCTCTACAGCTAAACATAAGCGCAAAATCTTCCATTTGGAAGTGTTGTTTTGCAAATAGTCCTACTATATAGTCAGTCTCAACTGAGGTATGACCCTGGCGGATTTTTCCGCGAGAGGCATCCCCGATACCTATAAGAACAACAATCGGAGATCGACCCCATGAGCGAGGAATTGCGGCTTATCCGGCGCATCACGCTGAAACTGATTCCCTTCCTGATCCTGCTGTACCTGATCGCCTACGTGGACCGCTCCGCCGTGGGCTTTGCCAAGTTGCACATGGGCGCGGATGTCGGCATTGGTGATGCGGCCTATGGCCTGGGCGCGGGGTTGTTCTTCATTGGCTACTTCCTGTTCGAGATCCCCAGCAACCTGATGCTCGACCGCTTCGGCGCGCGGCGCTGGTTCGCGCGCATCATGATCACCTGGGGCGCCATCACCATCGGCATGGCGTTCGTGCAGGGCCCGCACAGTTTCTACGTGATGCGCTTTCTGCTCGGTGCGGCCGAAGCCGGCTTTTTCCCCGGCGTGCTGTACTACATCACCCAATGGTTCCCGGTGCGCCACCGCGGCAAGATCCTCGGGCTGTTTATCCTCTCTCAACCCATCGCCATGATGATCACTGGCCCCGTGTCCGGTGGCCTGCTGGGCATGGATGGCATCCTCGGCCTGCATGGCTGGCAATGGCTGTTCATCGTGATCGGCACCCCGGCGATCCTGCTTACCTGGCCGGTGCTGCGGTACCTGCCGGATGGCCCGAAACAGGTCACGTGGATGACCGACGCCGAAAAGACCTGGTTGACCGGTGAGCTGAACAAAGACCTGCAAGCCTACGGCCAGACCCGCCACGGCAACCCGCTGCATGCGCTCAAAGACACGCGCGTGTTGCTGCTGGCGCTGTTCTACCTGCCGGTGACCCTGAGCATCTACGGCCTGGGCCTGTGGCTGCCGACCCTGATCAAACAGTTCGGCGGCAGCGACCTCACCACCGGTTTCATCTCTGCCGTGCCGTATATCTTCGGCATCATCGGGCTGCTGATCATCCCGCGCAGTTCCGACCGTTCGAATGACCGTTACGGCCACCTCGCCGTGCTTTATGTGCTGGGCGCCATCGGTCTGTTCAGCAGTGCCTGGCTGAGCGCGCCGGTGCTGCAGATGGCCGCGTTGTGCCTGGCGGCGTTCGCGCTGTTTTCCTGCACCGCCGTGTTCTGGACCTTGCCGGGGCGCTTCTTCGCCGGCGCCAGTGCGGCGGCGGGCATTGCGTTGATCAATTCGGTGGGCAACCTCGGCGGCTATATCGGCCCGTTCGTGATTGGTGCGCTCAAGGAATACACCGGCAACCTGGCGTCGGGCTTGTACTTCTTGTCCGCAGTGATGGTGTTCGGCCTGGTGCTGACCGGTGTGGTGTATCGCGTGCTGGAGCGCAGGCACGTGCTGCCGGCCGATCAGTTTGCCGCCAGCGCCCGTGGCGCCACACGTACTTAAATCCTGGAGAAGCGTTATGCGTTTAGTGCAGTTCGAACTCAATAATGGCGAGCGTCGCGTGGGTATCGTAGACGGCGATCAACTGCGCGAAGTGCGCAGCGCACGCAGCGTGCGCGAACTGGCGCTGGCCGCCATCGAGGCGGGCATCAAGCTGCAACAGCAGGTCGAAAGCCTCGGCCTGGGCGACAGCCATGATTACTCGGCGTTGCTGGCCGAACACAAAGTCCTGCCGCCGCTGGACCACCCGGACCCGGCCCATATGCTCATCAGCGGCACCGGGCTGACCCACCTGGGCAGCGCCTCGGCGCGGGACAAAATGCACCAGCAGGCTGGCGACGACAGCGCCATGACCGACACCATGCGCATCTTCAAATGGGGCGTGGAGGGCGGCAAGCCCGCCGCTGGCCAGGCCGGTGTGCAACCGGAGTGGTTTTATAAAGGCGACGGCAGCATCGTGGTACGCCCCGGCCAGGCCTTCCCGGTGCCGCCGTTTGCCGAAGACGCCGGCGAAGAGCCGGAAATCGGCGGCCTCTACGTGATCGGTCATGACGGCAAGCCTTATCGCCTGGGCTTCGCGGTGGGCAATGAATTCTCCGACCACATCATGGAGCGCAAGAACTACCTGTACCTGGCCCATTCCAAACTGCGCAGTTGCAGCTACGGTCCGGAACTGCGCGTGGGCGAGTTGCCCCAGCACCTGGCCGGCACCAGCCGCATCCTGCGTAACGGCGAGGAAATCTGGCGGAACGAATTCCTCAGCGGCGAGGCCAATATGTGCCACAGCCTGGAAAACCTCGAATACCACCACTTCAAATACAGCCAGTTCCTCAAGCCAGGCGACGTGCATATTCACTTCTTCGGCACCGCCACGTTGTCATTCGCCGACGGTATACGTACCCAACCGGGCGATGTGTTCGAGATCAGCCAGGCCGAATTCGGCGCGCCGCTGATCAACACCGTCGGCAAGGTCGACGCGGTATTTGAACCCGGCCAAGTCACCCCTCTTTAAGGAGTTCCCCATGACCCAGTACCTCGGCCACAACTACATCGGCGGTCAGCGCAGCGCCAACGGCAGCGTCAAACTGCACAGCGTGGACGCCAGCACCGGCGAAGCCTTGCCCCAGGATTTCTACCAGGCCACCCCGCAGGAAGTCGACGCCGCCGCCAACGCCGCCGCGCAGGCATACCCCGCGTACCGCGCCTTGAGTGCCGCGCGCCGCGCGCAGTTTTTGGATGCGATCGCCGATGAGCTGGATGCGCTGAGCGACAACTTCGTCGAGTTGGTGTGCCGCGAAACCGCATTGCCCGCCGCGCGCATCAAAGGCGAGCGCGGGCGCACCAGCGGCCAGATGCGCCTGTTCGCCACGGTGCTGCGTCGCGGCGATTTCTACGGTGCGCGTATCGACAAAGCCCTGCCGGATCGCCAGCCACTGCCACGCCCCGACTTGCGCCAATACCGCATCGGCCTGGGCCCGGTGGCAGTGTTCGGCGCGAGTAACTTCCCCCTGGCGTTTTCCACCGCTGGCGGCGACACCGCCGCCGCGCTGGCGGCCGGCTGCCCGGTGGTGTTCAAGGCCCACAGCGGGCATATGGCCACGGCTGAGCAGGTGGCCAATGCGATCATCCGTGCGGCCGAAGCCACCGAAATGCCCGCGGGCGTGTTCAATATGATCTTCGGCGGCGGTGTCGGTGAGGCGCTGGTCAAGCACCCGGCGATCCAGGCGGTGGGCTTTACCGGTTCGCTCAAAGGCGGCCGTGCGCTGTGCGATATGGCCGCGGCACGCCCGCAGCCGATCCCGGTGTTTGCCGAGATGTCGAGCATCAACCCGGTGATCGTGTTGCCCCAGGCCCTGCAAGCCCGCTCCGAAACCGTTGCCCGCGACCTTACCGCCTCGGTCGTGCAAGGCTGCGGCCAGTTCTGCACCAACCCCGGCCTGGTGATCGGCATTGCCTCGCCGGCATTCACCGCATTCACCCAGCAAGTCGCGCAACTGATCGGCGAGCAGCCCGCGCAAACCATGCTCAATGCCGGGACCCTGAGCAGCTACGGCAAGGGCCTGGAAAAACTGCTGGCGCACCCTGGCATCCAGCACCTGGCGGGCAATGCCCAGTCCGGCAATCAGGCGCAGCCACAGCTGTTCAAGGCCGATGCCAGCTTGCTGATCAATGGCGACGAAGCGTTGCAGGAAGAAGTCTTCGGCCCCACCACGGTGTTTGTCGAAGTCGCCGACCAGGCCCAGCTCAGCGCCGCCTTGCAGGGCCTGCACGGCCAGTTGACCGCGACGATCATTGGCGAGCCGGCGGACTTTCAACAGTTCCCTGAGCTCACGCCGCTGCTGGAACAGAAAGTCGGGCGCATCCTGCTCAACGGTTACCCGACCGGCGTCGAAGTCTGCGATTCGATGGTGCACGGCGGCCCGTACCCGGCCACGTCCGACGCCCGTGGCACCTCGGTCGGCACCTTGGCCATTGACCGTTTCCTGCGCCCGGTGTGCTTCCAGAACTACCCTGATAGCCTGCTGCCCGACGCGTTGAAAAACGCCAACCCGTTGCGGATCCAGCGCCTGGTGGATGGCACGCCATCGCGCGAGTCGCTCTAAGGAACCCGGAGGTTTCATGTTGTGGAATGCGGTCACTGCACACCGTGCACAATTGGGCGAAGGACCGTTCTGGGACGTGCCGACCCAGGCGTTGTATTGGGTCAATATCGCCGGCAAACAGGCCTTGCGCCTGATGGACGGGCACCTGCAGATCTGGCAGTTGCCCGAGCATGTCTCGGCGTTTATCCCGTGTGAAAGCGGCGATGCGCTGGTGACCCTGAGCAGCGGCGTCTACCGCCTCGACCTGGCCACCGAAGCCCTGACCCTGCTGTGCGTGGCCGACCCGCAACCGGGCAACCGTGGCAATGAAGCACGCTGCGATGCTCAGGGGCGCCTGTGGCTGGGCACCATGCAGAACAACATCGGTGAACAGGGCGAAGACCTGCCGATCACGCGGCGCTCCGGTGGCCTGTTTCGCATCGATGCCGACGGGCAGGTCACGCCATTGCTGGACGGCCTGGGCATTCCCAACACGTTGCTCTGGAACGAGGAGGGCAGCCAGGTGCACTTTGGCGACAGCCTGGACGGCACGCTCTATCAGTATGCGATTCACGCCGATGGCCGGCTCGCGCCGCCGCACGTGTGGTTTGGCCCGCACGCGCGCGGCGGGCCGGACGGGTCGGCGATGGACGTTGACGGCTATCTCTGGAACGCCCGCTGGGACGGCAGTTGCCTGCTGCGCCTGACGCCCGATGGTCAGGTGGATCGCATCATTGAGCTGCCGATCAGTCGCCCCACCAGCTGCGTATTCGGTGGACCCGACCTCACCACCCTGTTTATCACCAGCGCGGCCAGCCCCTTGGATCATCCCTTGGACGGCGCCGTGCTGGCTATCGAAGTCGATGTACCTGGCAGACCCTGCCATCGCTTTGCCGGTTAAAACCCCAAAACTTAAAAACAACAACAAGAGGTGTCGTTCATGAAAAAGACTCTCCGCGTCCTCGCTGCCGCCGTTGCGTTAAGCAGCCTCAGCGGCTTGGTCTCTGCTGAAGAAGTCAAAATCGGCTTCCTGGTCAAACAGGCCGAAGAACCCTGGTTCCAGACCGAATGGGCCTTTGCCGAAAAAGCCGGCAAGGAGCACGGGTTCACCGTGATCAAGATCGCCGTGCCCGACGGCGAGAAGACCCTCTCGGCCATCGACAGCCTGGCGGCCAACGGCGCCAAGGGCTTTGTGATCTGCCCGCCGGACGTGTCCCTGGGCCCGGCCATCGTGGCCAAGGCCAAGGTCAATGGCTTGAAGGTGATGGCGG